>DATIKE010000360.1:0-17885 GCA_035477895.1 Phycisphaerae bacterium
TGCAATGCGGCTACATCTGGGACGACGATTTCTACGTCACGAACAACAAAACACTTCATGATATCGAAGGCCTGGGTCGGATATGGTTCCGGCCCGGGGCCACGCCGCAGTATTACCCGCTCACCTTCACATCGTTCTGGATCGAGTACCGGCTCTGGCATCTCAACCCGGCCGGCTATCATCTGACGAACACTCTGCTCCAGGCGCTGAACGGTGTTCTGCTCTGGCTGGTGCTCCGGCGGCTGGCGATCCCGGGTGCGTGGCTGGCCGCCGCGATCTTCGCGATTCACCCGGTCCACGTGGAATCGGTCGCCTGGATCACCGAGCGAAAGAACGTCCTGTGCGGCGCGTTCTACCTGGCGTCCGCCCTGGCGTACCTCCGGTACGCCCGTCCGGGCGAATCGGATCTCCCGACCACCACCCGCCGCCGCTGGTACATCGCCGCCCTGGTATTGTTCCTGTGTGCCCTGTTCAGCAAGACCGTCGCCTGCACGCTGCCGGTTGCGTTGTTGCTGATTCTATGGTGGAAGCGCGATCGCATCTCATGGCGCGACATCATTCCGCTGTTGCCGATGTTCGCGATCGGCCTGGCGCTCGGGCTGGTCACCGTGGCGATGGAGCGGATGCACGTCGGGGCGGTCGGCAGGGAATGGTCGCTGTCGTGGATCGAGCGCTGCCTGGTGGCCGGGCGCGCGGTGTGGTTCTACCTCGGCAAGCTGCTGTGGCCGCACCCGCTGATCTTCATCTACCCACGGTGGCACATCGACGGGTCCGTCGCGTGGCAGTATCTCTGGCCGGCCGCGACGCTGGGAACGCTGCTCGCCTTGTGGTTCGCGCGACGGCGGATCGGCCGGGAGCCGCTGATCGCCGCGCTGTTCTTCGTGGTCACGCTGGGTCCGGCGCTGGGCTTCATCAACGTCTACCCGATGCGATACTCGTTCGTGGCCGACCATTTCCAGTACCTGGCGAGCATCGGCCCGATCGCCGGACTGACGGCCCTGCTGGCCATGCTTGTTCGCAAAGCCGTAGGGGTGACTCAGAGAACGCGGGTCCAAACACCCCTGCTGCTGAAGACCGCCAAGGTCGCGGCCGGGGCATTGCTGGCAGGCTTGGTCGTACTCGCTTGGCGGCAGATCGGCCAATACGACGGGGAGGAAACTCTCTGGATCGAGACCCTGGAGAGGAACCCCGGGGCATGGATGGCCCACAACAACTGGGGCAAGGTGTTGGCGGAGAAGGGAAGAGTAAATGAGGCAATCGATTGTTTCACCACGACCGTCAAGCTGAACCCCGAGTATGCAGAGGGCTATTACAACCGAGGGACTGTTTACGGCGCCACAGGCAAATCCGACCAGGCAATCCATGATTTCAGTGTGGTCATTGAGCTGAATCCGCGGCACGCAAAGGCCCACAACAACCGAGGCAATACATACAGCGGCATGCGCAGCTTTGATCTGGCAGTCAGGGATTTTGACAAGGCCATCGAACTCCAGCCCGATTTCGCGGAGGCGTATTACAACCGAGGCAACACATACAGCAGCATGGGGAACTTCGAGCGGGCGATCCAGGATTTCGGCAAGGCCATCGAGGTTCTTTCCGACTACGCGGAGGCCTACAGAGGCAGAGGAAATGCATACAGGGCAACTCGAAGCTTCGAGCGGGCGATACGCGATTTCAACATGGCGATTGAACAGAAGCCTGATTATGCGGAAGCCTATGTTGATCGGGGGAACACGTACAGTGATGCGGGTAGTCCAGAGAACGCGATGCGAGATTACGGTAAAGCCATTGAGGTTAGGCCGAATTTCGCAGAGGCCTATTACAGCCGGGGCACGGCGAATGTCGCCATGGGCAACCTGAACAGGGCGATTCTTGATTTGAATTCAGCGATAGAGCTGAAACCCGGTTATGCAGAGGCATACAACAACCTGGGCTTTGCGCAACTTTCGCTCCGGGACTTCTCCCAGGCAATCCTCAATTGCACGAAGGCCATTGAACTCAAGCCCGACCAAGCAGGGGCTTACAACAACCGAGCGATTGCTTATTACGGGCTGAAGGAATATGGCAAGGCCTGGCTCGACGTCCACAAATGTAGGGAGTTGGGCGGGGCCGTGAACCCTGAGTTCATCAAGGCTCTGACCCAGGCATCCAATCGCCCCAACTGACAGGCCGTTCAATCAGTGCCTGGTGCTGTGTTGCCGGGCGGGGGGCAAGAAGCAAGCCAAGAGAGGGGCCATGCGCATCGGGGAAGGAGCGGCGTACAATAATGGAAGACGGTTCGACGGCGGGGTATCCGAGCCTTCCCGGGAGGTGCTCCGTGCCCGTCTCGCAGAGCAATTCAGGAGTCTAAGCCATGAACCGATTCCATGCGAAGACCGGCATGCACCCGCGATACCGTTCGCTATTCGTTGCAGCGACGTTGGCGGCTGCGTTGTTTGCCGGCGGGTGCCGGCCCTGCGACGACGTTCTCACCTACGAGACGAACCAGGGCAAGACGTACATTTACAACTGCGGCCAACTCCTGGCGGTCTACAACCATGCCGGGAACACATTCACCGACTTCTGGGTGGAGGGGGTGAATCTGATCGGGGGCTTCTGTGGAGGAGCACCGGGGTCTGCCAGCAACAGCGGCGGCGCGACCAAGGGGCACAGCGCCGAGTACCCCTTCGGTCACCGCGATGCGAACGGGAACATGCTCCAGTGGCAAGGCTTCTGGTCCGGCTTCAACTACATGGACAAACGATGGATGCTCTGGTCCGGTGTTCCCGGCAATCCGCTGGCCCAATGTTCATCCACCATCGACCAGCCGAGGGATGATCTCGTGGTTCTGCACGTTGTGACCCAGGTTCCCTTCTGCTTCGACCCGTTCTATCAGTGCGAGGTCGATTACTTCATCAGCCCCAAGGGAATCGGCGTCAGGAACGTGATTACCGTGTACAAGGAACTTCAGCCCCTGGGCTACGATGATACCGGCGGTCAGTTTCTGATGACGCAGGTGGAATGCGACCTGGACCCCGGCCAGCTTTATTTTGAAATCAGCCAGCCCGACTTGTATTACAAACTGGCCCTCAATGATAGCGTGGTTTCCATCAGCCCGTTTCCGCCTTACAACACGATAACGCCATCGAACATCTACGCCGATGGAGCGTCGTCCTCGCAAGGCGTCTATCCATTGCCGAACACCGCCCTGGTATCCTCAACCGACGGGCTGGCATTTATCGGCCCGCTGGCCAGACCCAGCCGCAACCTCAACCTCGCCTTGCGGATCGACATCGTGAATTCCACCCTGCCGCCGCTGGAGTATTACTGCGAGTACAACGGCGAGCGGGATTATCTCAACTTCCTGTTTTCTCCCGCGATCGGAGTCAATCGCACCGACAAGGTCGTCGCGGCGGGGACACAATGGATCCTGCGCGGTGATCTTGTCCCGTGGACGGGCACGAATCCAAGCGTCGTGCGCAACATTCCGTGGCTTTATGAGTGAGGGCAGGGGCAGGCGCAATGGGGGGTGGCGGACCGTACAATAGTTGAACACGTCCCGACGGTGTAGTCGGGCGGGGTCATGGGAAATGTCGGTTAAAACGGGCTTGACTCTTCCAGCCTCAAGCTAAGTCCGGCCGAGGAGGGGGGTATGTCGCGTTTACTCTGGCGGCTGAGCGTCGCGCTGGCGGCTCTGGGCGGGTTGGTATCGACCCAATCCGCTTGGGGGCAAATATGGCCTGAGATTCCTGACGAACGCACCGGCGTGGTCGCAACACAAACGTCGGGCTACCCCGGCCCGATCATGCCGATGCAGGGTGGGCAGTTCTTCGACCAACTCGGGATGAAGTGGTGGTACGACTACCTGCCCAATACTGTGGGGGAGACTTTCCCAGGCTACCACAAGCTGTACATGTACTGGAGGGCGGTTGCGAGCCGGACGGCCGCTCAGATTCAGGCGGACGCGGCCGCCGCGGCGGCGGCCTACCCGGGCGAAACCGTCTGGTGGGGCATGTCCAACGAGCCCAACGATCTGGGCCAGGCCAACCAGGCCGCGGCCACCTATGCGGCCATTTACTATCACTACCACACCAATCTCAAAATCGGCGACCCCAACTGCAAGATCATCGGCCCCGGCATCCTGAACTGGGACTTTCTCAGCAGCTCCGTCTACCAGAGAGGAAAGGACTGGTACCAGGAGTTCCGCCAGGCCTGGTACAACAACCCCACATACCGTGCGTACGGCGAAACCAACTACGGCGTGTCGTATCCGCCCCAGGACGCTTTCAATTTCCACACCTACGACCTGCGGGGCGTCCAGGGAACCCCCTGGGCGGCGGAAGACTGGCGCTACTGCCGAGACCAGATCCTGATGTGCTACAACGATCTGCTCACCTACCCCGAGGTCCTGAACAAGAAGATCTGGCTGACCGAGTTCGGCGCCCTGCGCAGCAGCTCAATGGCCGACAACATCATCCTGACCCGGCAACTCGTGGGCTGGATGCGGCAGCAATCGTTCATGGAGCGGTGGTTCTGGTTCACTATCCACAGCGACCGGTACTGGGCGGATTCGACTCCCCCCCGCCTTGAGTTGCTCGACGACAATGGGCTGCGGCGGCCGGTCGGCGACCTCGCCCGTGAGTTGGGGAACCTGCCACTCGATGTCGTAGTCGATCCGAACAACGGCCACTACCAGACGGACGTCCGCATCTCGTACACCCGCCAGGGCCTGAACTACGCGGGCGAAGTTCGCGATGCGCTGGGTGATCATCCTCTGTTCCAGTTGGTGCAGAACGTCGGGCCTTGGGCCAACACCATGCGCGGGCGATTGATCACCGTGGGGCGAGACCGCATCATCCGCAAGGCGGTTTTTCAGTACACGACCAACTACGACAACGCCAAGGTCGTGCTGGTCGCGGATCGCAGATCGGCCAACGGCTCGACCGCCCAGGTATGGGCCAACGACGTGTACGGGGGTACCCCCTCCACGTCGGGCGAAATCGTTTTCCCCAAGAGCGATCGCGTGCGAGCGCTGGGGGTCGGGCTGATGGTGCGGACCAGCTTCGCCTATCCGTATGCGACGGGCGAATGGTTCGGGGAGATGAACAACCTTGTCCTGTACACCGAGCCGTCACCGGCCCGGCCGGACGTCGACGGCGACGGAGACGTCGACATGGAGGACTTCGCGTACTTCCAGGCCTGCCTCACCAGTGCTGGTCAGGTGTTGCCGCTCACCTGCCAGGACGCCGACTTCGATAACGACGGCGACGTGGACGCAGCCGACCTCTCCCGGATCGTCCACTGCCTGAGCGGGGCAAACGCGCCGGCAGCGGCGAGCTGCACCCCGTGAGCGGAGAGATGGAACGTCGCTACTGCCTGCCTGCGCGCACGCAGACAGGTCGGTTGCCCCTCCGGTGCAGGAAACCAAGGAAACTCGCGAACCGAAAATGGCACTACCCACCTGCAAGGTGAGGATTCGTATGCATTTTTTTTTGGGGGGGTAAAGCGTTCGCGGCGTGTCAAGGGTGCCGCGCGCCTGCCTGCCGCAGAATGTAGGGCGGGCTCGGCCCGCCATTTCCGTATGTTGCTCCGGAAGGCGGGCGGAGCCCGCCCTACGGTTTTACCCACCCACAGATGATGCAGAGTCAATCGGCGCAATTGGCGGGTGGCGGCGTGCCGGGGCCGGCCAGGCAGCGCTGGAATCGGCCGAAGTCGGCCATGTCGACGTCCACGTCGCCGTCGAGGTCACGGGTATCGCAGCCGGTGACATAGGGCACGTTCGGGCCGCTGAAGCAGTTGTCCAGCAGGGTGAAATCCTGGTCGTCGACGTACCCGTCGGCATTGAAGTCGGCTGCGAAGCGCACCGCGGCCTTCAGGGTCAGCACCAGGTCCGTCCCGGCAGTCGCGCCGGGCAGGTTCTGGTCGGAGACGTGCAGGGTGTAGACCGCCTGAAACACACCGATGGTGGACGCGTCGAGCGACGCATTGAATGCCTGATTGTTGCCGGAAGCAAGATTGCTGAACGAGGCGAGGTCGGTGGCGAGGGTCGCGGTGTCGCCGCTGCCGTCGATGCCGTCCAAGTCGAGGCCCGCGGTGAAGCCGGAGACCACTTCGAGGTTGTGCACGCTGAAGCCGCTGCCGTGGATGCCAGAGCCGGGATTAACCCGGCCGAAGTCGATGGTGAGGGTGTCGGTATTGCTGGTGCCGGTGAAGGAGCCTTCGGCGTGTTCGAGCACCGTGGCCGAGACGTTGATGGTGTCGTTGCCGTCGGCCGATCCCTGGCCGGTGGAGCCGGAGGTGATCTCGGTGTTGTCGATGATGAGGCTGCCGGTCTTGAGGCCGGCGGTGGTCGTATCACCAGCCAGTCCGGCGTCGATATTGCGGGTCTGGGTTCCGCCGATGAATGCCTGTCGCGGGCCGGCGGCGGCTGAGACGGCCTGACCGGTGATGAGGATGTCATAGGTGGTCGGGTGGGAGCCGACCTTGTTGAGGGTGACGTTCTGGGCGGAAGGCAGCGGGCTGTTGCGGATGACGCTGCCGAGGTTGACGTTGAGGCTGGAGGTGCCGGTCGGCGGTTCGGTCGCGCCGACGTAGATTTTCGAGTTGTTGTTACCACCGCCCCAGATCGACCAGACCAGCTCGGGATGGTCGATGAAGGGGTTGCGGTTTCCCTGGTAGTAACCGGGGTTGTCGATGAAGCTGTAGATCAGGTGGTTTCGCCGGCGCTCGAAGGTATTGACCGGGTAGGCGTAGTGCCATTCGAGCATCTTGGCCAGATCGCCCATCTGGAGGTTGGCGGGCATTCCGTTGACCAGGGTGAGGTTCGTGTACCGCGTGGCCATGTAGAACATGCTGCGAGAACAGTAACCCCGGTCGGCCGGGGCGCCCTGGTTGGGGTCCCAGTAGCCGGTTCCGATACCGTAGGGCTTGTTTCCTCGAGAACTATTCACGCTCGGATTGCAGGCCCGGAGGTTGAACAGGTCGCTGTCGGCGGCCCCGGAGCCGTTGAGACTGTCGGGCCAGAGATGCTCGCGGTTCCAGGTGATGCCGCCGTCCCAGGCCTTGGGCACGGAGACGCCGGTGTAGATGAGGATGATGTTGGCCGAGTTATTCGGGTCCCGGTCGAGGAGCTGGAGGGCCTGCTGGGCGGCGTCATAGGAGCGTACTGTATGGCCGGCGATGATCGTGTTCAGGACGCTCTTGAGGGTCGATCCGGTGTACCAGACGCCGCCGGGCCGGGCGGGGTCGTAATAACCGGCCGGTTCGTCGTAAGCGCCCTCGGGTGTGGGCGGGATGGCGTTGATGGTCACACTGTCGATGGCGGTCAGGTTGCCGGGATCGGTGACCGTGAGCGTGAAGGTATACAGGCCGGTCGCGTTGATCGTGACCGCCGCGTCGCCGGGAACGGACGGGTCGGTGACGCTGCCGGTGCGGCTGGTCCAGCCGACGATGCCGGTGCCGCCGGCCGGCGTCCACTCGTAGGTCAGGCCGGTCAGCCCGTTGGGATCGTTGCCGGTGGCGTCGATCATGAGTTCGGTCGCCAAGCCGTTGCTGAGAATGATCGTACGGTCGGGGCCGGCGTAGGCGGAGGGCGGCGCCGGCTGATTGTCGAGGACGGTGAAACTGTCGGAGTCGGCGGAGCCGCTGCAGCCGGAGACCGCCGCGGCGGTGGCGGTCCAGGTCCCGGCGCTGATCATCGTGACCTGGGTCTGAGCTGTCGTGTCCGGGTTGTAAATGGACAGGCTGACAGGGCTGGCGAAGGCACTGCTGGACAGATCGATCTCGGCCGGCGTGCCCACGGGCGGGGCGGTGTCGAGCCGGACAGTGACGGTCGCGGTGTCGTTGATATTGAAGGGCGAGCCGGGGACGGTGACGCCGATGATGGTCGGGGTGGTGGTGCCCGAGCCGGTCACGAGGATGTTATCGACGCCGAAGCCGGAGCTGTTGCCGAGGGCTCCGCTCTGACGCCAGACGGCCCAGCGGATCTGAACGACGGGCTTGTTCTCGGCAACCGAGGGGAGCGTGAGGGTAACGGGAGTGACGGTTTCGGGCGTGCCGCCGCTCTGGGTGTAGGGGTTGCCGGTGCCGCCGATCGTCGTCCATCCGCCGCTGGTGCCGACCCGGAACTGGGTTACGGCCCCGACCAGACGGGTGTTGGCGATGACGTTGATCATGTCGTAGCTCAGGGTGATGTTGGTTCGGCCGGTGGTGTCGATGGCCATGGCGAGCTGATTGACGCCGTTGGGGCTGCTGCCGCTGGTCAGAATCGCGAACCGGGCATTGCTGGAGACGGCGTAGCCGTAGCAGCCGCCGGTGCCGCCGTTGACGGGCGCCGCGGTGAACAGGGTGGCGTTTCCGGAGGGGGCGCTGACCTCGGCCTTGTATTGCGTGTCGACGGTACCGCCGTTGAGGCCGTTCCACGCGGCAAAACCGTCCGGCATCGTGCTGAAGCTGCTGGAGCCCCAGTTCTGGATGACCGGAAGGGCCTGTGGCGCGGGATTCGTCTGAGCCATGGCCGACGGAGCGGCCGCGAAGAGCATGGCCACGATCGCAGCCCAAAACAGATCGGCGAGCGGGGCGCGAGAAGGGATTCTCGCACCAGCATGTCTCTTGCTGTTTTGTATTGACGGCTGCCGATGCATGGCGCGCACCATATCCGACTCCCCTTCCGCAGACAGACTTCGAGTGTCACGCATGGTGGCCGACAGGGCCGACGAAAAACATGACACCCCTCCCACCCGGCCGCGATCCGGTCGAGCGGCCCAAGCTCACTGGAAAAGTGTATCAGGAACCGCCCGAAAAATCCCACGAAAAGGCGGCCCGTGAAAAAGTTTGCTGTCACTGACGCCGGCGGGCGTGCAGCATCATGATTGCGCCGACGGTTAACAGGACTAGGCTGGTGACCAGGTTCAGCCTGAAAGCCGAGCCCGGCCTGACCCAGGGGATGATGCCGGCCAGGATGAGGCCGACCAGAACGACCATGAGCCCGGAGATGCCGAAGGCCGAGATGCGACGGGCTGGGCGGCCGTCGGGCTGATCGGTTTCGTGGTCCTCGGGCAGTTCGCCGATGGGCGTATTGAGCCGGCGGATGAACCCCTCGACCCGTTCGCGTTCGCCGGGGCGCATGACGAAGAGAATACTCCCGATGACGGTCGCGGCGAGGGTGGCGGCAGCGGCGGCCAGAAGGATGACATTCTCTTTCTGGATGGGCGTGCCGCCCAGGTCAATCGAACTCGGCAGTTGGAAGAACATCAGCAGGCCCACCGCCAGGCCGGCGATGAAACCCGCTAGTGCGCCGTTTGGAGTGATCCGCCGGGAGATCAGGCCTGCAATCATCGGGACGGCCACCGGCGCGGTGGCGATGCTGAAGAGCTGGACCATCGCCCGGAACAGGCTGTCGTCGCCCTGGCCGTGCTTGTATCTCCAGGCGAGCAGCAGGGCGATCCCGATCGAGATGGACCCGATGAGCAGGGTCGTGAGCCGGCCGACAACGACCAGCTCGCGCTGCGAGGCCTGTGGGCGGATCAGCCGGCGATAGACGTCGTTGGTCAGCACGCCGGCGCAGACGTTGAAGTCGCCGCTGAGCATGGACATGGTGGCTGCCAGCATCGCGGCGATGACCAGCCCCAACAGGCCGTTCGGCAGGATGGTCGTGCAGAGCGTGGGGTAGACCTGTTCGGGCACCGTGTCCGCGGGCAGATAAATCCGGGCGGCCATGGCCGGCAGGAACATGGCGATCGGCGTCACCAGGTGCAGGAATGTCACGCACAGGCCGACGCGGCGGGTTTCCTTTTCGTCGCGGACGCAGGTGTAACGCTGGATGAGCTGCCAGTGGACGCTGGAGAACGAGAGGATGAACATGAAAGTCATCGAGCCGACGTAGAGCCAGCCATAGTTGGGGCAGACGGGGTGGAAGAATCCGTCGGGTGAGTCCTGAATGAATCGGCCCAGTCCGCCGACGCGTTCGAGCGACAGCGGCACCAGGATCAATACCGCCGCGATCATGACCACGAACTGCACGAAGTCGGTGACCGCCACGGCCCACAGGCCGCCGGCGAAGGTGTAGGCCAGCATGATCAGGCCCGCGCCGAGGATGCTCCACTCCAGGGGCAGGCCGAGGCTCCTGGAGACGAAGATCCCGGTTGCCACGAGCTTCAGCGAGTCGTCGATTAGTTTGACCGGCACGCCCTGCCAGGCGGTGAGCTGGCGCAGCACGGCGTTGAAGCGGGTTTCGAGGTACTCGACGGGGCTGTCGATGCGGGCCCGCCGCCATTTCGGCGCGAACACGAACGCCCCGATCAGCGTGGCTGGGATGTACGCCCAGAACAGGGTTATCGGCAGCCAGCCGTACTGGTATCCCAGCCCCGAGTAAACCACGAACGCATACACACTGAAGCAGCTCATGTAGAACGAGATGCCGCTGAGCCACCAGGGGATCGACCGGCCGCCGCTGAAATAGTCCTTCATGCCGCGCATGTGGCGGTAGAAGTACGCACCGATGCCCAGGTTGACCGCGAAGTAGGCGATCAGGACAAAGTAGTCAGCCGAGTTGAGTTTGGCGGCGGCAAGGATCATCGATCTGAGTCCCCTCTTCGTGGAGACAGGTGCCTCATCTGCCGGCGCAGCCTGGGCCCGCAAGAAGGAAAGGCGATTTGAAACCGCCGATGGACGCCGATGGACGCCGATTCAAAAACCGTTGACAAGGCGTTTGATCTCGACTCTTGGTTTGCCAAAGTTGACCAGGATGCAGACCCGTAGGCCCGTCGCCTTGAGGTAGTTCATGCACTGAGCGACGTGGATATCCTCGATGGCCCCGACAGTCTTGAGTTCGACCAGTACGGCATCTTCCACCAGAATATCCGCGATATCGTCTCCAACGGCCACCCCGTCGTACAAAACCCGAATCGGTTTCTGCGGGTCGGCCCTCGCCCGCCTTGACGAGTTCGTGGACCACCGCGTTTTCGTAGACTTTCTCAAGGAAACCGCTGCCGAGCGTGTTGGAAACCTGATAGGCACATCCAATGATGGTCCGTGTCAGGAGATCCAACTCTTCTCTGGAAGCGGCGACTTTGCCTGCGGAATGTCCGGATCGGCGTTCATCTGTGTTCGTCGGCGGTTTCATTTTCCCTCGTCGCTTCAAGTCAGATGCGGCCTGTGTCCGATCGGCGTCTTACCACTTGAAGTCCCGGCCGGCCTGGAAAAAAGCAATGACGTTCTCGACCGGGGCATCGTACATGATCACGTTGGCCGGCGCGAGGACAAACCCGCCGTCCTGGCCGCAGCCGCGGATACGCTCGTGCACGTGGGCCCGGATGGACTCGGGCGTGCCCTGGGGGATCGTGGTTCGCACGCTGACCGTGCCCCAGAGGGTGATGCGGTCGCCCCAGCGGCGTTTGATCTCGTAGGGGTCCATGCACTCGGGCTGGATCGGGTTGATGATGTCGAAGCCGACGTCGATCAGGTCGTCGATGGCCGCGGTGAGGTTGCCGTCGGAGTGGTAGAAGCACAGCACGTCGGGCCGGACCTCGCGAGTCCGGCGGATCATCTCCCGCAAACGCGGCACGTCCAACTCGCGGAAGAGACGCGGGCTGAACATCAGCCGATCCTCCATCGCGATGTCGCCGACGACCTTGACCAGGTCGACGCCCGCCCTGGCCAGCCGTACCGCCCGCTCGGTTTCGAAAGCGTAGATCCGGTCGTACAGGGCCTCGACGAACTCGCGGTTGGCGATCATGTCGCAGAGCAGGTTCTCCATACCCAGCAGGTGCCAGGCTCGCTTGAAGGGCATGCAGACCTCGCCGGCCACGACCCGGTCCGCCGCCTTCAGTGCGGCGACTTGGCCGGCGATCGCGGCTGGTTCCGTCAGGCAAGCCGCTTCGGGAAACGTGTACGCCTCCAGGTCGTCTTGCTCGACCAGGGGTCCGCGGATCCACTGTGCGAGTTTGCCGTCCTGTCCGACGCGCTGGACGATCCCCCAGCCGTCCTCGTAGGTCCGCTCGTCGTGCCAGATATATCTGCCGGCCGAGCCCGGCCAGTCGCCGCCGCGCGGAGGAGCCGTCTTGCGCTCAAACTCCGGGAACCGATCGGCGATGCCGACCTCGGCGAAGTCAACGCCCAGGACGGTTTCGATGTCCTCGGTACCGAGGTATTGCTTGAGCGCCCGGATGATCTCCGGCCGGGCCCAGAGGTCCATCGGCGGGCGGTCCGGACGCTCGTGGCGAACCGTGGCGAAGAAACGATCGCGCGAGGTGGACATAGACGATTCCTCAGACAACGGGGCGGCGATCTTGAGCCGGCAGTATAACCGTTGATGAGGTGGAGAGACGACGCCGATCGGGGGTCGTGGGATTTGACCAACGGCCCGTGTCTCATTCCGTGCACTGAGGGGCGACCATGACATTCGGACCGGCAAAACACCGCTGGAACAGGCCGAAGTCGATCATGTCCACGTCGCCGTCGATGTCCGCGTCCGCCCATTCACAGCACGGGTCGGACCAGGGCACCTGCGGGCCGGTGTAACAGGCCTGGAAGTAGGCCAGGTCGTCAAGGTCCACGTCGCGGTCGAAGTCGATGTCGGCCGCCGCGCGATCGAAAGCCAGCCGATGGGCCGCGAAGTTCAAGGCCATGCACTGCAGCGAATCGGCGTTCGTCCGGCTCGGCGGGAAGTTGCGGAACACGATCCAGACCGGGTCCGACTTGGTCACGCCGGCGGCGGTGCTGGTGAGTTCGAGTTCCAGCAGGTAGATGCCGTCCGTGGCCTGCACGCCGTCCTGGTCGGCCGGGACGCTGTTGCCGTCGGCGCCCAGCAGAAAGTAGCTGAGGTGCCGGTGAAACGCGCCGTCGCCCGGGACGGTCTGGAAGTTGAAGCCCGCGACGAAGCCGGTGCCCGTACCGGCAATCCGCGACTGGAAACCGTACTTGATCCTGAGCTGCTCGTTGCTGGGAACAGGGCCGAAGTTCACCGGGCCGTTGCCGTCCCAGTAGAACAGGTCCGCCCGGATGTTGAAGCCGATCTGGCTGCCGGCCGGCAGATTGCTGTCCGTGGTCGCGCCGTAGCAGGGCAGATCGACGAAGAACGGATCGAACGGGTTTTGCTGAAACGGCGACGCAGACCAGACTCGCTGCCCGACGTCCGTGGTCGCCGGGTTCGTTTGGTCGTACACGTAAACCCCGGTCCGCAACTTGTTGTCGAGGATCTTCATGGCCACGCCGAGGTGGTCGGTCGGCGCGCAGGTGATGCATGGCGGCTCTGCTGATACGACTGAGGTGGTCGCGGCAACGGCAATCATCGCAAGCGTTATGGATGTGTTTCGGATATTCATGAGTCCCTTTTTCCTCCAGCGGGCCGGCTCTCCCATGCCGCACGCCATCAAACGCGCGACATGGGAGAGTTGCATCCTCGTTTCAAGACCTGCGATTCCGGCGGCGGGAGATCAGCCCCGCACCGAACGCGATCAGGATCGCGCTGGCCGGCTCGGGCACGAGGTGGCTTTCGACCCAGGCGCTGGCCGCCTCGTGGTCGGACTCGAAGTCCTCGCCGCCGCTGTTGAACACGATCCAGAGCGGGTCCGAGACGGCTACGCCGGGCATGCTCGTCCGCAAGGTCATTTCCAGAAGCCAGATGCCCGGCGTCGGCTCGACGCCGTCGCCCGGGATCGGGTTGCCGTCGGCCCCGAGCAGCTCGAATGTCAGGTGCTCGTGAATGTTCTCGTTGACCCCGATGATGCCGAACCAGTAACCCCCGATGCCCGCGCCGGCGACGTTGACGCTCTGCGAGCCCTTGGTGATCTGCAGCGACTCGCCGGCCGGCACCGCCCCGAAGCCCGAACCGGTCCAATGTCGCAGTCCCGCCGACACGTCGAAGCCGACATACTTCCCTCCGCCTCCCGGAAAAGTACCGTGTTCGCTCAGAAAGCCCGGATCTTCCGTGAAGAACGGCTGAGCGGGATCATCCTCGCCGAACTCGACCCCGAAGACGCGGGTCTCGTCGGACAGAGGGGTGACGACCGGCCCGTTGAGCTGGGCCGATCCGGTCACGAGTTTTCCACCGGCCACGTATGGTCGCACGTCTACGTGCTGGGCCTGCAGGGTTCCGGCCGCGGCGAGGATCAGAACGAATCCAACGAACAATGGCAATGGTTTCACAGGCTGCTCCTTTCCTCGGGCTGCACTGGTCGTGGCAGCCGGATTTCTTATGTTGCCCAATCGGTCACCGGTCCCGCTGGTAGCCGATGAGCAGGCCCGGATCGAACCTGTTGCGTTCGATGTCCTTGTAGACCTTGTCAAACTGAAGGGTCTCGGCATGACCGTCGAGGAACCCGTAATTCGCCACCGACGTCCCGGACCATTTCGGCCCGCCGTGGGCCTGGATCTCCACCTGGGTGGCGGCCATGGCCGGTTTGTTGGACACGTCCGCCCATTCCTCGATGTGCGGGTGGTCCGAGGCGGCCAGGCATTTGCCGGCCCGGTAGTAGGGATTCGACGGGTCGCACCGCTCGACCATCATCAAAAAGTGCACGATGGCCGACGGGCGCGGAATCCGATCGACCTTGGGCCAGCGCAGCCCCGAGCCGGTCAGGTCGGGGTTCTTCTCGACATCGAGAAAGTTGTTGACCCCGTAGCTGGTCTGCCGATACCGGTAGCCGCGCTTGCCGTCGACGGGGACGCCCCGACCACCCTGCTCGACGGGCCAGTGCGGACTGTCGTCGGCCGGTGAGCGGAGCGACAATCGATCCTTGTAGCACTTCTGCAGGGTGTTGATCCAGGCGATGCCCGGTTTGTCGTCCGCCACGCCGTGCATCAGCCCGACGCGGATCAATTGGCCGTCGTTGGCCGTCATGTACAGCCAGTGAGCGGTCTCCAGGCCGCGCAGATTGTTGAGGCAGATCGCCCGTTGAGCCGCCTGCCGGGCCTTGGCCAGCGACGGCAGCACGATGGCCACCAGCAAGGCCACGATGGCCACCACGACCAGCAACTCGATCAATGTGAAAGCGCGTCGATGCATGGTCATGCTTCTCCGGGCCGCTCAGTGCTTCCTGGCAGGTCGGCCGGTGCCCAACGCGGCCGAAACCGCGAGTGCGGGAAGCCGGCAAGCCGGGCATTAGACAGCGCGGATCTCGGTTACCGTTTGTGAACGCAGTGTGCGGCCCAGGCTTCAGCGCGAACCCGCCGCGGCCCGATGCCGGTAGTGCGGGCGGGGATGTCAGGCGAGCGGGGGAGCCCGGGGCTTCAGCGGCCGATCGTCGAATCGCTCGATGTGAGCGGGGTCAGCCGGCCGGGGGATGAATTCCCGGGCCGGCCAATCCAGCGTCGGCGGCCGGCTCGGAGTTGGCAGAACCTTCGTGCCGCCCACCAGCCACTGACAGGTCGGGCAGCGATCCGTGTCGTGGTCGCCGTGGTATTCATGCAGGTGCGCCGCCAGGGTCAACCCCGTGGCATGTACCAGCAGCCCGGCCACCAGAAACAGGACGGCGGATCGGCGGATCATCGGCCCCTCGGTATTACGACGTATTACCACAGGAAGTGTAGCGGCTCTGCCCCTGCTGAGTCAACCCCCCATTGGTCCGGACAAATCCCTGCCTTTCCACCAACCTCGCTCTTTGCCCGGTGTCAATATTTAACGGATGGAAAGGGCTGCCCGGCCTGCCGCGGCCGCCAAGCCCCAGCCATTGGGAGGAGGTCACCATGCGGAAAGTCATGATCGCTCTGGCGGGTATGGTGCTTGTCTCCGGCCAGGGTTGCCCGTCGGCCGTCCCGTTCGACTCGAACTTCGGCAGTGGTTCCTGGGGAGATACCTGGGACGATGACTGGGGTGACGACTGGGACGACGATTGGGACTACGACGAGGGCGACGTTTGCTCCGTTGAGGGATACTACGGCGACGGTTATTGCGACACCTTTTGCGAGGAGCCGGACCCGGACTGCTGGGATGGTGGGGGCGACTGGTGCGAGGATGCCGGCTACTACGGCGACGGGGTTTGCGACTTCGACTGCCCGCTTGTCGACCCGGATTGCGGCGACAACGGCGACTGGTGCGAGGAAAACGACTACTACGGTGACGGGGTATGCGATTCCGGATGCTCCTGGCCGGACCCGGACTGCCAGGATGTCGACTATGACGTCTGCGCGGTCAACGGCTGGTACGGCGACGGCTGGTGCGACGAGGACTGCATGTACCCGGACCCGGATTGCTGGGATTAGAGGGCTATCAATCGCCGTCGCGGCTGCGCGGGGCGTCGTAGGGAACCATGAAGGAGCCGCCCTGATCGAGCGTGCGGCCGAGCTGGGCGGGGTCTGCCAGCAAGTCGGCGTTCTGCTCGAAGAATTTCTCCACGGCCGACCAGTCCGGAAGCACGATCGCTCTTCGGCCGAAGTCCTTATCCGTTTTTTCACCCACGATCAGTGTGACCATCCGGTTCTCGCCGTACGCCCGGGCGTCGACCTCGCTGTCGCCGATTCCGACGCGGATGTTCGGCCAGTCGGCTCGAAGCCGCTTCAGGGCCTCGGTTTTGTACTTTCTCTGCCGGATCATCCGCTTGAGGTCCGGGGCGACGAAGACCGGGCCGGGCGGAAAAGTGTGGTCATCCAGCCAATGGATGGTTTTGGAGAACAGGGCGACGGGGCGGGCGGTCAGGTAGGCGATGTGGAACGATTCGGCGAGCTTTGTGAGGACTGGTTTCGATCGGCTTATGGGTGAGGATTCGAGGTCGCGCTTTTGAAAGATGACCTCGTCGGTATCGGTGTCGCAGATGGTGTCGTCAATATCAACGACGATGATGGTACGGTCGTTCCGCCAGCGAAAGACGCGGCCGGTGCTCTCGAACTGGATCAGCAGGAACCTGGCCCTGGCGGTGTAGGTGGGCGCATCGTCGGGCAGGCGGCAATCCAGTGTCGTGCAGCCTTCTTCGCCGGAGCGGGCGTGCCACAATGTGGTCCCTCCGCTGTAGAACCGGACGCGCTGTGCACGGATGCTGTTGTGGATGCCCGGCAGGGTCGCGTTCTCCATGAAGGCGACAAGCTGCACGGTGCCGTTCGGCCGGACCACTACGTCGGTGGCGGTCAGCACCGGCTTGAAGCACCCGCAGGCTGAGAAAGTCAGCCCGAGACCGATCAGTGGGATGAAACGCGTCCGCATCACGGATGATGATAGCATGAAGTGAGTCGCGGAAGCAGAGTCGGCGCCTACGGCCGCAGAACAAGTGGTTTCTGCCGCCCGAAGCCGCGCAGCCGCAGCGTGCCGTCGTTGTCAACATCGAGCACCGCATACGCGTTGCTTTCCAAGCCTGCGCCGGTCACCATCGCGCTCAATGTGAGATAGTGAATACCCGCCGACCTCGTTCCCCGAGGTTTTCGTCCAGTTTGAATCGCATCAGCGCCAACCTGCAATGTTGACATACCGCTCACGTGACATTTCTGCACCGTAGGCGATGCAAGCATAGAGATCCTCGCGAGTCAATTGCGGATAATCGGCGAGGATATCCTCAAAGGATTCGCCGTTTGCGAGCAGGTCCAGGATCAGCGACACCCAGATCCGGTGCCCGCGGATGCAGGGCTTTCCGAAACAGACGTTGGGGTCGATGGAAATGCGGGACAGGATTTCTTCGCGCGGTATGGTTAAACTCTCGCAATTCAGCGTCTCACGTCCGCAGGCCTTTCAAGGACCGCTACGTATGGGATACCTCCTACGAGCATTATAACCCGTGGCCCCGGAACTGTCCGTTGGACGAAGCCTTCCTGAGTTCAACAGGCCTCTGAATTTCATTCATAAGTGAGACTGTAGCATCATTACAGAGTACTTACCCTGTCCTGGCGAGGTGTAACGTGGCAGTTGCCTGGTGGCGACCTGGTGCCTGGGCGTCGCGTTGCATGTCGAATGCGATTCGCTGAACAATGTGCTCCCAGGATCG
>DATIKE010000361.1:0-3838 GCA_035477895.1 Phycisphaerae bacterium
ATCGCCGTTCCGAAAGTGCGCCAAATCCGCCGGTCTGAAAATGTGGCTCCGTTCGGGTCTTATTCGGGTGGATCTTCTTCCACATGGTGCATGCAACCGTCTTCTTCCGCTGTTCATGGGGCATATATGGCCTTCCATGCCTGCCCGACCATGTCGGTCAGTCGGAGTACCGATACATTTTCAGACCGGCTGATTTCCTACATGTTCACGCCGTCGCTGACAGCCGGATTTGGGGACTTTGTGAAAGAGCTCAATCTTCCATCGCAGCGCGTACCACTGCAGCATCTGGATCGCGTCCGCCTTGGATGTGACAGGGAGATTGGTGATGAGTTTCCAGTCGATCGCCTTGCGGTCCTGGGGCGTGCCACGTTCTTTGGCATGGATCACCGTCAGCGTCAGATTGGGGTAACCCTTCTCCTTGCCGATGGGCGGACACACTTGGAGGCGGTGATATTTGATCTCCAGCATGGCGGTGGATGGCTTGCCCTTGGCATCCGTCACCTCGAGGCGGTGCACAGCCTTCACACGCTCCTCGTCCATTATCTCGATAATCGTCTGCTTGCCGTCTTCCGCACGGCGATCCACACACGTGCGAAAGAGGAAGTGCGTGTCCCGCGACTGGCACTCGCAGAACAGCTCATAGATGTCGCTTTCTCGATCACCGATATGCACGCAGCGATCCGCGGCGCCGAGATTCGCCGTGGATTGTCGTACGTTCTCTAGCCAGCGAACGCTTTCCTTCTTCTCGATCGCGATGCGCGTGGTGTTCACAGAATGCTTCAAGCCGCCGGCGCCCTTGCCCTTGAGCGCATTGGTGCCCTTGAACTTCTTCCGCGTCCACAGTTTAATCGCCGCCAGACCCAGCGGCAGGCCGTCGGGGGTTACGGCCAGGCTGGAATGCATCAGAATCCCGCACAGTGTATGCATTCGCGGGCGGCCACCTTTCTTCGGGGGGCCCGCGACGACCTTGCGGGTCTGACCGATGGCCTGGGTGTCGCTTCGGGTGAACGAGAACTCGGTCGTGTCGTGCAGCACCAGGATCGGCCCCTTCATTGCGGTAAACCGTGATTGCGTGGCCTGAAAGTGCCCGGCCAGAATCTCCTGCTCGCTCACGCGGTTGTTGTCCAGAAAGCGATACGCCGCCTTGGTGCCGGCCCAGTCCCCGCACGCCAGCGGCAGCGTCTGGCCCAAACCCGTCGATAACTGCTCCATTAACACGCCGAACCGCTTTCCGAGGCGTGCATCGGCGAATTCGCAACCTGCCAGTTCCTGCTCGATCCATGATTCCATGTGCTCGGCTCCGTCCAAAAAGCAATGGGATGCCGTCCATGGCATCTCCTGTTCACACATATCGGCAGCACGACTCGACGAACCGCTGCCGATCAGACTGCCACAGATGTGGGTAATTGAAAGTACGTGAACCCCCTCTTCCGCAGGCGGTGGTCGAGGGCGTAGACTGCGGCGATGGTTCTGGCGGAGCCGGGCAGACAGGAGCGGGCAAAGAAGCCGCCGCACCAGGCGGTGCGGCGGCGGATGGCCTCAGGCAGGTGTGGTCGGGGTCGTCGGGGCTGGATCGGCGGCGGCGGCGGCTCTTGCCGGGGTCTGACGCTGTTTCCAGACATCCGGCAGCCACTGGTCGAGCCGGCTGAGCGGGGTAGAGGGCAGGTTGACCAGCAACTGCGTCAGGTACCGCTGCGGGTCGATCTCGTGCCGTCGGCAGGTGCTCGTCAGGGACGAGAGGATCGCCGCGGTCTGGCCGCCCCGCTCGTTGCCCACGAACAGGAAGGCCTTTCTTCCCATCGCGATCCGCTTCATCTGCTGCTCGGCCAGGTTGTTGTCCAGCCGGATCGCCGGATCCCTCGTGAAGGCCGTCAGCGGCCCCCACTGGTTCAGAACGTAGCCGACCGCTGCCGCCACCGGGTGCTTGGGCAGCAGGCCGTCCTTCCAGGCGATCAGGCGCTCGTGCAGCTGATCCAGTACCGGCACGCTCTTTTGCCGGCGCAGGGCCAGGTGCTCCTGCGGGGACAGCCCCTCGGCCGCGCGCTCGATGTCGAACAGCTGGCCGATCAATGCCAGGGCCGGCCCGGTGATAGCCGGGGCGAGCGACTGGGTATCGACGAACTTGCGTCGCCCGTGCGCCCAGCAGCCGGCCTGGATGATCCCGCCGCCCACGCAGATGCCCTCGTAGCCGCCGTAGGCATCGGCCTGCAGCACGCCATGGTAATCCTTCAGGAACCTCGCCGGACCATCCCGCGTCCGGCTGATCGTAAAGTCAAAGACGTTGTAGGGGTGCCCGTCATCGCCCCGATAGATCCAGATCCGGGCCTTCTTGGTCTTGCCGGGCGCCAGCATCGGCAGGACCGTGTCATCGGTGGCGATCAGGTGGCTGGCCAGTACCCGCCGGACCATCAACTGGTAGAGCGGCAGGGCCAGTTCGGCGATGTCCCGCATCCATACGCACATCGTGGCCCGGTCGATGTGCACCCCCAGCCGCTCAAAGAAGGCCTCCAGCCGGTACAGCGGCAGGAAGTCGGCGAACTTGCTGGTGGCCACGTGAGCCAGCAGCCCCGGGCCGGCCAGGCCTTTGTCGATCGGGGCGGTCGGCTTCTCGGCTACCACGATCTGCGGACCGGTTTCGGCCGCCGCCTCTTCGCAGGCGCAGCAGACGTACTTGCAGCGGATCTCCTCGATGCGCACCAGTTTGGCCGGAATCAGTTCCAGCAGCCAGCGCTTGTCCTCGCCCATCCGCCGGCGCACGGTGCCGCAGCAGGGGCAGGGCTTCTGCTCGTCCGGCAGGTCGATGACCTTCTGGATGACCTCCAGGTCCTCGAGCCGGGCCAGGTTCCGTCGGCCGCGTCGCACCCGGCGGGTGACAGTCTGCACCGAGGTCTGGCAGGGCAGGTCGGCCGGGTTCACCGGGCGGCTTTCCAGCAGGTCGGCGAAGTCCAGCAGTAACTGGGCCGCATCGATCCGGTCGGCCCGCGGCCCGTAGGCCCGCTTGAGCAGCAGATGCAGCTGGTGTTCCAGGAGCATCGTGTCCCGTTCGAGCTGCTTGCGCTGCTCATCGAGCCGATCGTTCTGCTCCTGGAGGTCCCGGGTCTGCCGGCGCAACACCTCGGCCTGCTGCTGGAAGGCGTCCTGCTGTTGCAGGAGCCTCTCCTGTTGTTGCACGAGCGCCTCCTGCTGGTGGGCGATGATCTGGCGGAGCCGGGCGGGGTCGTCTGGAAGTCTCTCGGTCAGCATGACAGGGAATCTACCACAACGGCCCTGCCGCGTCAAGAGAAACAGATACAAATATATACTATTCTTTTCTATTCGGATGAGGCTGTCCCGCCGGCGGCCCGGCGGTAGCGGGGCATGCGGCGGACGCTCTTGAGGTCGATGCCGTCCAGCAGCATCGCCAGTTCGCTGGCCTTGAGCGTCACGCTCACCGCACCCGCCGGGCAGGCCGGCAACCGATACGTGCCGGCCTCCAACCGCTTATACCATAGGGCGAACCCGTCCGGCTGCCAGAGCAGCCCCTTGAGCCGATCGCGCCGACGCGAGAGGAACAGGAACAGGTCGCCCGAGAACGGGTCGCGGCCCAGGTGCCGGCTCACCAAGGTCGCCAGCGAATCGAAGCCCTTGCGCATGTCCGTCGGCGACGTGCACAGGTACACGCTCACGGTCAGGCTCGCATCCAGCGACGAAAGACTGGGCAGCATCAGCATGGCGACGGACCCTCCGGCCCATCCGGGCCGGCCGCCACCAGCACCGCTACAACGTCCGCCAGCGTCGCCCTGTCCACCCGGCCGGCCAGCCGGACCCGCCGATCGGCCGCCAGAACGATCTCGATCAG
>DATIKE010000362.1:0-1559 GCA_035477895.1 Phycisphaerae bacterium
AATTGAACAGGGCGGGCATGACATGCTTGTTGTCGGAGCTCCCTTGCCCGGTGACGGACGGCAGGGCCGTTTCGGGGGACTCGTAATAGACCTGCTGCGCCAGCCACCATCCTGCCCCCTCCTGATAATCCAGCGACAAACGGAAGGATAGACGAGGCATGAAATCAGACAACATCCGCACCGTCTTTTATCGTTTCACGGCCATTATCATAATGATCGCTTTGCCGATCATGTCCGGCTGCGGTCCCCGGCCCCCGGCCGATCAGGTGACGATTCTCAACGTCTCCTACGACCCGACACGGGAATTCTATCGCGAATTCAACGAGGCATTTTCCCTGCACTGGAAGGAGACGACCGGCCGGACCGTAATCGTTCAGCAGTCCCACGGCGGCTCGGGCAGCCAGTCCAGAGCGGTGATCGACGGGCTGGAGGCCGATGTGGTGACGCTGGCGCTCGCCTTTGACATCGACGCCATCGCCGAACATGCCGGACTCCTGCCGGCCGACTGGCAGGGCCGCCTGCCGCACAACAGCGCGCCCTATGTTTCCACCCTGGCGTTTCTGGTGCGGAAAGGCAATCCCAGGAATATCCGCGGCTGGGAAGATCTGGCCCGGCCGGATGTGCAGGTCATCACCCCCAACCCCAAAACCTCAGGCGTGGCGAGATGGAACTACCTTGCCATGTGGGGATACGCGCTGTACCGGGAACTGGGGCCGGACTTTGCCGCCAGGCTCCAGGATTCCGCCGACGCCGAGGTGATCGCGGCGCAGACCAGGGCGCGGGAATATGTCCGGATGGTATACCGCAATGTCCCCGTTCTGGATCGGGCTGCCCGCGGCGCTACCAATACATTCGTGCAACGCCGGATCGGCGACGTGCTCATCAACTGGGAAAACGAGATCCTGCTCAGCGGCCGTGAGACCGATGTGGAAGGCCTTGAGATCGTGGCGCCGCCGGTCAGTATCCTTGCCGAACCGGTAGTCGCCCTGATCGACCGCAATGTGGATCGGAAGGGTACCCGCGAGGCGGCCCAGGCATATCTGGAATTTCTTTATTCTGAACGCGGGCAGGACATCGCCGGCCGCCATTACTACCGGCCGGCCGTCTCCGAAACGGTGATGGCGAAATATCGCCACCAGTTTCCCGATATCAAAATGTTCACAATAGACGAGGTTTTCGGCGGGTGGGCCATGGCCCACCGGACCCACTTTGCCGACGGCGGCACTTTCGACCAGATCTACCGGCCGGAGTAGAAAAAACACGGCGGAAGGGGAGGGATTCTTGAGCCTGCCCGGCCTGCGAAATCTGCGGCTGAAGCAATCCGGTGTCCTGCCCGGATTCGGTCTGAGCATGGGGTTTGCCCTCCTGTACATGGGCTTCCTGGTGCTGATTCCGCTGGGAGGATTGATTCTGTTTGCAGGGACGCGGATGACCTTCGCCGAACTGTGGGCCGGTTCAGTGGCCGATCCCCGCGTGCTGGCATCCTACCGGCTCAGCTTCGGAGCTTCTCTGATCGCGGCCGCGCTCAACGCCGTCTTCGGGTTCATTGTGGCATGGGT
>DATIKE010000363.1:0-5133 GCA_035477895.1 Phycisphaerae bacterium
CGGCCACCAAACCCTGAGGAATCTTCACTTGTCAAAGATCTTTCAAAAACCGTCCGCTAAGGCCTTGACTGCCTATAGCTGGTCTTGCCTTGGGTTAAGTGGTTGGACAGCCGTAGGCTAACCCACAAGGAGGTCGTAAAATAGGGGGCGGCAAAGAATAATCCGGGCTAGGCTCTCCTGGGTGGGCTCAGTCTGTCATCGCCATCCTGAAAGTACGGTAATTCAGCCGGTTTGAAAATGTGGTCTTCTTCGGCTGGGTTTTCTTGCCTCCGGGCGCGCACCTGTCTTCTTCGGCTGGGTCTTCTTCAAGGTCCTCCATGAAACCGTCTTCTTCAGCTCTTGGCAGGGCCAGTTCCGACTCCGTCCTTGTCCAGCCATCCCACTTGCCCCCCAGCGTTACCTCATTTTCAAATCGGCTGGTTTCCTGCATTTTCACGCCGCCGCTGACATCCGCCCGCCTGCGCAGGCAGGGGGCCTCCCGGGCCTGCCCTCGCACGAAATGCCCGGTTTTTCGCATTGTCACCCCGTGAACGGTTACCAATATGGATGGTCGACCGATCGGCCGGGCTACGATTTCGACCGCCTGATGGCCCGGGTGCGGGCATCGCTGGCCAATTTGAAGGATTACACGAATTCCCATTCAGATGAGATCAACCGCTCCGCCTGGGGCGGCAACCGGCTCCAGGACATCGTTGCTTTGGAGCCAGACACACAAAACGTGCCGGGGTAGTCCCTGGTGTTCAGCCTGCCAAGCCTAACGGCGGTTGCCCCCATTGCCTGAACCGGCCGGTGAGTGTACCTTGGTTATTCCGTGTTTGCCGGCCGGCCGACTCCGCGCCGTGTGAGCAAGGCCGGCATTAACCACACAAGACAGAAGGAGCCCCTGATGTCCATGAAGAAGACGCGTCGCGAGTTTCTGAAAAAGACCTTGTATGCCGGGGCCGGCATCTGGGTGGTCGGCAACGCGGGTTGCGAAGCGTTTCAGATGACGCCTCGCCCGCGACGGATCTCGCCGAACGAGAAGATGAATGTCGCCGGCATCGGCGCGGGCGGCAAGGGCTCCAGCGATATCGCCGACGCCAGCAAGGGCAACAACATCGTCGCGATCGCGGAGGTGGATTTCGGCAACGACGGGGCCAAGAAGACCTTCGAGAAGTTCCCCGACGCCGGGAAGTACAAGGACTTCCGCGTTATGCTCGATAAGATGGACAAGCAGATCGACGCGGTCACCGTCTCCACGCCCGACCATCAGCACTACGTGGCCACGATCAAGGCCATGAAGATGGGCAAGCACGTTTACACGCAGAAGCCGCTGACCCACGACGTGTGGGAGGCCCGCATGCTCACCGAGGCCGCCTGCAAGTACCCGGTGGTCACCCAGATGGGCAACCAGGGTACGGCCGAGGACGGGCTGCGCGAGGCGGTCGAGGTCGTCCAATCCGGTGCGATCGGCCCGGTCCGCGAGGTCCACGTGTGGACCAACCGTCCGGTTTGGCCGCAGGGCATTTCGCGCCCCAAGGACACCGCACCGGTGCCCGCTACGCTTGACTGGGACCTGTGGCTCGGGACCGCGCCGTGGCGGCCTTACCACCCGAAGGCGTACAATCCGTTCGTGTGGCGCGGCTGGTGGGACTTCGGCACCGGTGCCCTCGGCGACATGGCCTGTCATACCGCGAACATGGCCTTCATGGCCCTTAAACTCGGCTACCCCACCAGCATCGAATCCGAGTGCGCCAAGGACCTCAACGACGAGACCTTCCCGACCTGGTCCATCGTCCGCTACGAGTTCCCGGCCCGCGGCACAATGCCGCCGCTCAAATGGACCTGGTACGACGGCGGCAACAACAAGCCGGCCAAGGCGGTCGAGGCCATCAAGGCCCTCGTCCCGGGCAAGGACATTCCCGGCAGCGGGTCGATCCTGGTCGGCGACGCAGGCACGCTGTTCTCGCCCAACGACTACGGCGCCAAGTACCAGTTGTTGCCGGAAGAGAAGTTCAAGGACGTCAAGAAACCGACGCCGTGGCTGCCTCGCGCGGGCGGCAAGCATTGCGAGGAGTGGCTCAATGCCTGCAAGGGGCAAGGCAAGACCATGTCCAACTTCGGATATGCCGGCCTGCTGACTGAGACCGTTGTGCTCGGTTGCGTCGCCCTGAAGGTCGGCAAGAAAATCCTCTGGGATGGCCCGAACATGAAGGTCACCAACTGCCCCGAGGCCAACAAGTACATCCGCCGCGAGTACCGCAAGGGCTGGGACAGCGGCTACGACATCTGACCGGGCTGCGAACTCTCCGCAGTGGCCCGAGCACGATCAATGGGAAAGGGACGGGCGTCATCCTCGGGGTGCCGCTCGTCCTTTTTGGCTTCCGCCGGGGACCGTCGCACGGCTCAGGGGCGGCAGGCCCGAAGGGGTGGCCCGGTCGTCGTCGGCCTCGGGTGTTGAGGCCGACCGGCTTAGTCTCCGAAGAACAGCCTGGGCAAGGGTTTATGTGAGCCGCTTCACCAGCGGATCGCCTTGGTTTCCGCTTTGACTCAGGTGGGGCTTCTCTTATAATCCATCCCGATTGACGAGCCTTGCCTAAGCCCGCGCCGGCCTTCGGCGCCGGCCTGTTCCCCCCAAGCGGAGGTCGTGATGAACACGGGCACCTGGGACGGCGGAAACAAGCTCATCGTGCGCGGACTTCTTGTGGGGCTGATTGTGATCGTCGCCGTCGGCGCATCGGCTCAGGAAGCATCCGCGCCGGCGGACGAGAACACGATCGAAGCTCCGGCTGACGTACAGGGTCAGCCGGTCGAGCAACCGGCCGACACGCAGGCCGAGGCCGCCGCGGGCGAATCCGCCAGTGCCCCGGCTGAAAAGAAGGGTGGGCTCGATCCGGTCACCGATCACTTCGCCCAGTACCTGCACTACGCGCTCATCGGCCAGTTCGACATCGCCGACAAACACGCCCAGGCGCTGATCGCGCTGCCCGAGATGAATCCACTCTCGCCGGAAGGGTCGGACAAGCTCGTGAAACTGACCGGCCAGGATCGGCACAAGGATGCCATCGATATCCTGCTCCTGCTGATTAACAACACCTCGATCGCCGACAACGCCCAGAAGGTACTCGACCTGGTTCGTGAGGCCCATCGGCGTCAGCGGATGAATCCCGCGGGCATCAACGACAGCATCCGGCTGCTGGCCGGCACGCCGACCCAGCAAATGGTGGGTAAGGAGCGGCTGGCCGAATCAGGCGAGTATGCCGTCCCGTGGTTGCTGGAGACCCTGGCCGATCCCAAGCAGAAGGACTTGCATCCCTTCATCGTGCGGGTCCTGCCGCAGCTCGGCAAGCGGATTCTCAATCCGATGGTCGAGGCTCTGGCGATCGGCAACCCGGAATTGCAGCGGATCGTGGCCGAAGCCCTGGGCAAGATCGGCTACCCGCAGGCTCTGCCGTACCTCAAGCGCCTGGCGACGGACCCGAAGGCCAATGACGTCGTTCGGCGGGTGGCCAGTGCCGCAATCGCCCAGATCGTGGTGGCCAATCCGACGGCGGTCGAGTTGCCCGCCGCCGAGCTGTTCGCCCGCTTGGCCGAGCAGTATTACGCGGACCAGGATTCGCTTCGGCCGGACCCGCGCGAGCCCCGGGCCAACGTCTGGTTCGCCCGCAACGGCACGGTCGAGCCAATCGAGGTCCCGCGGGATATCTTCATGGTGGTGATGTGCATGCGGGCCTGTGAGGCATCGCTGCACCTCGCCAAGGATCAGCCGCCGGCCGTCGCCCTGTGGCTGGCCGCCAACTTCCGCCGCGAGGCCCGGCTGGGCCTGGACGTTCAGGAAGACAAAGTGGCTGAAATGGATGATCTGACCCGGCCCAGGGATTTCCTGCGGAGCGTGTACTTCGCCCGGATGGCCGGTCCCGCGCACTGCCTGCTCACCCTGCAGCGGGCGATCCAGGACCTGGACCGCGACGTGGCCCTCGGAGCCATCGCCGCCCTTCGGGCGACCGCCGGGCCAGCGGCCCTGGTCGACCCGACGGGCAAGACCGGGCTGAGCCTGGCCGCCGCCCTGCGGTTCCCCGACCTGCTGGTCCGGGTGCGTGCCGCCCTGGCTTTGGGCCGGGCGATGCCCGCCGAGCCTTTTGCCGGTCACGACGAGGTCGTCCCGATCCTGGCCGCGGCCCTCAGTCTGACTGGCCAGAAACAGTATTTGCTGGTAGACCCGGACGCGACTGGCCGGGCCAACCTTGCCGAGGGCCTCACCCGCACCGGGGCCTTCGTCATCGCCGTCGACCGGTTCAACACCGGCCTGACCCGGGCCCACAAGGAACTGACTCATCTCGACGGCATCTTCCTGGCCAGCGACATCGCCGGCCCGTCGATCGGCGAGGCTTTGCCGGCGCTGGCCAAGGACAACCTGTTCGGGCTCACGCCGGTGGTCGCCTACATCAAGCAGGGCGGCAACCTGGTGGCCGACCAGATCGCCGCAACGGATAATCGCGTCGGGCGCGTCCTTGTGACCGGCCCCGACCAGGCACCGGGCACCGATTTCGCTCCGACACTGCTGGATCGCTGGGCCAAGACCGCCGGCAAGTACGGCTACGGTGAGATCGGCCCGGAGTTGAGCGTCCTGCTTGCCCTGGATGCCGCAGCCGCGCTTCGTGACATCGCGATTAGCGGGAAGACCGTGTTCGACGTCGGCGTGGCCCGCAAGTCGCTGATCACCGCCCTGGGGCACCCGGCCGAGCCTCTCCGAATCGCCTGTGCGTTCGTGCTGGCCCGCCAGAACTCCGCCCAGGCCCAGCAGGCGATCGCCGTCGTAGCCCTGTCGGACAAGCAGTCGCCGACGCTGCGCAAGGCCGCGTATGCCGCCCTGGCCGAGTCCGCCCGCCAGTTCGGCGCGAGACTGGATGCGTCGATGGTTCGCCGGCTGGCTGAGTTGGCCGTCGGTGATCCAGATCTTGATCTTCGCACCGCCGCCAGCCAGGCGCTTGGGGCGCTCAATCTGCAGAGCGAGCAGGCCGCCGACATCATCCTCGGGCAGAATTGATGCCGGCAGTGCCGGCCGGGCATCATCCAAGCCGCGCGAGCAATCTTGGCCGACCTTCGCCTCGACTCAATTGACGCAACTTACCCCGCCTCAAAAACGGTAAGTGA
>DATIKE010000364.1:0-8427 GCA_035477895.1 Phycisphaerae bacterium
CACGACCAGCAGCTCGATGAGCGTGAAAGCCCGTATCGTGCGCGCGGATTGTTCGGGTCGCCTGTTCATCATGGCCCGTTCATGCAGTTGAAGTCGGCGCGGGCGCCCGGCCCGCGGGCGCATCGCTGCCACATTCCGAAGTCCGACTGGTCGACGTCGCCGTCCCGGTCGAGGTCCGCCCGCTCGCAGCCGGCGGCCGGCGGCCCGGCGTTCGGCCCGGTCAGGCACCGATCGAGGACGACAAAGTCGTCGTGGTCGATGTCCGAGTCGCAATCGAAATCGGGAAACGCCAGGGCGGCCACGTCGGCGAAGGCGTCGATCTCCGGGGTCAGGCCGGTTCCCGGATGCTGGACGCGTACATACTGCATCCACGCCAGGGGCGGATCGAGGTTGCTCAGGTCGAAGCCCGTGCCGCCGGCCGACCAGCCGTACCGCATGGCCGCCTGAGCCACCGACAGGCCGAGTAGATTCTGCGGGCCGAACGCCGGGTTCAATGGGTAGGTCGGGATCGTCGGCGAGCCCCACCAGAGATTGTTCTCCAGTAACGGATCGTAGTTCGCCGGGTCGTAGATCCGCCCGAGCGTTGGGGCGAAGTCGTCGGCGAAGGGACCGTTGACGAAGGTGGACCAGGTTTGGCCGTCCTGGCTGACCGAGACGATGGCCGGCTCGGCGGTGACGAGGGTCGACTGGATGAAAGTCAGGTTCGGGTCGCCGTTGCGCCAGTATTGCCCGGAGCCGACGCTCTGGATGGTGTTGCCGAAGATGATGAAGTCCACCCGGCACGGATTGAGCGGGTCGTTGAGCACGGGGTGGTCGAACTTCACCACCAACGACGTGCCTGTGCCGACTCGGTAGATCTCGGTGTTCCTCCACGGCCCGAAGACCGGGACGACCGCCACGATGTCCTCGAACATCGAGAAATCGCCTTGGGTGTCGATGGAGGGCCGCCCCAGCACCACCTGGGGGTTGTTATAGGAACCCGACTGGGAGTTGTCGTAGGACACCACTTCGGCGGCGTAGTCGGTGGCTCGCGCGGCGGAGGTGGCCGCCGCCGTCGCGAGCATCGCGATTCCAAACAGGTTGGTTTTCATCCGCCGGCCTCCGCGCGGCTCCGGCGCGACCTTCGCCGGGCCGCCGGGACGAGCAGGGCGGCGGCGGCGACCAGCAGGCCGGTGGCGGGTTCGGGTATCCGGGGCACGTGCCCGTCGAAGCCGTTATACCACCCGTCGATGGAGCCGTCGGCCAGGATCCGCGTGGACATGCCCTCCCAGGCCGATACCCAGGTCACGATTCCTCCGGAGGCGGTGCCGTTGAAGTACTGCCAGTAGAAGTCCGCGTTGCCGGCCTCGCCGCCGCGGGAGAAGTTGTCAATGAACGTCCCGAACCCCGGGAAAGAAGAGGCTTGGTAATCCAGATCGCCAGCGGCGGCCACCGCCTGGATCATGTCGTACCCGGTGGCGGCGCCGTCGAAGCGATAGCCGAAGCTATAGCTGCCGCCGCCGGTCGCCCCGAAGTCGATCACCAGCGCCGCATGGTTCGACCCGGTGCCGGCCCAATACGTGATAGGAAACCTGGCCCCGCCGATCGTTGCGGCGAGGCTGCTTCTTCCGCCCGCCAGAAGCACCAGAACCGTTGCGACAAACACTCCCTTCCCGATCCGAAGTATTCCTTCCATCTTCCCTCTTCCTTTCTGGCCGACCTCGGGCCAAAAAAAATCCCAGCGCCCCGGAGACGGGCACTGGGATCATCCATTCCGAAAACGAACACGGGACCCTCATGGATTCGAGGCGGACGCATGCGACCGACCTCGTTCCAATGGGTCCCGGGCAGATGGAAGCACCCAAACACCCGGGGCACCTTCACGAAAAACATCACGCTCGCAGGTCGGTCTTCTGGCTCACGGGTGGCAGGGCTCGGCCTCGGCCGATCCTTGCCGACAGCCATGCCTTCTCATCCGGTCGGTACTCGCTCTCGCGGTTCGATCTGGCGATCGACCTCGGAGGCGACCCGATACCGGACAATGGCCATGAATGGCTGCCCACACCCGATTACAGCGGCGGGTCCGCGGTGGATTCACACCACACTTCCCGTTTGATCCCGCATGCGCGGGAACCGGCAATCGTGCACGTATTCACTTGTCGATCTGCCATCCTACAGGAGTTTTTTCCCGTGTCAACACCCGGTTTCGATTATTCCGATCTGCCGGCGTACGGCCTCTTGCCGCCCGGCGGGTTATACTGTCCGCCTGCTCGATCGCTGGAAACAGGGCAATCATTTCAGGAGTGTGACAGGTGGGATTGCTTCGACAGGTCATCGTTTGTGTTGGAATGTTCTCGCTGGTCGGCCCAAGCCCGGCCCGGACCCAGCCTGCCTCTCGGCCTGCGGTGAAGGAAGTGGTCGTCGTCTTCAAGACCCACTTTGACATCGGCTACACGGACACGATTGACGCCGTGCTGGAACGCTACCGCACGACCATGATCGACACCGCCCTGGATGTCGTCGACCAGGCCCAGGGCATGCCCGCCGGTCAGCGGTTTGTCTGGACGTTGCCCGGCTGGCCGATGGGTCGCATCCTGGGGCCGGACGAACGTTTCTTCAGGGATCGTGCTTTGAAGCCGGGCGATTCATCCGGGCGTTCCCGCGTTCTCTGGCCCGCGCAGTCGCCCGATCGCCGCGAACGAATTCTCAAAGCGATTCGCGATGGCCGATTCGTCTGGCATGCCCTGCCTTTCACAACCCACACCGAGTCGCTCGAACTCGAGGACCTTGTTCGCGGCACGGGTTATTCCTCCGCGCTGTCGCGATGCCTGGATCTGCCTCTGCCGCGGGACGCAAAGATGACCGACGTGCCGTCGCACGTCTGGTCGCTGGCAACAATCCTGAGTCGGGCCGGCGTCGAGTTCCTGCACGTCGGCGTCAACGGGGCGAGCACGGCCCCCCAGGTGCCGCCCGTCTTCTGGTGGGAAGGCCCCGACGGCTCGCGGTTGCTGACCATGGTGTCTGCAAGTTATGGAACCGGCCTCTTGCCGCCTGAGGATTGGCCCTATCCCGTGTGGTTGGCCCTGATCCACACCGGCGACAACAAGGGTCCGCCCGCGCCCGAGGACCTGCGGAAACTGCTGGCCGAGGCGGCCGACAAACTCCCCGGCGTGACCGTGCGCCTGGGCCGGCTCTCGGATTTCGCCGATGCCCTCCGCCGCGCGAATCCCTCGCTCCCCGTTATTCGCATGGACATGCCCGACACCTGGATTCATGGTCTCATGGCTTCGCCGATCGCAAGCGGGAAGGCTCGCCGATTGAGGCCCCAAATCGCCGGCGTGCAGGCCATGGACGCCCTGCTGGGTCTCTGGGGGCACAAGAGCGCCCGGTCCCTGGCGGAGGACGTGTCGCTGGCCTACGAGCAGAGCCTGTTGTACGGCGAGCATACCTGGGGAATCAGCTACAGATGCTTCACGCCGCGCCTGTACGGACCGGCCTGGGAGGAAGCCCGCGCCGCGGGCAAGTACGCCGCGTGTGAGAAAACATGGGCCGACCATTGCGCGTACGTCGAAAACCTGGAATCCCTGCTGACACCGATGATAAAGGCGACAGGCGCGCGCATGGCCGAATCCGTCGCCGTGGAAGGGCCGCGGGTGGTGGTGTTCAATCCGCTCCCGTGGCGGCGCGACGAGGTGGTGACCGTCGAAGCCCGACCCGCGCTTCAGGCGGGCCTCGTGGATGCCAAGACCGGCGAATCGGTCGTCGGCGGGTCCGCCGATGGCCAATTTCGCTTCATCGCCCGGAACCTGCCGCCGATGGGCTACCGAACCTACAAACCCGGCGTGCCCGGCTCCGCCAAGGGCATGTTGAAGGCCGACGAAGCCACCGCAACCCTGGAGAACGACCGCCTCCGCGTCCGGCTGGACGTGCAGCGCGGGGTGATCTCATCCCTGGTGGACAAACGCACAGGCCGGGAGTTCGTCGACTCGAAAGCCGAGTATGGCCTGGGCCAGTATCTCTATGAACGGTTCGACGCCGACCGGGCGACGACCTTCTATGCCGCCTACTGTGCTCACCTGAAACGGCCTTTTTCGCCCTGGATTGAAGAAGATTTCGGCAAATCCGGCCTGCCGCCCGCCTCGGAGGTGCCGTATGTGGCCGCCTCTCCCGGTGGTTTTGATGTGAGGTTCAACGCGACAGAGGTTTATGCCTCTTCGGTGCTGACATCGCCCGCGGGTCCGCGCGTGCCGCACGAGGTTTCGCTGACGGTCACGATCTATCGCGGCATGTCATTCGTCGATCTGAATTGGTCGGTCGCGAACAAGAAGGCCGAGCCGTGGCCCGAGGCGGGCTGGCTCTGCCTGCCTTTCAAGGTGGATCAACCGCAATTTGCCCTTGGGCGGTTGGGTTGCGTGGTCAATCCCGCCAGGGATCTCGCGCGGTTCTCCAACCACCACGTCTTCTGCCTGAACACCGGACTGACCATCACCGGCCCCAATGGCGGGGGTGTCGGCCTGTGTCCGATCGACTCGCCGCTGGTGAGTCTCGATCGGCCCGGCCTGTGGCGGTTCTCTGATCGTTTCGTCCCCGCCCGGCCGATCGCGTTCGTCAATCTGTTCAACAACCAGTGGTCGACGAACTTCGCCCAGTGGATCGAGGGATCGTGGTCCTCGCGGGTCCGCTTGTGGCCGGTGTTGGGTGAGGGCCTGACCGCCGACCTGATGACGCCCGCCTGGGAGGCCCGCCTCACCAGTCCGGCCTTTGCGACTGACGCCGCAGCCGGCCCAATGCCTCCGGCCCACGCCGGGCTGGATTTCTCGCGTTCGGGTCTCATCGTGACCGCGTTCGGCGAAAACCCCGACGGGCAGGGCATCCTGCTGCGGTTGTGGGAGCAGGCCGGCAGCAACGAACCGTGCCGGGTTCGATTTCCTGAAACGGCCATCCCGAATCGCGCGCAGCCTGTCGATCTTCGCGGTCGGCCGATCGGGGATTCACTGACTGTCGAGGACGGCTCCTGTCTCGTGCCCATGACCCGGTTCGCCCCGACGAGCCTCGTGCTCGACATGCCGACTGGTCAGCCCTGATCGCCCGGTGTATCCTCCCTGCGAGCGTGTGTCGCATATTTCAGAATGGGAGGTGCGGGATGACCTTGGGAAACATGACAGGAAGGATGCTGGTGGGAACGATGATGACGGCAGGCTTTGTTGCTGAGGCGGCCGAGACGCCCCACGCCAAACTGCAGGCGGTGCCGTTCGACCATGTCACCATCGACGACGCATTCTGGAAGCCCCGGATCGAAACCAACCGGACCGTCACCCTGCCGCACAACCTGAAGTGGTGTGAGGACACCGGGCGGATCTCCAACTTCGCCAAGGCCGGCAAACTCATGCCCGGCCAGTTCGAGGGCACCTATTTCAACGACTCCGACGTTTACAAGGTGCTCGAAGGGGCGGCCTACACGCTCGCCCAGCATCCGGACAAGGAGCTGGAAGAGCGAATCGACGCCATCATCGACAAGATCGCCGCCGCCCAGCAGCCGGACGGCTACCTGATGACCTATTACACCCTGACCGGCCTCGACAAGCGCTGGACCGACCTTCCGAAGATGCACGAGATGTACTGTGCCGGGCACCTGTTCGAGGCCGCCGTCGCCTACCGCCGCGCCACCGGCAAGGACAAGCTGCTCAAGGTCGCCTGCAAGCTGGCCGACCACATCGATTCCATTTTCGGGCCGGGCAAACGCATCGGCTATTGCGGGCACCAGGAGATCGAGCTGGCCCTGGTCAAGCTCTGGCGCGAAACCGGCGAGGAGCGATACCTCAGGCTCGCCGAGTTCTTCGTCGCCGTCCGAGGGCAGAAACGCGACCAGGGCGAATACTGGTGCCAGGCCCACCTGCCGATTTGCGAGCAGAGCGAGATCGTCGGGCACGCCGTGCGGGCGATGTATTACTACGCGGGCGTCGCGGACATCGCCGCAGTGAGTGAAAGCCGCTGCTACATCGATGCGATGGAGCGACTGTGGCGGAACGTCGCCGGCCGAAAGATGTACATCACCGGCGGCATCGGGGCCACCAGCCATCACGAGGCCTTCGGCGCCGACTACGACCTGCCCAACGACACCGCGTACGCCGAAACCTGCGCCGCGATCGGCATGGCCCTGTGGAACCACCGCCTGCTCCTGCTGCATGGCGAGGGGCGGTTCGCCGACGTGCTCGAACGCGTCATTTATAACGGCGCCTTGTCCGGTGTGTCCCTTGATGGCGAGAAGTTCTTCTACGTCAACCCGCTGGCCAGCCGGGGCAAGGCCCACCGCCAGCCGTGGTTCGGCTGCGCGTGCTGCCCGTCCAACGTCGTCCGCTTCCTGCCGTCGATCGGCGGGTATATCTACGCCACCGACGAAAGCGGCGCGTGGGTCAACCTCTACGTCGCCGGCACCGGCAAGCTCAGCGTGGCCGGCAAAAACGTGACGCTCAAGCAGGAAACGAAGTATCCCTGGGAAGGCAGCGTCAGGATCACCGTCCAGCCGGCCGAGCCCGCCCAGTTCACCCTGCACCTGCGTATCCCCGAGTGGGCGCAGGGCTTCACGGTCAAGGTGAACGGCCAGGCCGTCGAGACGAAGCCGGCCGCGGGCTATGTCGCACTCGCGCGAAGCTGGAAGGGCGGCGACGTGGTCGAGCTCGACCTGCCGATGAACATCCGCCGCGTCGTGTCCCATCCGAACGTGACCGCCAATGTGGGCCGGACCGCCCTGCAGCGCGGACCGGTCATCTACTGCCTCGAAGGTGTCGACCACGATGGCCGGGTTCGCAACATCGCCCTGCCGCGCCATGCCAGGCTCGACGTCCGCTTTGACGAAAAGCTCCTGGGTGGCGTCGCTGTCATCGAGGGAAAGGCCACGGCCCTGGCGCCTGCCGATGTGCCCGCCGACCTGTACCCTCGTGTTCCGAGGACGACCAATGTCGATCTCAAGGCCGTGCCCTATTACGCATGGGACAATCGCGACGGCGGCGAAATGGTCGTCTGGATCCCCGAAGCCCCTTGCCTGGCGGAGCCCGTACTGAAGCCGTCCAAGATGGCCAATGCCACGTTGTCGGCTTCGGTCACCGAGAAAAGCGACCTCGCCGCCATGAAGGACAACCTCTGGCCCCGGAGTTCGAATGACGGCTCGATGCCCGCTTTCTCGTGGCAGGGCCGCAAGGGCACGAGCGAGTGGGTCACCTGCGTCTCCAATAAGCCGCAGATGCTTTCGTCGGTCGAGGTCTACTGGCTCGATAATGGCGAAAAGATCCGGGTGCCCAAATCCTGGCAGGTCATGTGGAAGAAACAGGATAAGTGGGAACCCGTCGAACCGCTCGGGCTGTACACGACCGCCAAGGACGGCTGGAACCGCGTCGACTTCAAGCCCGTGCCGACCTTGGAACTGCGTCTCGAGGTCCAATTGCAGGAGAACGCCGGCGCCGGTATCATTGAGTGGCGCGTGCGATGATCGTTCGCCGGCCTGCCGCAATCACTGGTGTCCGACCGAACAAGGAGTGCATCATGTTCCAGTGGAAACGAAATCGACGACTCGTGTGGGCCTTCTCTGCTTTGCTTGGCCTGTCCGCCGCCGGATGCTCGGATTGGGGCGGGCAGCGCGTGCAGTTGTTTAACGGAAAGGATCTCAACGGATGGGTCGCGCTGGAGCCGACCAAGAACGAGTGGCAGGCCGCAGGCAGCGTCGAACTCGACCCCGCTGATCCCGCGAAATTCAAAATCAGCCCCGGAACCGGCATCCTGGTCAACGGGCCGGTCGGCAAGACCAGCAACCTGCTGACCACCTTCAAGCACGGCGACTGCCGCGCCCACATCGAGTTCGTCTTGCCCAAGGGCTCCAACTCGGGCGTCTATTTCCAGGGGCGCTACGAAATCCAGGTGATCGACAGCTTCGGCAGGGATACGGTCACATTCTACGATTGCGGCGCAATCTACGCCCGGTGGATCGACAACCAGGCCGTCGACGGCTGGCCCCCGCGCGTCAACGTCTGCAAGGCCCCCGGCCAGTGGCAGACCTACGACGTCATCTTCAAGGCCCCGCGTTTCGACGACTCGGGCCGGAAGGTGGCCGAGGCCCGGTTTGTGAAAGTCCTGCACAACGGCGTGCTGATCCACGAGGACGCCGCTCTGTCCGGCCCCACCCGGGCATCGCTCGATGACCTGGAAGGGCCGCTCGGCCCGCTGATGCTCCAGGGCGACCACGGCCCCGTCGCCTACCGCAACATCTGGATCGAGCCGCTCGATCTCGATTGAAGCGTAAAAGGGGATAAGTCCAAATGGGGTATCCCCTTTGCTCAACCATCCACCATGGGTGGCGGGACGGTGCGGCGGTTCTTCGTGACGATGGCCGAATAGGGCTGCGGGGAAACCTGCACAGCCTGCTGGACGAGGCGGTAGAAGAGTTTGCCCCGGCTG
>DATIKE010000365.1:0-7287 GCA_035477895.1 Phycisphaerae bacterium
CTGCACTGGGACATGGTTTGCGACCTGCGCAAGGGGGGCGCGATCGAGGCCGACGGCAAGGTCATCAGCCGCAACGGCCGCTTTGTCAGGGCCGACTGGCCGCAGCCGGCGCGAACGCGGTAGCCGCCGGCTATCGACACATGTTATTGGGGGTATATGGAGGTGGAGGCATGGCCGGATCGACGAGATTCGGGCGAAAGGTCCGTGTTTTCGCTTCTTCGCTGATCGTTTCGCTGGTTCTGACACCCGGGCTTGCAGCGACCGAGGCCGGGAAAGCGACCACCCGGCCGGCGTCCGGCCGACCAGTTCCCGCAACGACTCAAACCGCCCCGGCCACCCAGCCGGCCTCACCCGGCGGCGGATCGGTCTCGGGTGTTACGTCGCCGCAGGCCGGTCGGGGCGAGAGTGTCGTCTTCACCACCGAAGACAACCTGGTCATCGCGGGAAGTTACTGGCCGGCCCGTCGCTCCGGCGATCGCGCCCCGATGGTGATCCTGCTGCACATGTACAAGGGGAATCGGTCGGAGTTCGATCCGCTGGTCGGTCCGCTGATCAGGGCGGGTTTTTCCGTGTTGGCGATCGACCTTCGCGGCCATGGCGGAAGCGCCGGGCCGGCTCCCATGAAGCTGGCCGACCGCGTGGACCGTCGCGACGAGGAGCTGTTTCGGGACATGCATCTCGACGTGACCGCGGCTTGCGAATGGCTTCGCGATCAGCCCGGGGTTGATCCGGCCCGGTTCGCCCTGGTTGGGGCAAGCGTGGGCGGCAGCGTGGCCCTGGACTATGCCGGCCGGGACAAGTCCGTGGATGCGGTGGTCTGCCTGACTCCTGGAACCTCTTACCTGGGACTGGATGCGCTCGGGGCGGTGCGCAAGTACGGAGACAGGCCTTTGCTGCTGATCGCCAGCGAGGCTGAGCGGGACGCCGCGGACCATCTCCGCCGGCCGGCCGGCCAAGCGACGGCACGGATCGTCCCCGGGCCCTCGTCGGGCGAGGATCGGATGGCCCTGCACGGTACACGGATGCTCGATCGCGGGTTGGGCATCGAGACTCAGATCGTGGAGTTCCTTAAGAAAGCGGTCGGACCGGCCGCCGAAGAGCCGGTGGTCGCCAGCATCAAGGGCAAGGTATATTACGAACCGGGCTCGAGCCAGGCCCGCCGGCTGACGCGCGACAACCTCCGCTGGTTCAGTTCGGCTGCCGAAGCCGAGTCGCGCGGGCTGAGGGCTCCAGCTTCCTCGAATCGGTCCAGAAGTCGGCGCGGAGACGACGGCAGCTCGGGCAGGGGATCGGACGAGTCCTTTCCCGACGGTCGTTGAGGCAAACCGGGCGCAGCCGAACCCCTTCCGTGGCGTCAGCACGGGGGACAATGCCGGTATGGTGGTGGAAGTCCGCGAGGCCGGTCACTTCATGATGGAGAGGGTGTGTTTGCCGCGGCGGCGCTGACGGCTCAGGGTCTTGCGACCGCCGGCGGTGCTCATCCGGGCTCGAAAACCCTGCTTGCGCAGCTTCTTGATGCGGCTCAGCTTGCGAGGATAGTGCATAACCAACTCCCATTCGTCTCTTTTTGATAAGCCGAGTATAGTAACCGTTCCGAGCTTGCAAGGGAAGGGCCCGAAGTTTCACAAGTCAGCCGCGAATGCGGGTTTTGGTGTTATGGCCGCGTCGGGTGGTCCCTCCTCATGCCCTGCGCTACAGTGGAGCCCCTTGGGTAGCCGGGCGCGGTTCCAGGCGAATCGTTATCGGCCCCAAAATATTATCTCAAGGGGTATTATTCTGTAAGCCGTTTGTGCTTATGGGTTTAGGCCCGAGTGCTCCGGAAGTCCTGCCTGTGCGTTTCGGGGTTCATCAAACGTAATTGCCTGTAAAGAAGCGGTTTACGACGATCCGCCCGGACGGGTTGGGGTATTCCTTATCGGATGCAACCTCCGGCTGGTCTGCGTGTCCAATCGGTTGTAGACACCGCCGAGAGACCCGCTCGACGGGAGTCCCGGGCCGCCAAGGGCTCCCGCAGTGGAAGACAGGGAAGCGAGCGGGTTCGGCTGGAAGGAGTAGAGCGGTGCCTGTATACGTGAATTGTCCACATTGCGACCATCCGCAGGTGATCGCGTCCCATCGGCGCGGCAAGGCCCTTTTCTGCCGGCAGTGCGGCTGGGTGTACCAGACGTCCAAGGATGTGATGGCGGTCCGGCCGCTGGCGATCTCGACGATCAGTGAACTTCAGGAACGCCGGGCCGGCGGCGGGAAGGTTTTCGTGATCGAATGAGGTCGGCGTGAACCGGCCTCGAGCTGAGAGTATCCGGAGCATCCCAGAGGGACAGGGCAGATTGACCTCATTGTGAATACCCTCACTGTGAATCTGGGACGGCATTCTCAAAAACCCTGAAATCCGACCGGCTGCCTGCCTGCCGCAGGCAGGGAAGCCGGTTCCACATGGGTTTTAGGATTCACCCTAAAAAGTTCAATTACCCCATTTTTATGGTCTTTTCCTGGTCAGGAGGGCTGCAATTCCGGCCGGGCGCGGGCGGCGGCGAAGTCGAGGTTGATCTCCCGTTCGACCGCGTAGCGACCCTGGGTCAGACGAATACTGAGATTGCCCCGCAGGTGGTGGTCGGCCGGCGTCAGCGAAATTGTGACCGATCCGGTCGCGCCGGGCGGCATCAGGGCGGCGATGTCCGGGGAGACGGGCGATGCGGGCGGGCGGGCGGCCCATTCCGCGGCATGTGCCCGGGCGTAGGCCGCGACGCTGGCACAAGCGGCCTCGGTGGCCAGCTTGAGCCGTTCGGCCTGATGGTTGCGGTAGTAGGCGGCGCTGTAGGAGGCCAGGAGGGCCAGCACGCCGGCCACCAGGCTCATCACCGCCAGAACCAGGGCCATCACGAATCCGCGTCGGGCATAAACGGGTCTTGTCATGGCGACCTCCACTGGGCAACGGCGCCCGCGGCCGCGAAACGCCAGACCTTCATCGGGCCGGACGCCACCCGGGCCTGCCGGGTGAAACAGACCCAGACCACTCCTTGTGAGCCGGGTACTGTTTCCAAGAGAAACTCGGTGTTTGTATTCGGCAGATTCCACGCATAGGTGATTGCCGCGGCGCGATCGGCCGATGCGGTGCGGGTCACCTTCTGAAAAAGAGCTGCGTCCCCTTTTTCACGGCGATAGACGATGGACTGCCCGGCCTGTTTCAGGACGAGATCGCCGGCCTGCGTGATCTCGGCGGAGACGGCCTGGGGGCAGTCGGCCTGAAATCGGCGAACCAGATCGCGAAGGGATGCGTCGGCCTGCATGTATCTTTGCTCGCTGCCCTGGACCTTGATGACCCGGACGGCCAGCAGCCAGGCGGCGGTGGAGGTGGCCGCGATCAACGGAAGCATGGCCAGGAGTATGATCAATGAATAGGCGCGGCGCCGGTGTCTCATGATCCTGCCCTCGCTGGCACATAGCCGATGACCCGCTCGTGGATCGGCGGGGCGTTGGGAAGATCGACCGTGGCGGTGACGGTAACGCGATTGAAGCCCTTCCAGTCGCCTTGGCCCGGGTCGGCCTGGGTCAGCAGGCGGACTTTTTCCGGGATAAGGCCTTCGGGCGGGCGGGAGTCGAGGGGGGCGCCGGCCTGATATCGCTGGAGTTGACCGGCGGCGGCCCAGGCGGCGGTCTGCCGCCAGAGGTACTGGTCGCGGACCCGGCAGTAGCTGATGACCGCGGTGATGGCCAATGCCGAAATGACCGCCAGAATGCTCGTGCCGATGACGACCTCGGTGATGAATATCCCGGGTCGGCCGAAGCGGTTACCGTGGTGTCGCATGATCAAATCTCCCCCAGAACGTCGTTATCCAGCCACTGAGTTTATCAGGGCGATCAGCGGCAGGAACAGGGCCAATGTGACCCATCCCGCGAACGTGGCGACGACAAGGACCACCAGGGGTACCGCCAGGCTTCGGCAGACGGCTGCCAACCGACTGACCAGGGCGTCGTGGTAGTCGATGATGTAACGCAGAGCCGCGTCCATGTCGTGAGAGCGCTGGCCGGCCGCCAGGGCAGTGCCCGCGACTTCACCGATGCGGGCATCACGAGCGGCCTGCCTCAGGTTCGTACCCTGCTCGATCAACCGGGCGAATCGCAGGAGCCTTTCCCGCAGGCAGGTGTTCACGTCGGTCCTGGCGGCCAGTTCGGCGGCGGGCGCGAGGTCCATGCCCGCCCCGACGCCCAGGCGCATGATTTCGAAGGCCGTCTTGAGGCCTCTGCTGTAAGTGATGCGGTGCAGCACCGGGAGGTTCCAGCGAAGATGATCGGCGAGGCGGGCGGTGAGCTGGGGCCGGCCGATTCGCCGCGGCCGCACCGAAAGGTAAAGACCTGTCACGAGAGCGATGAGTGCTACGAGCCAGGCAGGGGTCTGGACACACCATTTGGAGAAATCGATGAGCGCGCGGGTGATGCCCGGAAGTTGCGTGCCGAAGTCCTTGAAGATCTCCTGGAACTTTGGAACGACGGCGACCATGATCCCGGCGGTGATGGTGATCGTGAGACCGGCCATCACGATCAGATAGGGAACAGGCAGAAGCGGCTGATGGCGGACGCGACGGGTGGTATCAATAAGGTTAGCCTCGGCCTGGTCGAGGGCGGCGGCCAAACGACCGGTTCTCTCCCCGGCCAGGATGAGGGGGAGGGTCGGGGGGGAGCAGATCGTCATGCTCTTGGAGACGGCTTCCGAGAGCGGCAAACCCTGGCTGAGCAGCGTGGCGATTCTCTGGAGGTAGAGGCGACTGAGGCCCTTCTCGGACTTGGCGGCCAGGGCGACGGCGGTGGCCAGGGGCAGATTCTGCCGGACGATGGCTGCAAGCTGACCGACGACGATCCGCTCGGACACCTTGGGCAGCAGCAGCCCACGGGCCGCGCGGAACAGGAGGCGCACGAACACGGCCACCACGCCGGCGGCGATCAGGATGAAGACGATCATCAGGGATGCCCACAGGTAGTCGTTCATCATGGGTCAACCTCCCCCCGAGACGGAGTTAACCAGGGTGATGAGCGGCAGGAACATCCCGATCACGCAGATGCCCAGGACGAAGGCCAGCAGGATGATGAGAATGGGGTAGAGGGCGACGCGAATCACCGCCAGGGCGTGAAAGGCGCGGTTCTCGTAGGCCCGGGCGAGCTGCCCGACGGCGATCGGCAGGGAGTCGCGTCCGGAAGCCACCTGCACGCAGAAGCCGAAGAGTGGCGGGATCAGGTTGCAGGACTGGTTGGCGACGAAGATGGATTCGCCTCGTTCGACCTCGGCGGCCAGACGGTCGGCATCGTGGGTGAGCAGATTGCTGCCGGTGGCCTCCGCGGAGAGGCGGATGGCCTCCGGCATGGGCAGGCCGGTGTTGACGGCCATCGAGATCATTCTCAGGAATCGGGCGATCAGCGAGCTTCGGGTCAGGATTCCGAACAGGGGTAGCCGCAGCAGCAGCCCCTCGCGCAGCATTCGCCCGCTGGCGCTGTAGCGAATGGACCGCCAGAGCAAAGCGATCAGGGCCAAAACGATCGCCGCGCCAAGCAACAACTGCGGGTAGATGAAGGAGATGTTGATCAGCAGCATCGTCAACGACGGCAGGGTCGTGCCGAAGTCCCGGAAAATGTCGGCGAACTGGGGTACGATCAGGGTGAAGAACAAAGAGAGAACGCCCAGGGCGATGACCACGACCACCAGTGGATAGGTGGCCAACTCCCAGAAGATTCGGCGGGTGTCGCCCATCAGTCGCAGATGCTGGTTCAGATTGAGGAGGGTGGCGGCGAGCTGGCCGCTCTGCACCCCGGCGCGGATGACGCGACTGTAGAGGATGGGCAGGCCCTGCTGGCGGGCGGCGACGGCCCGGTCGATGGGCGTGCCCCGGCGCAGGTCCTCGACGAGGTCGAGAATCCAGCGCTTAAGGCGCTGCGACTCGAGGTCGCGGGCCAACTGGGCGAGCCCCTCATCCAGGGCGATGCCGGCCTGGGCGAGCGATGCGATCTGCTCGTTGAGGAAGATGAGGTCATCGGCGCCGATGCGGGCAGGCGCGGGCGGCCTGGCTGCCCGGCACAGGTCGCGGACCTCGATCTGCATCAGGGCCAGGTCATGGGCGGCCTGGTCGTGGTCGGCGGCTTCGAGATGCCCGGTGATGGCCGTCCCGCCGGGCGTCATTCCCTTATATTCAAACCAGGCCATGTGTCGCTCCTTGTTACATCATGCACGAGGCACGAGCGAACCCAGGACCCGCCGAACCTCGTCGGCGGAGGTGATGTTCTGTTGGACGAGGCGATTCGCGTCCGCGGCCAGGTCGGGCCTGTCGCGGGCGATGATCGCCCGGAGTTCCGTGATCGGTCGATGATCGAGCACCGCTTGTCTCAAGGTGTCATCGATGACGGCGATCTGGCCGCAGGCGGTGCGGCCGACGAAACCGGTGGACATACAGGCGGCGCACGAGCCGTGCCCCTGACAATCGGGGCAGGCGGTTCGGAGCAGCCGCTGCGAAACCACGAGCGTGACGGCGCTGACGACCTGGTAGCTGGCAATTCCCATTTCCAGGAGTCGGCCGAGGGCCTCGGCCGGGTCGCCGCTGTGCAGGGTGCTCATGATCAGGTGTCCGGTCAGGGCGGCCTCGGTCACGATGTGGGCGGTCTCGGCGTCGCGAATCTCGCCGACCAGCAGCACCTCGACATCCTGCCGGAGCAGCGAGCGCATGGCCCGGACGTAGGTCAACTCGCCGTGCGGCTGGACCTGGATCTGATTGATGCCGCAGATCCGCTGTTCGACCGGGTCTTCGATGCTGACGACGCTTCTGCCGCCGGTGGCGGCCAGGATGTGCCGGGCGAGAGCGTACAAGGTGGTTGACTTGCCGCTGCCGGCCGGCCCGGTGACAAGAATAAGCCCCTGCGGCCGTTCAGCGGCGGCACGCAACTCGGCCACCGTCTCGGGCGCCAGGCCCAGGTCGTCCAGATCGCTGACCTTTCCGAGGCCATACATGAGCCGAAGCACCGCCCGCTCGCCCTGGACGGTGGGGAATGTGGCAACGCGGACGTCGACCGGGCCTGAGCCGTTGAGCCAGCTCGTATCGGCCCGGAATGCCCCTTCCTGGGGGATGTCCTTGCGGTAGGTGAGCAGGCCGGCCAGCACCTTGAGCCGGGCGACGACGTTTTCGGCCAGGCTGACCGGCAGGTGATCGGCCTCCTGGAGAAGCCCGTCCAGCCGGAACCGGATCTGGAGGCGTTCCCGGGCGGGGTCGAAGTGGACATCGCTGGCCTTGCGGACGATTGCCCGGGTCA
>DATIKE010000366.1:0-2791 GCA_035477895.1 Phycisphaerae bacterium
CCGGGTACAACACCAAACGCTGGCCACGGAAACCGTCCTATCTCTCCGGACGGGATGCCCATCCTATGCCTGCGTCAGACCCCTTCCCGTTCACTCCGCCCCGCAGAAATACTGCCCCGAAGACTATTCTTCGCCGCTGCAGTATCCGCGGCACAATTGCCGCACGACATTTACAGGGTATGATGCGCCGGCGGAACCGCCGCGGAATGCCCGGTCGGGAGCGAATCATGTCCTATCCCATGCTGTCGAAAACGCTTGTCACCATCGCAATCTGCCTCCAGGCCAACCTGGCCCAGAGCGAGGACCGCTTCGACCCTCAGCAACGGGCTGCCCTGCACGCGATCGAGATGAACAAGCCGGCCCAGGATTTCTTCGAAGGCGGCGTGCTTGGCAACGGGGCGATGGGCGCGATCGTCTGCACCAGGCCGGACTCGGTGCTCATCCACTTCGGCCACAACGACGTCTGGGACATCCGCATCGCCGAGAACAACAAGGAAAAGATCGTCCCGTTCGAGGAACTGTGGGGGCGGCTCAAGCGCGGAACACCGGAGGACAAGGCGTGGTACGACACGTACTGCAAAGTGATGCGCGAGAATTACGCTCAGCCTTATCCGCGCCCCTGGCCGTGCGGCTCGCTGCTGCTGGTTTTCGACCGGCGCAAGGCGGAACTGCTCGGCCACCGGGTCCGGATCGACGCGGGCACATGCGAGGTGTTCTTCCTGATCGAGGGGAAGAAGGTGCGGCTCGAAGTCTTCCCGGAGATGGCCGCCGATCGGTTGTGGCTGCGCATGGTGGACGAGGCGGGAACGCCGATCGCCGGCCCCTTCAACCGCGTGCGGCTCATGCCCGAAGAAGGCATGGTCACTGTCACGGCATCGACGGCCGACATGCTGAGTTTTCGCCAAACCCTGCCGGTACTGGGCGATGCTCGCGAGAAGGACAAGGTGTTGCGGACATCGGTACGGGTGAGCGGCAAGGTGCAACCGGCACTTGAGCAGAACGGTCCCTTTGTCGCGTGCGTGCAACTGGACCACGGCCTGGCCCGCGACGTGCCCGACGGCCCTGCCGCCCTGCCGGAGCCGACGCTCGCGAACTGCAACACCGCCTCGGACCGAAGTGCGACCGCGTGGAAGGACTACTGGAGCCGCTCGGGCGTGCGGCTGGCGGATGAGTTCCTGGAGCGGATCTGGTACCGGAACCTGTACTTCCTGAACTGCTCGGTGAAACCGGGGACGACGTGCCCGGGGCTTTTCGCCAACTGGAGTCACGGCAAGATCGGGACCGCCTGGCACGGCGACTATCACACGAATTACAATCTCCAGCAGCCCTTCTGGGTGACGTTTTCAACCAACCGGGTGGACAAGCACGTGCCCTACGTCGACCTCGTGCACTTTCTTCTGCCGATCAGCAGGGACTGGGCCAGGAACCACTACAAGCTGCCGGGCGCGTTCTTCCCACACTCGGCCTACCCGGTCGAGATGACGATGATGCCGTACCCGGTCCCGACGTGGGGCGCGGAGGTGTGCGAGACGCCGTGGGTCGTGCAGAGCCTGTGGTGGCACTACCTTTACACGATGGATAAGGACTTCCTGCGGCGGCGGGCGTTCGGGCCGATCCGCGAGGCGGTGCGGTTCCTCAACGCCTACATGCGCCGGCCGGACGCCCACGGACCGCAGTGGAACGACGACAAGTTCCACATCTACCCGACGGTCGTTCCGGAACTGCACGGCCTGCGGGTTGACCCGGCCTTCTCGGCGGACTGCATCGTCGACCTGACTCTGACGAAGTTCGTGTTCAAGGCGTACCTGCGGGCGTGCGAACTGCTTGAGCTGCAACACGAGGAAACGGAACTGATGAAGCGGGTCGGCGAGATCCTCGAGCGCTTCCCCGACTATCCGACGAAGCAGAGTCGGTACGGAGAGGTATTCGTATCCGCGACCGGCGAAGGCCCGGACCAGGTGTACAACACGCCCAACCCATTGATGCCGGTATTCCCGGGCGAGGACATCGGGCTGGACTCGCCGAAGGAGCAACTGCGGATCGCGTTGAACACCTGGAAGAACCACCTGAATGAAGGCGGCAACGAACTGGTCTTTCTGAACCTGCAGGGCGCACGGCTGGGCGTTCTGGATCTCGAGAAGTTCAAGCGGCAGATCAACTATTGCCTGATGCCCAACGGCACCTGCGCGAACATGGTCTTGCAGGCGGGAGGTCGATACCGGGGTGAAACGGACTATGGCTTCATGGCTCCGATGGGCATCTGGTTCGAGAACTTCGCTTTGCCGGTGGTGGTCAACGAGTGCCTGCTGCAGAGCTACACGGGAAGGCTGCGATTCTTCCCGAGCTGGTCGACGGACCGCGAGGCCCAATTCCAGGACCTGCGCACGGTCGGGGCGTTCCTGGTCGGCGCGCGGTGCGCCGGCGGGCGAGTGGAATGGATTCGTGTCATGTCTGAGGTCGGCGGACCGCTGAAGATCATCAATCCCTGGCAGGGCCGGGTCCAAATCACGCGCGGCGAAAAACGCACTGCTATGGCCGGCGAAATGCTGGAAATGGAAACGCAGCCAGGGGAGATCGTGCTCCTCCAGGAAGCCCGGTAACCGTTCACGGGGATACCTCTTCACGCCCCCTCGTGCGACCATACTCAATTCGCAACTTACCCCCCGTTGAATAGCGTAACCCCTTAATCACCAAGAAGTTGAGTGCGGATTGGGATTTCAAGGGTGTGGCTACAGCACCCTTCGGACAGGTTCGTTGGTCGCGCAACACGATAGGTTGCCGTTGCGCCGGT
>DATIKE010000367.1:0-16192 GCA_035477895.1 Phycisphaerae bacterium
ACGTTCCCAGAGCATTGGTCGGCCCCCCCAAGCAGCGCATCGGAGGGAAAAACCCGAACTGCCTGCCCGAACTTCCCGAGACATCATCCTGGCCGATATGATACAGCCTGACCGTGCCCCATTCACTGGCCGCCGCCCGCAAGCGGAACGACGGTCGAACAGATTCCTGGCTTGCGGCCATCAAGACCGCGCCAACCCTCCGTCCCGATCCGGGTTGTCTCGTCCGGCGGGGGGCAGGGCCTTCCCCTGACCATTTGCGGGAAAAAGACTCGCGTGAGTTGGTTCTACCGCCCGGCGGGTGGGGCGGCGTTCAGGGGAGTCGGGCCAGCGGGGGGCGGAGAGGCCGCGGGAGGTGAATCAGGCCGCGGAGCGGCCGAGGCCGGGCCGGACTTCCCCGACGGCGACGCCGGCGCGACACCGGCATCCCGGAGGCCGGCCGGCCGCCCGCTCGCGGCGGCGGTCATCGCCGGGGACAGCCGAAGCTCCAGCCGGGTCTGGACCAGTTCCCGCGAGGGCTGCCAGGTGACGTAGCTGGCAAAGGCGAACATCTTCGACAAGTGCGAAACCTGCTCGAGCAGGGCCAGCGGCTGGAAGTGGTCCGCGGGCGACGAAGAGGACGCAAGAGGGATATCAACCTCCACCGGGCGCCCTTGGCGAACCACCGTGAGCCGGAGGGGGTCGTCGCTCGGCCGGGTCGCCAGGGCATTCCGCAGTGACGGCAGCGCCCGCTGCGGATCGAGCTTGCGGCCGTCGACCGCGGTGATCCGGTCGCCGGGCAGCAGGCGTCCGTGGGCCGGCCAGTCGGGCAGCGTCTGAGCGATTTCCACCATGCCGGGCGGCGACGCGGCGGCCGGTCGGATTCCCAGTTGAACCTGCGACGCGGTGTACTGCCGCCGGAGCTGCCGCCACCACTGAGGTTGCCGCATCTCGGGATGGCGTCGCTCGATGTACCGCAGCCAGGAGTCGATGATCTCGGCGGTCGCGCCGGGCCGGGCGACGAAAACCGTCTCCGGCGGGCGGCGAGGCGAACGTTCCCGGCGCATGGCCTGCTGAATCGCTTCGGCCGGCATCAGCGGGGCCTCGCCCCGGTGGGCAAGCACGATCTGCCTGACCGTCTCGCGGTGGGTGCCGAGGACCAGCCGCTTGTCCGCCACCGCCCAGCTCAACTCCGTCGAGCCGAGCAACTCGCGCATCGTGCCCGCGGGGAACAGGGTCGCCAAGGGGATGCTCCGCACGATCGTCGACTCGTCCGCGTCGCTGAGCGTTTCCGCATGTACCGCCACCCGGCTTTCCTGGGCCGACCGCAGGTTCACCAGCCGCAAGAGATTCGGGGCCATCTCCTCGAGCGTGGCCTCGACCGTCTCCGGGTCGTCTACCTCTACTAAGAGTGCAAAACTGGGAACCAGCAGGATGTCGTCATCACCGAGCCCGCCGAGAGGCCGAACCGCGACATGCCCGAGCATGAACACCGTCTCGCCCACAAGATGCCGCAACAATCCGGTTTCGAGGGCGTCGGGCTTCATGCCCCAGGTGAGCAGGCGCAGGTAGAAGGCCACGACGCCCTGCGGATAGGCGGCCTTGAGGCGGTCCAGTTCCCCGACATAGTCCAGAGGATAGGTCCAGGCGGCCACCGCGGAGGCCGGCAGGAACAGCAGGGCGTCGATCGGAGGATACTGGGCCGTCGGCACGGCCTCCAGGGGCAGCGCTCGCCGGCCCGTCGTCTCGACCACCAGACCGTGAGGGCGGATTTCGATGCTCACCGCCGCCGACCGCAGCCGCGGCCCGATCAGCGACCAGCCCGTGACCGGTTGACTCGCATCTTCCTGGCGGCGCAGGTTTGTGCCGAGATAGAACACACCCTGGGCCCCGACCGGCACCTCGCCCACACGCTCACGAAACTCGGCCAGGTCCGACAGACAAAGCCCCCGGCTGCTGGTCAGAAGATCGAGAGTCCGCGCGTACAGGTCCGCTTCGGTCTTGCGTTTTCCGAGCAGGACGATGCGGCCGGTGATCGCGATCTCGATATCGCGCCCGAGTCGATACCGCCGCACGCGCTCGTCCTGCGTGCCCGGGACGAGCTGCTCCTTGAGCATCGACTCGATGGCGGCGGTGTCGGCCGGTTCAGCCAGCAGAACCGCCGCGGGCAATTCGTTCCAGCCGTCGGCCGCCATCGCCACCCGGCCGCTGAGCAGCAAATCCGCCACTTGCTCGTTCCGAAACCCCAATGCTCCGGCGATCAACTGCTTCCACCCGGTGCCCTGGGCCTGTCCGGATTCAGCGGCCTTGACCTGGCCCATCAGCCAGGCGAGCACATCGCCCAGGGCCTCCCCGGCAGGCGTCCGGCTCAGGCCGGCGGCGTCCCGCACCTCGAAGAAGAGCTGGGCGTCGACCGGGACGTACTCCGCCAGAAGGCCGACGCGCGGCAACACGGGTGTGTCCGCGATCGCCGGGACCGCGCAGGCCGCCACCGCGCCAAACACCACACATGTTAATCGCCGCAGCATTGCTCTGGTTCCCGGCCCCGACGATCAAAACGCATCGGGAGAGGCCGCTGGTTTGGATGGGACCGGCGACGCGGGGGTGAGATCTGAACGGATCGGCTGAGCCGTGCCGATTGGCGAAAGGGCCGAATCCAGGATGTTCAGGTCGCGGATCACCCGTTCGGCCGTCTGGGTCGGCATGTCGGGATAACGCTCCCGATACTCGGCCACCAACCGATCATTCATTCCTGCAAATCCGTACCGGATCAGCAGTTCGATGTCTTCGTAGCTCTGACGTGTGCCGGCCACTGCGTTCCGCGTTCCTTCCACCAGCGGGTTGACCAACGCTTCCAGGAAAGGCAGGGCCTTCATCTCCGGCGTGTTCTTCAATTCGATCTCGGCCTGCGGGTTCAGCCTTGTCCCCGCAAGATTCCTCAGGTTCTCCCGCACCTGCACCGGCACGGCGACGCTGTGGCCGTCCACGACTGTTTCCCGGCTCGGCCGGCCGTCGAACACCGGCGCGCCCACGGTCAGGATCAGGGCGATGCTGGCCGCGGCGGCCAACGGCCCGCCGATATACCAGCCCGCGCGACGCCATCGGCCGGACGCGGCCGCCCGTGGGGCGGCGGCAACCTGTTCGCGACGGGCGGCAAGAACCCCATCGGCGAACGAAGCACCGGGATGCGGCTCGCGGCGGTCCAGCCGGATCACATCGCCGCACGCCTCCAGCAGTGCAAGATGGTTCCGGCACGGCGTGCAGTTGAGGATGTGCGCGTGCAACTCCGCCTGGAGCGACGGCGACAACTCGTCGTCGAGGTAGCGATCAAAGAGCTGTCTGATATGTTGGCATGTGATCATGACGCGGCTTCTCTCAAGGCCCGAATTTGTGAAGTATCCTGAACCATGCTGACCAGCGATTCCCGCAATCGGCCGCGGGCCCGATGAAGATGGCTCTTGGCTGTCGCCATCGGAATCCCCAGCGTCTTGGCAATCGCTTCGCAACTCATGCCTTCCCGGTAGAACAGCACGACGGCCGCCCGCTGCGGCATCGACAACTGATCCACCGCCTTCCAGATCTCATCCTTCAGCAGCCGGGCTTCCTCGCTCTCGGCCACCCGGTCAGCCACCTCCGGCTCGCCGGAGGAAACCCCCGAAAAATCCAGATCGCCCGTCAGGCTCTTGCGCCGGCGGATCTGGTTCAGGCAAAGCCGGTAGGCGATGGTGAACAACCAGGTGCTGAACCGGAACTCCGCCGAAAACGTCTCCAGCGCGCCGAACGCCCGCAAAAAAGCCTCCTGGCAGATCTCCTCGGCTTCGTGATGATCCCTCAGAATCCGCCAGACGAAGGCAAACAGCCGATCCTGGTGCGTCTCCACCAGCGCGCGAGCCGCCTCTTCGCACCCGCTGCGGGCCTGAGTGATCAGGCGCTTCTCCGCGCGCCGGGTGAGTTTACCGCTCCCTGGATCTGCATTGCCGGCAAACATGCTTCACCTGATTATACCCGAGCCCCAAAGGGGCGGTTGCATCGCTCTTGGCCTTACCCCCGCCCAACTGTAGAATCACACCCGCCACCGGGAGGCCTCGCGGAAGGTCCCCAATAGGCGTATCGGCACAATTACTTGTCAGATCAATAGTTATGTCCAAGAAGCCGAAAGAGACCGGACGCCGGATTCTTAATAAACAGGCCCGATACCATTACCACGTCCTCCAAACCATCGAGGCGGGTATCGCCTTGACGGGCAGTGAGGTCCGAAGCCTGCGGCAGGGGCAGGCTCAGCTCTCAGAAGCCTTTGCCCGCATTCGGGGCAATGCAGTGACACTGCACGGCTGCCAGATCGACCGCTATAAGCCCGCCAATGAGTTCAACCATGACCCCTTGCGAATCCGCCGCCTCCTGCTGCACCGCCGGGAAATTCACAAAGTCGCCAGCCAGCTCCACCAGCGGGGCGTCACCCTCATCCCGCTGAGCATCTATTTCAACGATCGCGGGCTGGCCAAGGTGGAACTCGGCGTGGCCATCGGAAAGAAACAGTACGACAAGCGCCAGGACTTGCGTAAAAAAGACCACGAACGGGAAATGAAACGGGCCTCGATCCGCCGGGAACGCTGACCGACCCTCGGCACGGATGTCGAGTCACCCGCGCGGTTGAATGGCCTGCATTTCCTTCATCCGTTTGGAGATGGCGTCGATCAGCGGCTGGGCCTTGGCCCGCTCGCGGGCCGTCGTCTTGGTCACCAGCATCTTGCCCAGCTCGTCACTGCGCTGCGGCGCGAATGGCTTGAACGGCTCGCCGACGTTCATGTTGGGATTCCCGCGCCCGCCCAGGTCGCCCTGCAGTGCCCGGAAACCGGTAATGACGTTATCCACGAACTTGGTCTGGTCCCGCCTGGGCGTGCGCCTGTACTCGTCGGCGAACTTCATGACCCGGTCGCGGGCCACCTCGATCGTCGCATCCAGAAACGCCTGCCGCTCCTGCACGGACATGGCCCGGAGGGCCCGGTTGAACTCCTCCCGGCCGGCATCGGTATTGAAATGCTGGTAGGTGTTGGTGAGGAACTCCTCCCGCCGTGGAATCGAGAGCCGGTTGAAACCCCGAGGATCGCCGAGATAGTCGCACACTTTCTGGGCGGACGATTTCGCCACCGCCGGCGGCGGAATGGTCGTCACCTTGTAGTACAGCCAGACGCCGCCGCCCAGCAGCGCCGCGCAGCCCAGCCCGATCAGAATCGTGTTCCGCGTCCGGGCGGGAATGCGGCTCAGCAACGAGGTCTTGGGTTTCCCCGCACCCTTTTTCCTGGAAGAAGACGTCGCCACGAAAGTCACCTCGCCCAAAAAGAACTGAATAACACTTCACCGACTTTTCGGCATGTAATCATCCCCCCCACGGCGCCTTTGGCGTGCCGTCGAGCGCCTGACCCACCACCTTGGCCGGGTTCCAGTTGTCGCTCTGGACCCGCAGGTCGGCGTACAACGCGTTGTGGGACCCGCGCATCCGCTCGCCGCCGTGGAACGCCTCGAAGTCGAACAGCATCCACATCTCCGAGCTCCTGGCCACGATCAGATCGTTGAGCATCGAGACGCCCTTGAATGTCAGACGCAACCCGTTCAGGCTGGATTCCCATTCGTAACTCAGATTCTCGGTATCATAGTACCTTTTGGTGGGAACCGTTCCCATCATCATCGTGTTCTCGTCCGCCGGGCAGAGAAACACCTCGCTCTTTCCCTTCATTTCATTCTTCAACGCCACCGGCAGGGGAACATAGGGAGCCCGGTTCTCACCCGCCGCGACACCCGCTTCTTCCGACGGCAGCCGACAGCACCACGGAAACGTGTCCCGGTTGGTGGTCAGGTAGGCGTGGATTCCCAGGCCGATGGTCTGCAGGTTCTTCTTGCAGACGGTCTTGCGGGCCTGTCGCCGGGCCTCCTTGAACGACGGCATGGTAATGCCCACCAGCAGAGCGATGATGGACACAACCACCAGAACCTCGATCAGCGAGAAACCTCGAGCCTTGCGCATTACCCGCTCCAGAAACAAAGGCTACGCTCCGTGCGCCCGCCGCGGACCGGGCGGCGCGGGCCGCAGATCATCCGCCTGGGGTTTCGTCACGCTTTCGGCAATGAGCAGGGAGGCCGCGCCGTGCGCCCAAAGCGGCGAGCAATCCGTGCGCCTTCGCGTGAAGCCATCTTCAAACCCACCTCCCCACCTGTCAAGCCGGGGGATGACGCCAACCTCAGTACCTATACAACGGTCAACCCCTCCAAGTGTCATCAGCCCCAACGCCGGACCAACCCGTATTGGCCGGGTCGCTTGGTCCCGGAGCCGTCGCCAGGGCCATGCGGACGGAATCCGCAGCAAGCCCCGCAGAGGGCCGCAATTAGGCATAACTACATATTCTGAAAGTGGTTACGTCGATCATTAAAACAGAGACCCGCTGAGACATCAACCCCAGGAGCGAGAGTCCGCCATCGTCGGCCGGGGCGGTGAATCTGTGAATCAGGCTGACGGGGACTGGCCGGCCGGTTGGCCGGTCATGCCGTACTTGGCCATCTTGTCCCGAAGGGTCGTGCGGGGGATACCCAGGAACTGGGCGGCCCGGGCCTGGTTGCCTGCCGCCCGACGCAAAGCGGCGTCGATCAGGCTTCTCTCGATCCCGGCGATGGTTTCGGTCAGGCCGGGGACGCACTCCGACCCCGCCGCCTGAGCTGTGCGGGCAGGGGTTTCCGGCAAGAGGATGTCCTTCAGTTCGAGTTCCTCTCCTCCGGCCAGGGTGGCTGCTCGCCCGATGACATGCTCGAGCTCCCGGACATTGCCCGGCCAATGGTAACCAAGCAGGACCTCGACGGCATGTGGGCTGATGCGCGTCGGGCGAGGATGGGCTTCTCCGGCGGGGCCGCGGCTCTGGCCGGCCCGCTGAACGAAATGTCGGGTCAGCAGCACAATGTCCTCCCGGCGATCCCTCAGCGGCGGCACGGACAACGTGACCGCCGACACCCGGTAATACAGATCCTGCCGGAAGCCGCTCGCCTCGACCATGGCCCGCAGGTCGCGAGTCGTCGCGCAAATCAGCCTCGCGTCAGCCGGGCCCGAGCGATCGGCCTCGGGACGATCGAAGGACGACTGTTCGAGCGCCGTCAGCAGCCAGGCCTGGGCCGCACCCGGAAGAGCATCGATGTCCTTGAGAAACAGGGTGCCGCCGCGGGCCTGTGCGAAACAGGCGGCCAGTTCGCCGTCGAGGGCCGCGGGTTCGCAGCCGGAGCAGGCGAAAGTCCGCATCGGCCGCCCCTTGCGCGGGCTGAACTGATGCACCGCCTGGGCTACGAGGGATTTGCCGGTTCCTGCCTCTCCCTCGACCAGCACCGGGCGGTTTCCATCGGCCACCGCGCGGATCTGCTGGAAAAGGCGCCGGGCCGCGTAGCTGATGCCCATGAGCGACCCCACCTGCTCCGCCGCCGGCGCGGCCCGTTCCTTGTCCGTGACCCAACCGCGAGCGGACCGCAGCCGCTCTATTTTCTCGACGAGTGTCTCGGTCTTGAAGGGCTTGGTGAGGTAATCAAATGCACCGCGTTTGATGGCCGCGACGGCCGAATCCACCGAACCGTAGGCGGTCATCAGGACAACATGGGTGTGCGGCCAGCGGGCCTTGATCTGCTCCAGGAACTGCATCCCGTCCATCTGCGGCATGCGCAGATCGGTGATCACCACGTCGACCGGCCGGGCGGACAGAATCTTCAGCGCTGCGACCGCGTCGGCCGCGTCGAGCACCGTATACCCCGCCTGAGACAACTCGATCTGGAGGGTAATTCTCTTGAGAGGCTCATCATCCACAACCAACAGCACACCCTTGCTTGATTCACTCATGATGGCGACCCTTCCGACGTGTGCCCACGGTGCGACTTTTCACCACTCCATGCGGCTGAGGCTGTTGCGACGGTCGAATCGATCGGAAGCCGACCTGGACGCAAGCAGCGGGCCGCGCGAGGATCAGTCTAGCATCAGGGCACGGATTTGCAACGCTTTTTTCGGACCCGCCGCTCGGCGGCGCAGGAATCCATTATTCCCAGTAATGAGGCTGCCCTCGCGCGATGTGTGGTGGTTCGACCATCATCTCCCGAAGATGGGCCGCATCCACTGCCAGCAAGGGACTGATCTCAAAGAGACCGTCCGGCGTGCCGTCGGGACTGCGAGGCACATCGAACCCGGCGGCGGTCAGCCAGGCGGCCGCCCGGCAATTCATATCGCGCCTGGCACTGGCTTCGCTATCCACCCCGCCGGCGTTTTTCACAGGGCTGAACTCCTCCGACCGCGAGGTCTGCAGAACCAGCGGATTGCGGGCATACGGGATGGCATCGAAGATAAACGCCTCCAGCTTGACCGCATTGGGTATTTCAGGCTCGATCCGCCGTCCCTGTGAGTCCACAAAAGGCACCTTCTTGATCGCCCGGTGCCAGGGAAGGCCAAAACAGGTTTCGTCGGCAGTCAGTTGCTCGACAAACGACCGGCTGAGGACGTGGATGGCGATGCTGGCCGCATCAAACCTCCGTCGCCCCGCTTCGTCACGGACCCGAGCAAGTTCATCCGGCAGATCGGAGTACTCGACCACCATCAGCTTTCCATCTCCCAGCACGAAGTTGCCCACCCTCTCCAGATCATCCACTTTGGGAATGGTCTTGCTGGACATCTGCGAGCCGGTCAGATCGTGCAGACCGATGAACAGCGGGTCCACCACCCGCACCAGGGGGTTGTCGACCTGGATGTAGCTGATGTACTCGATTCCGGCGTCGGCCATCTCCGCCAGAATCCCCGATCGACGCAGCGCCAGCAGGCTTCCGCCATGGCCGTCTGGCGAAAAGGCGATCCGGTGCCGGTCATCCATGAGGATCAGACCTTCCGGCGAGAAGGCCGGAATCACTCCCTGCCTGAAGAACCGCACGCGCTCGGGCTTAAGGCCGAAGTACCCGTTGTCCGCAAAGAACTTGCGCGTCTCGGCATCGTTGGCCCGGCTGGTCATGATGAACCACGTGAGATCCGAGCCGTAACGCTTATTGGTGCCTCGCACATACTCGGCAAAGAGCTGAAACAGCGGCTTGTTGCGTACCGGCGAGATCGGGAAAGCGCCCTTGGGTCCGTCAAAACCCAGTCGTGTCCCCTGTCCGCCGGCCACGGTGAAGGCGGCCACCTTGTTGCGGCGGATCAGGGAGACCCCCTTTTTCACGGCATCCGCGTACTTGCCAACTTGTTCGATGCCGGGGTCAAGCGGGTAAAACGGGGCAGGTTGGATACTTTCAGGAAGTGGGATATCTTTGTTGCCCAGCACCAGAGCAACCAGGCTGGGAATCGCATTGAAGCGAATCTGTTCGATGTCCGCCAGCAGCTCGTCTCGGCGCGCATCATCAAGATCCTCCCAGTGGGTCAGGAGGTGGCTCTGCCCACACTCGTTCAGCGTGGCACGAATTCTCGCGAGTCGATCCCCGTCACCCCTGAGCATTACGACATCCTGAACCTGCTTTGGACCCGAGGCCTCAGCCGCTTTCTCGCTTCGGCCGATAAGATTAGGGGTGCCCGCCGGGGGTGTCAACGCTGGCAGGACCCGTACCGGATCGCGCCCGGTGTTTTGATCCGTCCGTTCAGACCCGTTAGCGAGGTCGAGACTCTTGGAGAATCGCCGGCTGTTTCTCAAACGTCTTGGGCAGGCAGCCGTACTGGCTGCGACCGGTCGGTGTCTCGGCGGCACAGCCGGCAGCGTGGCATCGAGTCCCACGGCGACCCTGCCGGCCCTGACCACAATCCCCAGCGGCGGGCCAATCCCGGAGTCCGCCAAATCGATCGTTATCGACGATCGAAATCCGATGATCCTGGCCGGCTCGAAAATCCACGAGACGGTTCTCCTGGAAATGATCGAGACGGCTGTCCGGCTCGCGACCGGTCAAGATTCGGCCGCCAACGCCTGGCGGGCGCTACTCAAGCCCCAGGATGTGATCGGCATCAAGTTCGACGAGATGGGCTACGAGAAGCTGAACATCACCAACGTCTTCGCCGAGCAGTTGGTCGGGGCGCTGGAGCGGGCGGGCCACAAGCGCGAGCGGATCGTGTTGATCGACGTACCCGAATCGCTCGCCAGATCGCTGAAGACCCAGCCGCGGGCCTGGGGCTGGCAGAAGGACGAAACCGCCTTCGCCGGCGGCAGCGAGCGTCTGGCCCGCGTGCTGGAACAGGTCACGGCCTTGATCAACGTGCCCTTTCTCAAGACGGACAACCTCTCGGGCATCGCCGGGGCCTTGCGGAACATCTCCCTCCCCTTCATCCGCCGGCAGTCCCGCTACTTCGCCAACGGCTGCAGCCCCTCCATTGCGGACATCGCCGCCCTGCCGCCGATCCGGTCCAAGCTCCGAGTTCATATCGTCAACGGCCTGCGGGCGTTGTTCGATCGTGGACCCGAGGTTCACAACGAGCACGTCTGGCCACATGCCGGCATCCTGGCCAGTACCGATCCGGTGGCCGTGGACAGTGTTTCTCTGGACATCATCAACACCAAACGAACCTCCGCGGGCCTGCCCGGCATCGGCGACTCGAAAGGTCGCCTGCCCCATATCCACACCGCTGCTCAACGCGGCCTGGGAACCGACGACCAGGATTACATCCGAATCCTGTCGCCACATAATTCCTGATCGCAGGAGCCCCCACACGCCCCAGCTCCAGCCAAGACCCGATAACTCTCCGTCCTGCCTGTGTTTCGACGAGGCGATAACTCAAGAAGCCCTGACGACCACACGATAGCAGTCCAGAGGCTGTGGGTCTTCCGCTCTGCGTAGCGGACAGCCTGGCTTGGAGGATCCGAGTTTCGGCGAGCTCGGATCCTCATTTTTATGCGTCCGGGGCCCACACCTCCTGCCTACCCCTCACCTTACAGTTCTCGGCTGTGTCGAGATTCGCTGCCTGCGGCAGGCAGGGATTCCCGCACGAGCGGAATCTTACGCCAGTAGGCCCGCCTTCCAGTCACCAGCGACTTCGCGGCCGGTTCGGCTCCGGACCCCCGAACCGCTACACTGAGAAAGACTATTTCCGAAACGTCCCGGCACGCCGGGATCAGGGACTTGCAGATGACCTGGCTCTCCGGAAAAACGTTGGGCGGTGTGCTACTGGCGGCGATCGGGCTGGACTGGACGGTCCTGCTACTGGCCCGCGCGGGGCTCTTGCCGCTGCCCGGCGGTCTTGCTTTCATCCTGATCGTGGGCCTGCTGATTCTACCCAGCCTGTTCTGGTGGAACTGGACGGACCGGCGGTTATTACTTGCGAGCGGGCGGGCGACACGCGCGGCGTGGGCCTTGTATATGGCAGTCATGCTCCTGCCGATCGGGCTCGGCCTGATGGGCGGCCGACACCTGTGGGACGCGCTCCCGGTGCCGCTGACCATGTGGGTCATGCTCTGGTATCTGACTGTGCTTGCCCTGACGTCTCTGGCCCTCGGGCCGGGTGTCGTTTGCTTTGTCGTCTTCCTTGGCGGAAAACTTTTTTCCAGAAAGACGGGCACGTCGGACAGCAGCTCCGATTCAGGCAAGCCGCCTGGACAAGATCCAGCCGGCACCCACGATCCCGTCCGGGACCTCGGCGATACGACGGCGATTACACGCCGGGCAGCCCTCGGGCACCTTGCGGCAGCCGGGCCGCTGCTGATCGTCGGCGGGGGCGTCGGCTTGGGCATACAGCAGGACAGCCGATTCATTGTGCGACGGGTCCGGTTGTCATTGCCGCGTTGCCCGGACCGGCTGCGGGGCCTGACGATCACCCACCTGAGTGACCTGCACGTCGGCCGGTTCTTTCAGCCGAAGCATCTGCCTGCCATGGTCGAGGCTGTCAACCGCCTGAACAGCGATCTGGTCGTCGTGACCGGCGACGTTCTGGACCATTCGATGGACTTCCTGTATCCCTCGGCCGAGGCGATCCGTCGGCTTGAACACCGTTACGGGCGTTTTCTGGTGGCCGGCAACCATGACCTGATCGATTCGCCGTCCGGCTTCGTCTCCGAGATGACCCGGCGCGAGCGGGGCTTTCTCCTCGACGAGCATGTCACGGTCGATATCGGCGGTGAGAAACTGCTTATCGCGGGCCTGTTCTGGTCGCGCGGCAACGAATCCCACGGTTTGGCCGTCGGCCACGACGAGCGGGCAGGCCGATCCCTCTCGGGGACCGACCCGGCCATGTTCAAGATCGCACTGGCCCATCATCCGCACGCCTTCGATGCATTGGCTTCGCGCGGCGTGGACCTGACGCTGGCGGGCCACACCCACGGCGGGCAGTTCAGCCTGCCCATCCCCGGCACGAGTAAAGCCATCAACGCGGGAAGCCTCATGTTCCGCTACATCCACGGCGAGTATCGCAAAGGGGCGAGCAGGCTGTGGGTCACCGCCGGCGTGGGAAACTGGTTCCCCGTGCGGCTCAACGCGCCGGCAGAGATCGTTCAGCTCCAACTGGTCTGACGAGCCGACCGGACAAGGCGAAGCGTTTGGAAGGTTTGCAGTTTTCTCGACACCCTCGGCCGGCTGGAGAAGGTCCTCGGGGCGGGGCCGGACGGGACCTACGGGGCGGTGTACGCCCGGCTGGTCGAAAGCTCGGCCAACACCAGCGACATGGTCGAATACCTGTACTTCAAGTCGAGCAGCGACACGAATCCGGCCACGATCCGACGGGTGCCGGTCGACAACCGGGATTTGCTGGACTACGTGGAGAACAAGGTCGACACCACGGTCATCTCGAAATACGACTACGACCTGGACACCCTGGGCCGGCGGACGGCGACGATCATGACCGGGACGGCGTTTACCGGCGGCAGCGGGGAACACCACTGGGACTTCGGATACAATGGCCGCAGCGAGCTGGTCGGCGGGAACCGGCGGACCGGGACCGACCCGGGCCAAGGCACGGACTTCTCGCCGAACGGCGTCTTCGACTACACCTATGATCCCATCGGCAACCGGACCGAATCGAACGTGGGCCACGCGAGCCCGGCCATGAGCTACACGGCCAACAACGTCAACCAGTACACGGCCACGGCCGACCCGGCGGAGTCCTCCGCTCCTTTTCCGCTGAAAAGGAAATCAGTGATGTCCCCTCCGCTCCCCGATGCGGAAACGGATTCCCATGCAGGATGTCACGATGCGGAAACGGATTCCCATGCAGGGTTGTTTGTCGTCCCGCAGGGACGCGATGATAATGGCCCACCGTTTCAACGGTGGGAAAAGGGAGGGTTAGAGAACATAAAAGATCCAGTCCCGTAGGGACGATTGATACCTCACGTGAAGATGGTATTCAGTAAGGTCAGTCGTCCCTACGGGACTATGGAAAATGAACCCGGCGTACTTTTCCCCGGCGTTGAAACGCCGGGCTATTGTCGTTCGTCCCTACGGGACTCCGAACGCTTCCGTGCAACAGACCTCGTGCCACAGGCGCGCGATTCGCGCATGTTTGGGTTGTGGCCGAAGACCACTTTCGGAATCCCAGAAGCCGAGGGACCGAGATGGGAATCCGGGACCGAGATGGCCTGCCTGCCTGTGCGTACCTGTCTGCGTGCCTGCCTGCGTGCCTGCCTGTGCGCACGCAGACAGGTCGGTTGCCCCTCCGGGGCAGGAAACGAAGGAAACTCGCGAACCGTAAACGGCACTAGGACTATCCCGGTTGGTGTGGCACCGGCGTCTCGCCTGTGATTGCACCGGCGTCCCGCCGGTGCCACATGTGCCTACCGGGACAGACTCTAAACAGAGGTTATTTCTTCGTCGTCGGCTGGCTCAAGCCGGCGTCCCGGGCCGAGGGCAGAGGGTTGTTCTTGAGGACCTCGGCGCGGATCTGGGCGATTCGGTCGGCCAGGTCCTCGTAAACCTTGACCACGGCCTCGTACTTTTTCATGGTCCAGTCGCGGGCGTAGGGCTTGTTCTCGCGGTCCCATAGCTCCCAGAACCGCCGGCCCAGGGCGCTATGAGCCACAGCCAAGTCGCGGATCTCTTTTTGCATTTCGATGAGCATGGCCTCGACCTTGGCCGGCGGGTTCTTGTGGATCTGCTCGTACTTGTCGAGCAGGTCGGCGTGGACCTTCATGCGCCGGCCGATAAGCTCCATCCGTGCGGCGCCGAAGAGGAACCAGTCGAGCAGATCGGCGTTGACTCCGGCCTGATTTTGGCACTCCTTGAGATGCTTGATGGCAGGCTGGACCACTTCGAGGAGCTTCCGGCTGTTGGTTTTCAGGTCGGCCGGACTCGATGCGAAGTCGACCTGGAAAAAGCGGTCGCTGAACATCCGGTTCATGCCCGGCAGGGAGAAGGTTTTGGCCAACAGGTCGATCGCCCGGCCGAAATGGTCGCCCGGCTCGCCGAACAACACTCCGCCGATACGGCGGTTGAAGTCCGCGGGGTCGGTGGCCGAGGCGTTCCACGCGCACTCGGCACCCCAGGCGTAGCCGTGCCAGTTGGGTGCGTTGAAGGTTTCGCCGTTGTCGTCCCAGGCGGTATTGAGCACACCGAGGCAACCGGCTTTCGCGCCGTCGCGGACAAAGTTGCGGATGTTGGTCGTGGCCCCGCCGAAGTCGGGCAGAATCCGATTCCAGCCGTTTACTCCCGGGCATACGAAGAACTCGAAGCCGGATTTGGAAAACGGCTCGATCTGATGGGTGAATGAGTCCATCGGTTCGTAGCCCCAGGTGAGCATGATGGTATCGGGGGGGATATCCCCGATGCGGTCGGGGTGGGTGAGGATGATGTCGCCCCACATCATCATCCGCTTTCCGTACTTGTTCTTGAGCAGGTCGTGGATCCGCAGCATGTGCTTGACGTAGACGCCGCCGGGGCCGAGCTGGGCGACCATGTCCTTGGCCGGCCCCTGGCCGAGGCCGTCGACCTCGTCGCAGCAGACATTGAAGAAGGGCAGCGGCAGCAGGGGGATCACCTCCGAGTAAAGATCGTCGAGGAACTGGTAGGTTTCTTCCTTGGCGGGCGTGAGGACGTCGCTGTTCTCCCGCAGGTGGACGTAGGGCTTGTTGTCGGCGAGCACTCGGCTCATGTGCCCGAAGGACTGCTGGCTGCCCAGGATGTCCACGCCGTAGGGTTTGGCGAAAGCGACAAGCTCCTTGAGTTCCGCCGCGGTCAGCGAGCCGTCCTTCGGGCCGATCTCGTGGTGTTTCTCGAAGGCGTACTGGTATTCGTTGTAGTAGGCGAACAGGTTCATCTTTAGTGCGGAGCCCATGGCCGCTTCGCGTTTCAGGACCTCGAGCGTCGAGCTGGGCCCGCGGGTGATGTCGTCCTGGAAGCCGCGCCATCGGATGGAGGCCCAGTCGCGGATGGTCAGGCAGGGCAGCTTGCGGTCCGGTGTGTTCGCCCGGATGAGCTGGCAGAGGGTCTGGACGGCGCAGAGCAGGCCGGCCGGCTCGGCCGCGGCGGCGGCGATCGAGCGAGGCGTTACTTGGAGCGTGTATTCGTCGATTTGCTTTCTCGATTCGAACGCAGGCTTCGGCTGGCCGGGTGTCATGGAGAGGACCAGGGTATTGGCGAAGTCCTGCCTGGGCTGGAGCTTGGGCCGGGGCAGTCGGCGTGCCTCGAGTTCCTTGTGGATCAGTCGGCCGATGAGATCGGCCTGCGTAGCCGGCAGTTCAAGGAGCATCTCCGACTCGAAGGTGAACGATCCCTCCTGGAGCTTGACCTCCTTGGGGAACGGGATCAGGCGAAGGGAGGACACGTCGTCCGCAAGAGACGATGCGGGCGACATCGCGACGATCATGCACGTTACGGTCATGAAGCAGACATGAAAACGCATCAGAGTTCTCCTTGGGAAAGAAGCCTTCGAGCGGGGATCAGTATACGGTCAGGATCGTGGAATCCAAACGTGATCCCGTGAAGCCGCGGGCGGGGAGGATCAATAGGTGCATTCTCGGGCGGCGTCGGTGTACATCTTGAGCTTCTGAGGCGGTGTCTCGAAGAAGTGGTCGGACATGGAAAGGATATACCCGCCGTCACGGCCGAAGCCCTCGAAAAGCCGGCGGACCTCGGCCCGGATCTGCTCCGGCGTGCCGTCGGTGACGATGTTGAACTGGTCCATGCCGCCGATCACGGCGACCTTGCCGGCGAACTTCTCGCGGACTTTGGCCGGCTCGGTGATGTTGCCCCCGGTGCCCGGCGGCGTAAGTGTCTCAGAAGCGTCGGTCTCGTTGGCAACGATCAGATCGAGGATGTG
>DATIKE010000368.1:0-2001 GCA_035477895.1 Phycisphaerae bacterium
ACCGGATCGGCCAGGAGCGCGAAACCCGTGCGGCCGACGCGGTCGCCGAGCGCGTGGCCAACGAGCAGGATCGGCTGGCGCTGGAGATGGCCGGCTACGCCGCCGCCCGCACCGGTCAGGTCAGCCTGATCGACGCGCTGCAGCGTCGGGCCGACGCAGAGCCCGACGACACGACACGGACCCAGCTCATCATCTTTGCCGCCCGCCTGGCCCGCGGACAGGCCGACCTCTCCGCCTGGCTGGACGGCGGACTCGCGGTTGCCGAGGAGCCCTGGCGACAACTGGGCTGCGCCGCCGGCCTGCTGGAGTTCGGCCAGCCCCGGGGCGGGCCGGCACTCATGGCCCTGGCCCGTAAGCCCGACCATCCCGCGACCCTTGAGGCCCTGAACTGGCTGCAACGGCTGGTCGGCCCCATGACCGAGACCGTCGGCTGGCCGATCGAGTGGCCGACCAAGGGCGAACCGCCCGATGAGGCCTTCTGGGACAGCCTCGAACGGTTCTGGTCGCAGCACGCGGACTCCCGCTTGATCGCCGACGTGCTCGACCGCCTTTACATACCCGATCCCCGGCTGGCCGAGCTCCGCCGACTGATCCATGCCCGCAAGAAAGTCGCCCGCTGGTTCGAATAGCTCCGCTTGCGGCCTTGCAGTGAATACTGCTGGACTGAGATTCCCTGCCTGCCTGTGCGTGTCCGCACGCAGACAGGCCGCAGGCAGGGATTCTCGTTCGAGCCGGCCGTTCACACGGCAGCACCGGTTACCCCACTGCCTATGTCGGCGGCTGGACCCAATCAAAACGGGCTAAACCAGACACCCGATCGAAATGAGCATCCTCGGAAAGGACTGCCAAGTCGTGTTCCAGACAAGTTGCCGCGATCCAGAGATCCGCCTCCGGTATCGGCGTCCCCTTCTCGGCGAAAGATTGTCGGACCTCCGCGTAGCGCTCGGCGACGCCGCGCGTCACATCGAGGAGCGCGCATAGACTGATTAAGGCCTCCAGTTTGGCCAAGTTCACGGTTGCCTTCTTGCTGTGGAGAGCACCGTATCGTAGTTCGCCGTAGCAGACCACGGGCAGGAACAGCGCCTCGGCCGCCTCGATTCAGGACACAGCTTTCGGCTGGCCCTGGAGGTATGCGATCACTCCATTCGTGTCCAGCGACAGATCACCAATCGCCTTCGACACGGCGGCCCTCACGGATCGTGTGCATCATTTCCTCGGCATCCTCGGCCGACAGGGAGCCCGCCAGCTTTTTCAGTGCCTCCTTGTCCAAGGGTTTTCGAACCGTCGGGAGCACGCGCGCACCGTCAGGCACTTCGGGAACCGCCGTCAGGGGGCGGAAAACGCCCCCCTCGTAAATGGCCTCCACCAGCCGACTCATGACCCCACCTCGCTTTCGGGCATCCCGATTATGCCATCCCACTGTACCCAGGGTATGGCGGCGATCGCTCTACCCGATATCGTCGTCGAACATGTCGTCCTCGACCGGGTCGCCGGCCAGGGCTGCCTGACGGATGCGTTCGGCCTCGGCCTGCCTCATCGCCTCCCACTGATCGCGGGTGATGGCCACCTCGCGGGCCTGGCTGCCCTTGTACTCGCCGACGATGCCCGCGGCGGCCATCTCCTCGATCAGTCGGCTGGCCCGCGAATACCCGACCATCAGCCGCCGCTGCAGCAGGCTCACGCTGCCGCGCTTCGTCTCCAGAATGATCTCCACCGCCTTGTCGAACAGATCGTCCCGCGGGCCGTCCGTCGAGATTTCCTGGTTGCGGAGCTGCATCAGCTCGGGATGGAACTCCGGATTGGCCCGCTCGCGGAGGAAGTTGATGACCGTCTTCAGTTCGCCGTCCTCCAGGAACGTGCCCTGGGCCCGAACCAGCTTGGACGAACCCGGCGGCAGATAGAGCATGTCCCCCTGCCCCATCAGCACTTCGGCGCCGTTCTGGTCGAGCACGATGCGCGAATCCATCCGCGAGGCGACCCGGAACGCGACCCGGCAGGGCA
>DATIKE010000369.1:0-7463 GCA_035477895.1 Phycisphaerae bacterium
CCGGAACTGCTCGACCTGTGCTTCGAGTTGGCCGGCGAGACCGCCCAAGCGGACCGCGTCAAGGCCAGCGAACTCGAGGACCGTGGATGGGTGGTCGTCGAGGGCGTGGAGATTGTGCCCGTCACCACCGTAGAGTACGACGAGCAGCGACCGGTGGCGATGGCCCTTGTCGGGTCCGAGCAGCAGGTGGAGTTCCTGAAGAACTGGTTCGATCCCCAACAGATCCGTCAGCGCGTGGGCTGGAAGGATGCCCAGCCGCCGGTGCCGCAAGACACAAAGAGCGAAGATGCCTCCACCACCAGCCCCGCCTCCGAGGAGTAAACCCCAACGGTGCAAAGCGGTCAAGGGGACAGAGACTCGGTCAACAGAAGGAAGCGAAGAGCGCGAAGAAACCTGGCCAGCCTCCGCTTCCTTCTGTTCACCAGCGGATCACGGTCATGGCTTCCGCTTTGCCGGCCCTTTTTCCAGTGCGAATATGTCTTGGCCGGTGCCTATGGTATGCAACCGCCGGCCGCGGGAACGTTCGGGCCGCTGAGGCAGCCGCTGAAGATCGCCATGTCGCCTGCATCCACGTCGCTGTCGGCGTCCAGCTTGGCACCCGCGCAGGCCGGTTCATTCTGGACGGTGTCCGGCCCGCTCAGGCAGCGCTGGAACACGCCGAAATCCTCCATGTCCACGTCGCCGTCATCGTCGAAGTCGCAGTCGGTGACCGGCGGCACCAGGACCTCGTACTCCAGCGACGGGTCCGGCTGATTGAACATCCCGCCGCCGCGGAGCACGAAGTTGAAGTTGAGCAGCAGGTTCATGCCGATGATCCCGTCGAGCGTGCCGCCCTCCGGTGAGGCCACGTCGAGCAGGACGACGGGGACCCGGTTGAAGGTGAGCCACTCGCCGAGGGCTGGGATCTGAATAGAGGTGATGTAGAATCCCGGTTTGAACACGGATTGGCCGTCCACGCCCTGGATTTCGACCAGGAAATGCGGCGTCGCCGGGTTCAAACCCAGGCGGGCGCCGACGCGCGAGCCCACGACCGTGACCTGGGCGCCGGTGTCGATGATGAACCGGTCCTTGTCGATGGCGCTTTTCGCCCCGTTGTAGAGATCCACGCTGCCGACGAAGAACAGGCTCTGCGAGCCGATGCCGATGACGATCGACGGGGTGCTCGGGGCCCCGAAGCCGTCGGGGCATCCGCCAAACAGGTCGAGACAGGGGATGTACTGCACGGACGAGGCGCCCAGCGGCCGGAGTTCGAGCGGCACATAGTTGGAATACTCGGGGACTTGGGAATCGTTCGCCTGGAAGAAGCGGATTCGGGGCGCCTGGTAGTCCACGCTGTTGACGGTGCGGGTGACGGGTTGGTCGTTGTCGAAGACGGCGGCATAGTAGACGGCCATGGGCGAGCCAGGGACGGTCGGCAGGTCCGGTTGTCCTGGCGGCGGGGTCTGGCCGACGGCGATCGAGACGTTGTATTGCCCGACCATGGCCGTGGTGTCCAGCAGCAGGGTCGACGGATCGATGGCGTCCAGCCCGTCGATGTACAGGCCGATCGGCTTGCTGACCTTGGCGGTGACCGAGCCGGTCACGCCGGTGATGAGCACGTCGGAGGACGTGAGCTTGCCGGCGGCGATCAGCCCGAGTGTCGTGGCAGCGCCCCGGCCCATGACGTGAATACTCGCCCCGGTGTCGTACAAACCGACGGCGTAATCGTTCTCCAGCGGCTGGGGGCGAATGGTGCTGCCGCCGACGGTAGTGCTGGGGACGGCGTCCAGTTCAAGTTCAGCGCTGCGCTCATCGGTGGCAACGACGGCGATCCAGGGGACGAATCCGTCGATCGGCGGCGAGTCGATGATCAGTGCGGTTGCGGAGGAAACGGGGGCTGCCAGGGCCTGGTGTCTTCGTTGGACGGCCGGCGTCGTAATGGTTTGTCGACGAATTTTGCCGGGAGTCCTGGCTGTGGAACGGGTCGCCACGGGTTGATCGGCCGGATGGTAAAAGGCGCGGATGCGGGTGTCGGGAGCGACCCGGAGGTCTGTCGGCTGCCGCTGCCAGGATCGCGGCGGTGCGGCAAGTGTCTCGGACCTCGTTTCAGCGGCAGCCAGGGCGAATGGGGCACAAATGCCTACCAGGAGTATCGATCGGATCATGGCTTCTATCCCCCGTCGGCGCGATCATCATCCCTGCCGTGCCGTTGCGGGGCTGGCGGCAGGATCCCCGGAACTCACCCTATTCTATTGTAGCAAACAGGGCGGGGAAATACCCTTACTTCCATAAGGATCATGGCCGGGACCTTCGAGCCTGGGGGCGGGCGACGATCGGGGGTATAATCGGGATCGAGGGCGGGGTTCGCGGAAGGCGGGGTCGTTGTATGGAGGCCACCGACGTGACGACGGTAACGGAAGTGCCGAATTCCCTGCTGGAGCGTCTGGCCCGGCTGCGGGCCAATATCGACCGGGTGTTCCTGGGCAAGCCGGAGGTGGTGACCCAGGTCCTGGTTGGCCTGATGAGCCGGGGGCACCTGCTGATCGAGGACGTGCCCGGGGTGGGCAAGACGGTGCTGGCCCGGGTGCTGGCCCGCAGCCTGGACCTGTCGTTCAACCGGTTGCAACTGACGCCGGACATGCTGCCGTCGGACATCATCGGGGTGACGGTGTACGATACGAAGACCGGGACGTTCGAGTTCAAGCGCGGCCCGATCTTCGCGAACATCATCCTGGCCGACGAAATCAACCGGACCACGCCGCGGACCCAGTCGGCGCTGCTGGAGGCGATGAACGAGGCCCAGGTGAGCGTCGACGGTCACACCATGCGTCTGGAGCAGCCTTTCCTCGTTATTGCCACTCAAAACCCGTTCGAGTTCGAGGGCACGTACTTCCTTCCGGAGAACCAGCTCGACCGGTTCGCGCTGCGCATCCGCATCGGGTATCCCGACCGCGAGGTCGAGAAGCGCATCGTGCGGGAGGAGCCGAGCAGGCTGGTCCTGGACAGCGTCGGGCCGGTGATGAGCCGGCAGGAGTTGATCGAGATCCAGGAATGGGTGCCTGGTATCCGCGTCGACGATCAGCTGGTGGCGTACGCGCTCGACCTGGTCGAGGCGACCCGCGGCGGCGACCATCTGGAGGTCGGTGTGTCGCCGCGGGGGACGATCGCGTTCATCCGGGCGGCCCAGGCGACCGCGATGCTGGCCGGCCGTTCGTATGTGGTCCCGGACGACCTGAAGGCTCTCTTCCTGCCGGTCTGCGCGCATCGCGTCATGAGCAAGAGTTACCTCCAGGATGGTCACGCGGTGAGCGGCGAACAGATTCTGCGCGAGACCCTTCGGCATATCCGCGTTCCCGAGTGAGGTGGTTACGATGCTTCGCTGGCCGAGGCGACGAAGGGCGGGGCGGTCGGCCTCGAGGAAATCCGCGTCGGCCCGTCCCCCGGCATTGTGGGGCCTGCGGCTCACCCTGGCCGGCCTGGGCTTCATCGTGGTGAACGGCCTTATGCTCGTTGCCGCCCTGAACAGCGAGGCGAATCTTCTGTTCCTGGTCTTCTGCCTGTCGGCGGGGGTTCTGGTCTTCAGTGCCGTCGCCCCTGTCGTGATGGTACGGCGGATCGAAGCCGATCGGGTGGTTCCGCCGGCGGTGGCGGCCGGCAGGCCGTTCACCCTCGCATATGTCCTTCGCAGCCGACGACGTTGGGGTAATTGCTGGTCTTTGCTGGTTTGCGAGACGCCCCGCGATCCGGGGGTCCGGGATCTGCCCTGGGGGTTCGTGCCCGGACTGCCTGCCGGGGGTCAGGTACGTCTGGAACTGGCGGCCCGCTGCCCCGGCCGCGGGCGCATCAATCTGGCCGGGATTCGGATTGTGTCCCGTTTTCCGTTCGGATTGTTTGCCTGCGCGGTGGATATCCATCGTCCGGCCGAGCTGTTGATTTACCCGGTCGTCGGCCGGCTTCGTTCGGATGTCTTTCGCAATCGCGGCCTGGCCGACGGTCTGGCTTCCAAGGCCCGAGAGAACCGCGGCGACGATGAGTTCGCCGGCGTGCGCGAGTTCCGAGAAGGGGACAACTTCCGCTGGATCCATTGGCGGCGTTCCGCCCACACGGGGGAACTCGTGATCCGGGAGCACATGCCCCTGCAGGCCAGTCATCTGATCATCCTGGTTGACCCCTGGCCGGAAAACGATGGAAAACCAGCAGGGCGGTTATCAGGCGGCTCGACCGGCCGGGGGGTCGTAGGCTCTCCGGAGGATTCGGCCGAGCGGATCATCAGCGCCGCCGCCACGGCAGCCTGTGATGCCTTGGAGCGCGGCCATCGGGTTGGGCTGATCCTGCAGGGGAAGATTCCCGGTGTTCTGGCACCAGCCGGCGGACGCCCGCATCGGCAAAGACTGTTGAGGGAACTCGCCCTGTTGACACCCGGGGCTGAAGACCCGCTGGACGCCCTGGTCGCCCGAATTCGATGGACGACCGGTTGGCGAGCCCGTTGCCTGCTCTGCACGTCGCGGATGGGCCAAGCCCACCGTCGGACCTTGCAGTTCCTCAGCCGAAGAGCGGAATCCGTGCTGATTGCGGCACCGGGCACGCCCTGGCTGGAAACAGTCTTCAGTCCCGCAGGGGATCGAGGCTCGGAACGGAGGGCGCGATGACCCGCGTGCGGCCACCTTTCTGGTCCCAGGCGGTGCTGCTGGTCGCGGCGGTGATGCCGCTGTCGTTGGCTGAACGGCAATCGGCGATGCCGCTTGTCTGGCAATGGTTTCACCTGGGCCTGGTCCTGGCTGCGGTGGGGGCCGGGGCGTTCGCCCTCTGGATGCGCAGGTATCCGCTGCTCGGTCCGCGCGTCGGATATGTCACGATCATTGCCGCCTTCGGGCTGCTGCTTATTGAACTGTTTGAGAGCGGATCAGCGCCCGTGATGGCCCTGTCGCACTTCCTGATCCTGGTGTGCGTGTGCCGGCTGCTGCAGGACCAGACGCCCAGGGATCAGGCCCAGTTTTACGTACTGACGTTGCTTCTCCTGATCGTGGCGGCGATCGTCAGCGGAAACCTGTTGTTCCCTGTTGTGCTGGCGTTGTACCTCACTGTGGGGATACGGTCGTTCATTCAACTCCACCTGGCGATTGAGTCAGCCCGGGTCTCGCGGCATAACCGCGCCGCCGGCACGGAGGGCTCCGGCGAGGGACATGCGCCCCGTCTTCGAGCCGCGATCGGTCCTTTGCTGATGCTGAACCTGGTGATGCTGGTGGTGGGGGCGGTTCTCTTCGTTCTGTTCCCGCGCGTCGGGGGAGGGATGCTTGGGCATGTGGAACGTCGGGCATACGCCGGCGCGATCACAGGGCTGGCAGGTTCTCTGACGTTCGAACGCGTCGGCCCGATTCAGATGTCGGAACGGCAGGTGATGACCGTCAAGATCGAGGATGAATTCGGGCACAGCCTGGGCCCGGAAGTCGGGGAACCCTATTTCCGGAGCATGGTGTTCGACCAGTACGGCCGGGGGTCGTTGGGACGGGGCCAACCCTGGGAATGGCGCGTGGTCAGCCCTCGGGATGCCGCGCCGCCCGACGTGGTTTGCCGGGCGAACGAGGTCACCGGGGAGATTTCCCTGATCCCCGGCATCGATACGACTTTCCAGCGGGCCGTGCTCGTCCAGAAGTACTGGCTTCAGCCTGACGAGCTACGCTACCTGTATTCGTGTTATCCGGCCTTGTTGATCCGGTCGCGGCAATTCAGCGAGATCCGCAAGCGGATCTCCGATCAGACCATTCAGGTGTACCTCCCGCGGTCGACCGCCATCCGCTATGAGGTTATGTCCGCTCCTTCGGTATCCCCTCTGCTGCTCGATCGGCTGGCACGTGAACGGGAGGATGAGCACCAACCGTCGGTCTTGTTGCCGGAACCGCCGCTTCCCCGGGAGAGTGAGCTGCGCCGGCTCATCGCGGACATCGACGCGCAGGCCGGGACGTCCGGCTCCCTGGACGACCCGGGCAAGCGAGAACGTTTCGTCGAGGCGGTGATGCAGTTCCTTCATTCGGACAGGTTCAGCTATACGCTGAACCCGGCCCCGGTCCGCCGAGGCTCTGAGCCGATCGGCGATTTCCTGCTTGATGATCGACGCGGACACTGCGAGTACTACGCCTCGGCGCTGGCGCTGCTGTGCCAGTACCGGGGTGTGCCCGCACGGGTCGTCGTCGGTTACCTGGGAGGAGACTATAACGGTGTGGGCGAATACTACATGGTTCGCGAGCGGCACGCCCACAGTTGGACGGAAGTCTTCGTCCCCGGCCGGGACTGGGTCAGGTATGATCCCACGCCGCCGGGACAGGGCGGCTCCCAGCGCAATCGCTGGTGGCTGCGCGCGTACACCTATGTTGATTACCTGCAGTTCCAGTGGAACAACCAGGTGGTCGGATTCGACGACAACGTCCGGCGAGCCCTCTTTTCCGGTTTCGCGGACTGGCTTCGTCGACCCATCGGCCAACATACCACCTGGATGGGCAGCGTACAGGCCTTTATCGGGGAGATGATTTTCTGGCGAGCCGAACTGAGCCCTCAGGATCGGCTCCTGTATTACGTTTTTTCGATCATGGTGACCGCCCTGGTGGTTCTGCTGGGATACGTGGTCCTGGTTTCCCTGCGCTGGCTGGTGTCCACGATCGCGGCTCGCTGCGCGGGGGGTGGCCGTGCCGATGCGCGTCCGGAGGTCGAGTTCTACCAGCGATTCCTTCTTCGGCTGAAACATCTCGGGCTTCAGCGACGTCCCGAGCAGACACCCGCCGAATTCGCGGAAGAATTGGCCCGGAATTGGCCGGCATTCGCCCCGGCCCCGGAGCTTGTGCAGGCCTACTACGGCGTGGTGTTCGGCCGTCGGGTGCTCCCTGATGATCATCGCGTGGCGATCGAGGCCTTTCTTCAGGCACTGCGCAGCCTCAGTCCGCAACAAATGATGGCCGCCGCCACCGACCTGCATCCAACCCAAGCTCCGCCGACCGAAAAGAGCAACTGAGCCGCCGATCAGACATCTGCGTTTACGGAAACCCGGGGTCTGGTGCTGATCCCAGGCCACTTTTCTCCCAAGAGGTTCCCATTTAGAATCTTACGGCCAGAGAACTGCGCGATTTGTGCGTACGTTGTCCACGAGGCTCCTTTTCGGTTGCGGTCCATAGAGAGGCGACGCCTCGGGGTGTTCTCTGCGCGAGGCGGTTATCAGCGGGCGGCCGCGGGTTCCTGACCACCATTGTGAGGCGATCAGTCATGGCAGAGATATTCTATGTCGGTGTGGACCTGGGCGGGACGAACATCAAGGCGGGGGTGCTGGACGCGGATGCCCGAGTGCTTTGCAGCCTGAGCGTCCCCACGGAGGTTGGCAAGGGCCGGGATGCCGTGGTGGCCAACATCATCGGGGCGGCTGAGCAGGCCATCGGAAAATCCGGGGTCAACCGGGTCAAGGTCGCCGGGATCGGGATCGGCTCGCCCGGCCCGCTCAG
>DATIKE010000370.1:0-2538 GCA_035477895.1 Phycisphaerae bacterium
CCGGCGTGAAGCGGCCGGAATCGCCTTATGCGCCGCTTCGCCTGGACGCGGGGCCGCGATGGGAGAGCGAGGGGATTGCGGACAACGTCCCGCCCAAGGCGGGCAGGTCATACAAAACGCTGGTGCCGGCCGTCGACGCCGACGGCAACGAGCTGGCCGGCATCCGCCTTCCGGACCTGGCTGTGCCCGTCGCGACATACACCGGCTGGAATCTTCGAGATGACGCCCACGGCGCCGGCGGGGCCTTGGCCCGCTGGCTCGGCTCGACGTTCGTGTTCGCGAACACGCCGGAACAGCGCAAGTCGCTCGGCGACCCGCGGGCATCGATCCGGGAGCGCTATCCAACGCGGGAGGATTACCTCGCGCGACTTCGGCAGGTCGCAGCCGAGCTGCAGAGGGAACGGTTTCTGCTGGGCGAGGACATCCCTGCCATTCTCGATGCGGCCGGCAAACGATCCTTCTGGCCGTGATCGACGGAGCGGATCAGCCTGCCATCACCGCAATATCACTGCCCGGCCGTCGCCCCGGCGAAAGCCTGCCCCTCCAGAATCGCCGCCGCCAGCTTCGCCCGGTATCCGCTCAGGTCCTTGGGATTGGTGGTAAACTCGGTCACCGAACGGACCACGTTGTCCGGCACGACCAGCAGTCGCTCCGCCTTGTCCGCGAAGGCCCGGGCGGCCGACGAGTCGGCCTGTTTGCGCGCCGCAGAGGCCAGATCCGCCAGCATGTACAGGTATTCGTAGTCCTCGAACCCGTCGCGGATATTCTCCATGCGCATCGTCGAGAGCGGTCCGTCCGGGCCGGGGCAGAACAGGCTGCCGTCGCCGTTGGCGGTCTTCTTGTTCTTCTCGTTGTAGAAGCTGCCCGGGTTCCAGTTGGTGTACGGACCCGGCCCGACGACGTCCTTGTTGTTGTCCCAGAGGTTGATCATGTAGTACAGGAATCCGCCGGCCTCGTACTTGTAGGACATCGTGCCGGTCAGCAGCCGCGGCTCGATGCTGGGGTACTCGATGAAGAAGTTCGCGAAGGGGTGGTACGGGACCACGCAGATATACCACCACATCTCCTTGCCTTCCTTGCGGAGTTGGTGGGCCTCGTCCTGGTCATACCAGTCGGTGACCGGCACCCAGATGTCGACCGCGCTGCGCAACTGCGTCCTCTTGCCGAAGGAGTGGTCCGCGGCCGTGGTCATCGTCTCCAGGCCCGGGAACATCCGGCGCGCGTTTCCGAATACCATCCGCATCTCGGCGAACTTGTCTTCCTTGATCTCGTCGAAACCGTAGAGATAGGCGTATTTGAAAAGATCGGCCTTCTTTAACTCGGCGATGTAGTCGTCCAGTTCCTTTGATCGCCGGTTATTGGCCGCCGCGTTGCGGAACTCCCCGCCGACGTTGAAGGCGTTCATGCCTCTGGACACGCCGTACTGGATCACCTCGATGTCCGGCCGGTTCCCGCGGTACAGATGGTCGATGTTCAGCCGATGCTCGAGGATGAAATCGTAGTACTTGTACCGCATCTCGCGGGTCCATCGGTCCTTGTAGAAACGACCGACCATCGGCTCGTTGTAGGTGAAGGCGTTCCGCAGGTGCGTTCCATCCGGCAGCACGAAGTCCCACACGGTGACGTTCAGCTTCAGGTCAACCGGTCGGCAGTCGTCGGCGCCGACCGTGACCGTCGCGTGATATTCACCTGCCGGCGTATCTTTGGCCGTGGCCACGTCGATCCAGAACGCGACGTTGTCGCCGGCCTTGGCCTCGCAGCTCTTCTGGAAACTCAACAGGGGGTCCGGGTACCAGCCATGGTATTCGATGTCCTGGTACGGCGTCGTGTCGACCACGTCGACATGCCCGACAAGCGAAACCTCGACTTTACCGCCGGCCATCGGCCGGCCGTCGGCGCTCCTCAACTCGGAGACGGCGACCGTGACGTTCCGAAGATCCTTCTCGAAAGGCAGGACGACCACCTGGAAGCCCTCGTGCTCGTTGCGGGCCAGGAACAGGTCATAACCGTCGCCGAACCATCCGCCGAAGAGAAAATCACGGATCATGACCTTGGCCATCGGGCTTTCCAGGCCGACCGCGAAATCCGCCTGCGGCAACTTCCCGATCGTTTGCATCAGGCAAGCGGGGTTGTCCAGCTTAAGCTCTATATCCGTCACCGTGCGGTTCAGCTTGTCCCATGTTTCGGGCGATGAGCGGGCCGGGTCGGCCGCCGTCTGCGCGGACTGATTGATGATCGGCTTGAGCTCCGGCAGCAGTCGCTGGGCATGGGCGCGGGCCTTCTCCGGGAATCGCGGCAGTGCTTTTTCTATGGCGTCGGCCAGTCCGGGCAGGGCTTTGGCCCGCGAAGCTACTTCCGGCGAGAGGTTAACATAGGTGGCCCGGGTCAGGAGTTGGCCCTGCTTGTCCAACAGCGACAGCTCGATCTTGCGGGCACTGTCCTCCGTGAGCACGAAGGGCACCATGCCCTGCCCGGCCGCCTGCGGCGGTGCATCAAACACCACGTCGTCGCTGTCCGTCAGCCCCCTCAGGGAGAACT
>DATIKE010000371.1:0-4761 GCA_035477895.1 Phycisphaerae bacterium
CCCCCAGTAAATCGCGCACATGTCTTCGCAGCTGAAATCGGGAATCAATGCCCGTCCGCCTTGGCTGTTGCTACCAAATCCCGACCCGCCCGTCGGACCTGTGGGCGGGCCATAGCTGCCAGGCGGGAAGCCTCCCATCGGGCCGGATCCAAAGCCTCCCTGGCCCAGCCCCGTCGGACCTGAGGCGTATGGGTTGCCATAACCCGACGGATCTCTCTGCATCCATCTTCCCGAGTACGGGTCCAGGTCGCGGAACCAGGCCTTGTACTTGTTCGTCTCATTGTCGAGGTAATGGCCGCCGTAGAGGATCGGATTGGATGCCAGATCCGCATTCAGCCACTTGAGGCTCTGGCTGCTGCCGGTCATCTGTTCGGGGGCGCCAGGCGAAGCGCTGCCGCGGTAGATGCGGACGGTGCCGTAGGGATCGTACTCGTAGCGTTCGACGATGGAAGTGACCGGCTGCTGATCGACCTCGGTCGTCTCGGCCAGGGCGACGACGTTCCAGTTGGCGTCCTGCATGTAGAAGAACCGCCGGGACTCTTCATTCGTGCAGTCGCCATCGTCGCCCGTGTCGACGTCCATGCAGATGGCCTCGTCGATGTACCGCGTGCCCCAGACGAACTGCCGGCGGGCCTGGTGGCTCTGGGCGGTATCGCCCGTGGCCACCTCCAGCAGCTGCCAGCGCTGGTTGTAGTAGAACCACTGGCTGGCGTCCTTGTCGCCGCTGTTGGTGACGGTCTTGCTTGTCCGGCGGCCCAGCCCGTCGTAGCGGTACACGGCGGTCGGCTGCGGGTCGGCCGTCGGGCCGGGGCAGGTCACGCCCACCAGCCGGTTCCAGGCGTCGTAGTTTGTGACCGGCGATTCATCCATTGCTTGCGGTCCGTTCGCAGGACAGCGGCTTGGATAACACGCGCGACAAGTCGCCGGCCCTCCTCCGAAAGCCGGCAGTCACGACGCGTGGACGTGATGTGCGGCCGTCCACGCCGAAATCGTCGGACCGCGCCTCCGGCCTCCGGTCGCACAGTCCGAAGATAGGTGGAAGACTACCATGTCTGGCCACGGCCTGTCAACCAGAGATTCGATGCCGACGGGCGCTGCGGCCGGCCCGCCGTCAGCGCGCCCGCCCGGCCCGGCGGACCCATCCGCCCGGCCCATCTGGTGCCGCCTCGGCGGTCGCCATCCGTCGAGGCATCATTACAGTCTCATGACGCTCCGTCCCTTCATGCGCACAAAAACTACGCCGCATGCCTTGCAATCCTGCGCGATCGAGGTAGCGTGTCCACGCGTATATCACGAATATGTAATGACTCGACGCCGGCGGATGGCCGCGGCCGGCACATGCAAGGGAGGACCGATGGACGCCTGGTGGAAGAAGAAGGACAAGCCGCAAGGCCAGACGCCCCTGCGGGCCGTGGCCTACTACCGCCACTCCGCCGAGATCGGCCAGGAGAATTCCGTCGAGATCCAGCAGGACAACGTGCGGGCCTTCGCGGCCAGGCACAACCTGGAGATCGTCGAGGAGTTCGCCGACCGCGGCAAGAGCGGCCTGAACGCCGAGGGCCGGCCAGCATTCACCAAGATGATGGAGATGGTCCGCTCCCGGCAGGATGTTGCGCTGGTCCTGGCCCTGGACGTCAGCCGCTGGGGCCGGTTCCAGGACACCGACCTGTCGGCCCACTACGAGTCGCTGTGCACCCAGAGCGGCAAGCAGGTCATCTACACCAACATCGGCTTTACCAAGGACGAGGACCGGCTGATCAACCAGCTCCGCAAGAGCATCGACCGCTACCAGAGCGCGGAGTACAGCCGCACGCTCAGCAAGAAGGTCTTCGAGGGCTCGGCCAAGGTGGCCAGCCAGGGTTACCGGCCGGGCGGGGCGCCGCCCTACGGCTGTCACCGGCTGATGCTGGATGAGAACAAGGAGCCGGACCGGGTCCTCCAGCCCGGCCAGCGCAAGGCCATCCAGAACGGCCGGGTGGTGCTGGTCCCGGGCGAGCCGGCCCAGGTCGAGGTCGTCCAGGAGATCTTCACGCTGTTCACCGAGAAGGGCTTCCACGAGCGGCAGATCGCCGGCCACCTCAACGCCAGGGGCATCCCGTCGCCTGGCGGGCTGACCTGGGGCGTGGCGACGGTCCGGCACATCCTGACCAACCAGCAGTACGTCGGTTCGGTCGTCTACAACCGGACCACCCAGCGGCTCAAGGAGAAGCGCAGGCGCAACCCCTGGGACCAGTGGATCATCACGCCCAACGCCTACACCCCGATCATCACGCCGGCCCTCTACGAGACGGCCCAGGCCATCTTCGAGGCCCGCAAGCGCCGCCACCTGCCCGAGCACATGCTGGCCCACCTGCGGGCGATCTACGAGAGGTACAGCGTCGTCACCCGCCGGTTGATCCAGGCCGATCCGGAGTGTCCCTCGCCGCATACCTACGCCACCCGCTTCGGCGGCCTTTCGGGTGCGTTTCAGGCCGCCTTCCGCGATGTCCTGGAGCGGGTCCGCCGAGAGGTCGCCGCGGCGATCGGCCAGCAGGCCGGGGCCGTCGATGAGCACGAGGACTTCCTGGTGATCAACCAGGACTTCACGGTCCTGATCCAGCCGTCGGTGCCGGTGCCCGACGGCTACGGGGCCTTCTGGTACTTCCGGCCGGACCATCGGCCGGTGGTGGATATCACCCTGGGCGTGCCGCTGTCCAAGGGCAGCGAGCACGAGATCCTGGGCTACCTGGCGCTGCCGCGGCTGATGGTGGCCGACCGGTACGTCCGGCTCTCGGCCGCCAGCGACGCCCGGATCGAACTGCACGGCTACAACGGCCTGGACCTGATCCGAGACCTTGCCCAGTAGGAGGACGTATGGACACGATTGCGATCCGCCCCATGGCCCAGCGGGACTACCAGATGATCCCGGTGGACCAGATCAACGTCGTCAGTTCCCGCAACCGCGACAAGAAGCAGTTCCAGGAGAACGTCCGCAGCATCGGCGAACTGGGACTGTACAAGCCGATCCTGGTCAACCGGCGGAACCTGGCGGCCACCGGCCTGTACGACCTGATCTGCGGCCAGGGCCGGCTCCAGGCGCACATCGAGCTGGGCCGCACCCACATCGCCGCCGACGTGCTGGATGTCGAGGAGTCGCAGGCGCACCTGATGACCCTGGGCGAGAACATCGCCCGCACCCCGCCGCAGACGATCGAGTTCGCCCGGGCCCTTAAGCAGATGCGTGATTGCGGGATGGACTGGAAGGACCTGGCGGCCATCACCGGCAAGGGCGTCGAGTACGTCCGCGACTACATCCGCCTGATCGAACAGGGCGAGGAGCGACTGATCAAGGGGGTGGAAGACGGGGCGTTCAACCTCAGCTTCGCCCTGAACGTCGCCCAGAGCCAGGACCGTTCGATCCAGCACCTGCTGATGGACGCCTTCGATAACGGGATCGTCAACGCCAGCAACCTGCCGCGGATTCGCCGGATCATCGAGGACCGCCAGGGCAAGGGCAAGGCGTTGCAGGGCGGCCGGCCGGGCCGGACCTACACCGTCGGCACGCTCAAACGCGACATCCGCAAGATCACGCGGGAGAAGGAGGCCTTCGTCTACGAGGCTGGCCAGCGGGAGAACCGGCTGATGCGCATCCTGGACGTCCTGCAGCGGCTGCGGGCGGACGAGGGCTTTGCGGCCGTGCTGGCCGAGGCGGGCCTGGGGCAGATGCCCCAGCTCAAGGGAGAGTATGTCGTATAGGAGAAGCTATGAAGTAAGCCAACCTCGACGCAGAGTGGTTAGGATACTGACGGGTTAAGTTCGGTATCCCAAAAACCTACGAGGAGGTTGGCCATGTACTATTGTGGTCTCGATTTGGCGTCGGTGTCCAGCTACCTGTACGTGACGGATGGACAAGGCCGCAAGGCGGCAGGAGGCGAGGTCCAAACCAGTCGACAGGCGCTGCGGCAGCGGCTGGGACGGTTCGTGGAAAAGGGATTGGCGGTGGCGATCGAGGCGGGCAACCAGACCGCCTGGATCCACGAGGCGCTCGTGGAACTGGGAGCCAGAGTGGTGGTGGTCAACCCGGCCAAAGTCAAACTGATTGCCCAGAGCCGGCGCAAGACGGACAAGATCGACGCCAAGGTGCTCTGCGAACCGGAATAGCCCGAGGATCAAGGTCGTCACGAAACGCGTGGACTCGTGAAGGAAGATAGCCCGCACCGATTCCTTGGCCCTTGAGGCCCGAATAGGAGAATGGGCGTCTTCTGCTTGACAGGACCAGCTTAGTGTGCGGCGTTCAGCGCCAGCGCGAATGGGAGGTTGGTCAAGATCCACGTGTCCACAACGACTTACGGCCTTGACAAGGCTTACTTCATGGGAGGAATCATGGAATCCGCGAATGTCCAAGGGCGGGATGTGCCGATCGTGCGGCTGCTGCCGCTGCGCAAGCGGACGGTCAGCCGCAAGAACTACACCAAGCTGCTGGCGAACATCCGGGCGGTGGGCCTGATCGAGCCGCTGTGCGTCTGCCGGGAGGGCGAGCAGTACTACATCCTGGACGGCTACATCCGGTACACAGCGCTGCTGGAGCTGGGGATCGAGACGGTCCCGTGCCTGGTGCTGCCCAGCCGGGACCTCTATACGCCCAACCGGCAGGTGAACCACCTGACGCCGCGGGACGAGGTGCGGATGCTGCGCAAGGCGCTTGAGACGATTGACGAAGACACGATTGCGAAGGCGTTCGGTGTCGAGTCGCTCAAGACCCGACTCAATGTCTCCTGGTAC
>DATIKE010000372.1:0-19613 GCA_035477895.1 Phycisphaerae bacterium
GCAGCAGTTCTGGAAAGCGATCGACGAAGGCCGCACGCCCGGCCTCAAAACCGCCGGCACCGGCACGACCTCCGGCAACTGCCCCGCTCTGGCCGTCGGCAATGTGTCGCTCACCGGCTCGAACCCGCCCAAGTTCCTCGACGCCGCCTTCGACCGCGTCGAGGTCCGCGACGCGACCGGCCGGTTCGTCCCCGTCGCCAAGGGTGGCCGGATAACAATCCGCGGCGATCAAGCCGTCACCGCCACGATCGAGATCCGCAATCTCGGCGAAGCCGCCTGGCTCCCCGGCCAACCGATACAGGCCGGCAGCGTTTCGCTGGTCGTTTCAGGCTCTCAGACGCGTTCGATCGCTCTGCCCAGGCCCGTCAATTGCCATGACATCATCATGCTGGAAAGCGTCCCGCTTGCTTCTCCCGGCCTCGATCGGCCCGCGACGATCGTCCTGTTCCTCAACGCCGAGAACCGCTCACCCTTCGGCGAGCGGTTCTCCATCACACTGGCGCCGCAAGCGCCATGACCGGCACCTCGGATCAGCCTTACGGGCTGGGTCGTTTCAACTGTTGTCGTAGCGGCCGACCCCCGTCCCGGCCGTTCCCCGGTCAAAGCGCATCATCGCCCGGCAGGGGCGCCGGATGCCGCCGTTATTCTTGATTTGCTCTACTTCATGGATCCCGATTGTCGTCCGCCCGCAGAGAGGGCGACACAACCTCATGCAGTTCCAGATCAGGTTGTCTGTGCCGGATGTGTCGCCGAGATCCCGCCAAGGGGGGGGATCGGCGGGGCACATTGGGGCCGCCGTTCTCCATGACCTCCCTCTGCCTCTTCATGTCGACGAAGGGAGAACGGGTGCCCGCCGGTGGTGTACGGGCGAGGCGCCCATGCCGCACCAACTGGGAAAGGCTCATAGAGTGCATCCTGAGCCCCGGCCGGTCGGAAGCCGGTCCCACGCGGGTTGCTCTGGGGCACTCTTACTTGAGCTTCGCCTTCAGCACTCCCAGCAGGGTGCTCGGAGCGATCGGCTTCTGAAACACGCCGTTCAGCCCGAGGGACGCGTAGTCCGTGCTGATGCTCAGACTGTCGCCCACCGAACTGAGCATGTAGATCGGGGCCTTGTTGCCCACGGCCTTCAGCTCCTTGACGAAGCTCGTGCCCGCGTCCACCTCCTCCATCATCAGGTCGACGATGATGAAATCCGGGTTGGTCTCCTTGTAGACCTTCAGGCCTTCCTCGGCGCTGGCGGCCTCGGCCATGGTGTACCCGTTGGATTCGAGGATCGTCCGGACGGCATGCAGGAAGTCCGGGTCGTCATCGATGTACAGAATCACGTGCTTTCCGTCTTTCATGGGTCTACCTCACTCGATAGTCACGGGTGCAACCGATGCAACCAAGGACTTCCCGGCACCGGCGGCCCGGGCAAAATCGCCCTCGCGACACACTTGCTCGGTGAACACCGCCGCCAACTCCAGGTTCGCCCGGGCCCGACCGGACAGGGACTCGTTGAACTCGTTGAAATCATAACCGCGGATACCCAGAACATACCCCTCCGTCCGCGCGCCGAAAAGATCGTGGGCCAGGCCCAGCACCGCCTCCGGCCGGAGACTGTGTGTGCTGAAGCTGATCGACGAAGCCGGCTCAACGCGGCGGAACGAGAACGGCTCCTCGCCGGTGGTGTCCGCGTCGGCGAAAATCGCCACATCGTGACGGGCGACCGCCTCGCCGTCCTCCAGGCAGAGCTGGTAATCGCTCTCGATGGTGATCCCGGCCAGACCCAGCCGCTCGATCCGCGCGGCCAGCGCCGGACCCAGGCCGTCGTCGCCCCGGCCGGGGTTGCCGTACCCGATCAGCAGTACCTTGAGCGCTTGTTCGTTCATCCTCGGCTCTTGCTGTCCAGGACGTTGCCCTCGTGGTCCACCAGCTCCACCGTTAGCGGCATCCGGCCCAGGGCGTGCGTCGCGCACGACAGGCACGGGTCGTACGCCCGGATCGCCACCTCCACGTGGTTGAGTAATCCCTCGGTGATCTCCACCCCGCTCAGGTGGTCTTTAGCGACCTTCTCGACCGCCCGGTTCATCGGCTCGTTATTGTGCGTCGTCGAGACGATCAGATTGGCCATCACCACCAGGTCCTTCTTGCTCACCTTGTAGTGGTGGATCAGTGTTCCGCGCGGGGCCTCGATCATTCCCACCGTCTCCTCGCGCCGCTCGCCCTTGACCACCAGGTCCGTGCCCTGCAGGTCCTTGTCGTTGAGCAGGGCCTGGATTTGCTCGATCGAATGCAGCAATTCGATCATCCTCGCCCAGTGGTAGGCCATCGTGATGTTGTTCGGCTTGCCGCTGGTGACGGCCATGAATGCCTTGCGCTCGGCTTCGGCCTCGGGCGTGTCGATGAAGTCTGCCGCGTTGATCCGGGCCAGCGGGCCCACCCGGTACCAGCCGTTCTCCGGCCCAAGTGACTTGATGAACGGGAACTTCATGTACGACCAGGGGCGGACTTCCTCGGCGATGTAGTCCGTGTACTTCTGGTAGTCCACCTGGTCGAAAATCTTGTTGCCCTGCGAATCGATCGCCCGCAGGTTGCCGTGATAAAGGTCCATCGCCCCGTCGGCCCGGATCAACGACAGGTGGCTCGAGTCGAACGAACCGAACGGCTTGACCTTCTCCAGGTTCTGGACCGTGTAGTCCTTGGCCACCTTCACCGCGCCGCGGGACCAGACCAGCATCTGCTCGATGTCCTTCAGGAGACCGTCCCGCTCCGCGATCGACAGGTTTTTGTTGACGCCGCCGGGGATCGCGCCCGTGCCGTGGATTTTCTTGCCCGCGGTGGCTTTGATGATCTCCTGCCCGTATTTGCGCATCATCACGCCCTGGACGGCCAGGTCGGGGAACTTGGCGGCCACGCCGATCACGTTGCGGATCGCCACGTCGGCGTCGAATCCGAACAGCAGGTCCGGCGAGCACAGGTGGAAGAAGTGCAGCGCGTGCGACTGGAACATCTGCCCGTTGTGCATCAGCCGGCGGATCTTCTCGGCCGTCGGGGTGAGCTTTTCGCCCCCGACGATCCGATCCATCGCCTTGGCCGCCGCCAGGTGATGGCTCACCGGGCAGATGCCGCACAGCCGCTGCACCAGCACCGGCACCTCCCAGAAGGGCCGGCCCTGGATGAACCGCTCGAATCCGCGGAACTCCACGATGTGCAGGCGGGCCTGCGAAACCTGCTTCTTGTCGTCGAGCAGGATGGTCACCTTCCCGTGTCCCTCGACTCGGGTGACCGGCTCGATCACGATTTTTTTCATGCCGTTGACTGTGGTTGCGACCACGGTTGTCCTCCGGTTCTGGCGGTCAATCGTACTTGATCAGCTCGTAAGGCAGATCGACCTTCTGATTCGTCAGCAGCGCTGTCAGCGCCGCCCAGATCGTGTCCGCCGACGGCGGGCACCCCGGCAGGAAGTAGTCGATCTTCACCACTTCCTGCACCGGGTAGACCTTGCTCAGCAGCAGCGGAAGGTCCGGATCGTTCGGGATTGTCCCGCTCGGATTGTGGACCGTCGGTCCGCTGAGATACGCCTCGTCAAAGCATTCCTTCAGGGGGATGTTGTTCCGCATCGCCGGAATGCCGCCCATCGTCGCGCAGTCCCCGACCGCGATCAGAATGTCGCAATGCCTGCGGAACTCCTGCAGCACGTGGACATTTTCCTCGTTGCAGCAGCCGCCCTCGATGAGGCCGATCGCGCATTGCCCGGTGAACTCCTTGATGTCGTCGATCGGCGACTTGTCGAAGTCGACCAGCTCGATCAGCTTCAGGATCCGCTCGTCGATGTCCAGCACGGACATGTGGCAGCCGAAGCACCCGGCCAATGACGTCGTTGCGACTTTGGGTTTTGCCATGTCTGGTTGTCCTTATTTGCTCTTGGCGGCTTCGATTTCCGAGCCGATCGGCTGGTGATCGTACTTCCGCCGGCCCACCGGGATCGCGTAACCCACCCGCTTTTTGAGGATCGAGCCCACCGGACAGCTTTCCACCGCCTTGTCGGTCGCGTCGGCGTTGGTGTCCACCAGCCGGGCTCGGGCGTTCACCGCGATTTTCTTGTGCGGTCCGCGGCCCACGAACCCGAACACATGCTTGCCGTCCAGGTCGCGCGACGCCCGAACGCACCGGGCGCACAGGATGCACCGGTTCCGGTCGATCAGGATGTCCGGGTGCGACGCGTCCACGTCACGATCCGGGTAGAGATAGGGGTACTTCGGCGCGGCGATCCCGAACCGGTAGGCCAATGCCTGAAGTTCGCAGTTGCCGCTCTTCTCGCAGAACATGCAGAAGTGGTTGCCCTCCACGAACAGCATGTCGATGATATCCTTGCGGATCTGCCGGACCTTTTCGGTCTCGCTCTCGACGACCATGCCCGGCGCTGCCGGCTGTACGCAGGACGCCTGGGGCCGGCCGTTCACCAGAACCGTGCAAACCCGGCAGCTTCCGAATGGGACCAGCCCCTTGAGATGGCACAGCCGCGGGATGTAGACCCCCGCCTCCTCGGCCGCCTCCAGGATGGTCTGCCCCGGCCGGGCCTGAATCTCCACTCCGTCGATGGTCAGCGTTATCGTGTCGCTCATATTGATTTTCCCGTTTTCCGGTTCAGTAAATCGTCGATGCGTGCCCGGCGATCCGCTCCGCCTCGTGCACGGCCGCCTTGACGTCAAATGCCCGCTTCAAGCCATCCTTGTCCGGCTTGACCAGGGCCTCGTAATGCGATCGGAAGTTGGCCAGCGAGGTGAGGATCGGGTTGGGCGAGGTCTGCCCCAGCCCGCACCGGCTGGCGGTCTTCACGGTTGTGCCCAACTGCTGAAGGTAATCCAGGTCGCTCGGCTCGCCGTTCCCCTCCATGATCCGTTCGAGCCGCTCCTTCAGCAGCACGTTGCCCACCCGGCAGGGCGTGCAGTACCCGCAGCTCTCCTCGATGAAGAAATCCATGAAGCACTGGGCGGTCTTGAGCACGTCCCGCTTCGGGCCGAAGGTCATGATCGATCCGCCGGTGGCCAGATCGTCGTAGCAGATCTTCCGCCCATAGTCCTTCGGGCCCACGAGTTGCCCGCTCGGCCCGCCGACCTGCACCGCGATGGCGTCCTCGGCCCCCGCAAACTTGAGCACCTCGCCCAGCGTGATGCCGAACCGCACTTCGTATACGCCCGGCGTCGTGCAGTCGCCGGAGATGCTCAGCAGCTTCGTGCCGCTGCTGCCGGCCGATCCGTACTCATTGAACGTCGCGGGGCCGTCTTCCATGATCCGGGCCACGCAGCAGAACGTCTCGACATTGTTCACCACCGTCGGATAGCCGAGATACCCCTTCTGGGCCGGGAAAGGCGGGCGGTTCTTCGGGTCGCCCCGAAGCCCCTCGCAGGAGCTGATCAGGGACGTCTCCTCTCCGCACACGTACGCCCCGGCACCCATCTGGATGCGGATGTCGAAGTCGTACCCCTTCTTGCCGAGGATGTCCTTGCCGAGCAGGCCGTCCGACCGGCGCTTGGCCAGCACGTCCTCGAGGAACGCCCGCAGGTAGGCGTACTCGCCTCGCAGGTAAACGATGCCCTCGACGGCGCCGATCGCGTAGCCGGCGATCGTCATTCCCGCGAACACCAGGTCCGGCCGCTCCGTGAGGACCACCCGGTCCTTGAACGTCCCGGGCTCGCCCTCGTCGGCGTTGCAGAGCACGTATTTCTTCTCCCCGTCCGCCGCGCGGCAGAACTCCCACTTGATTCCCGTGGGGAATCCGGCGCCGCCCCGGCCGCGGAGTCGCGACGTCTTGACCGCCCGGATGACTTCCGCCGGCGTGATGCCGATGGCCTTCTTGATCGCTGCGCCCCGGATGCTCCGGCTGAAGATGATCGGGCCCGGCAGCCGGATGTTATTCCGCACCATCGAGCGCACCAGGGGGTGGGAGTTGTTTCCGTCCCCGAAGCTCTTGACCAGCTTCTGCGGGTCCATGTGGGTCTTCAGATCTTCCACGATGTCGTGAGCCGCGTCGCTGGTCAGGTGGGTGACCGGCACGTCGTTGATCAGCGCCCCCGGCGCCTGGTCGCTCAGCCCGATGCACGGCACCGACTCCAGCGAGATCATGCCGTCCGGCGTCACCTCCCCGAAGCCGATCCCCAGATCGTCGATGAACGCCTCGGCCGACCGCGCGCTGCCGTGCATCCGGTCGATGATGTCGTTGCACAGCCGGACGACCACCTTGCCCTTGGGCTTTTTCGAGAAGAACGCATAGAACGTGACCACGCTCTCGACCTCGACTCGTGGAACCGAAACCGTCCGGGCGATGAGATCGATCGCCTCGTCACCGACGCAGCCCCACCGGGCCTTGGCCGCGCGGATGATGTCCATCATCCGCGTGCGGTCATTGCCGCAGCTCGCACAGATTTCCTTGATGCCGCTTTGCAGATCACTCATAGGCAACCTCGACTCTCGTTCTAGCCAAACCCCTGTGGTATTGTATCAGCGGACTCCTGCGGAACCCGCCGCAACGGGCGATTAGGAACCCCTCTGCCACTCCGTCGCACCGCGCCGATGTGCCGGTGACCGCCCTGGCTGTTCGTCCTGGAAAGTATCGGCCGGCCTCTCGTGTCCGCAGGCATGCCGGGCTCAGGCCGGACCCGCATGGTGCACGATCGTGAAAACCGTCACAAACATACTTTACCGCGAGCGCCGAGGAATGCAAGCCCGTTTATGGGTCGGCTTACAGGCCGATCGAATGCGCTCCACCCGGCGCGCATTTGTGGCACAGGCGTCTCGCCGGTGTTGCACCGGCGGGACGCCGGTGCCACAGAATAAGATGCGAACAGCGTGACCAACTACACGAATGCCCCTTACGCACCAACCTCGGCCAACTGGTGCGTATTCTGGTCGATGATCTCGAGCAGAATGTTCACGAGATCGGGTGCCAGGTCCCCTGTGCCGGCCAGTCGCCCCATGAGTGTCTGGCACTCCTGCGGCGGCATTGCGGGGCGGTAGGGGCGGCTCGTGCTGATGGCATCGAAGCAGTCCGCCACCGCCACGATCCGCGGAAACAATGGCAGGTCGTCGCCGCTCAGGCCGTCGGGGTATCCCCGGCCGTTGGGTCTCTCGTGGTGCCAGCGAACGATGGGCAGCACTTCCTGCATTGTCCGAAGGGGCTTCAGAATCTCGTGGCCCACCACGGGATGACGCTTGACAACATTCATCTCCTCGTCCGTCAGCCGGCCCGGCTTGTTGAGAATTTGATCCGGAACAATCACCTTGCCGATATCATGCACCATCCCGCCGATGCGGATGGTCTCAAGGTTCTTCTCCGGCACGCCGAGTCGTTTCGCGATTTCGACCGCATACGTGGCCACACGCTCCACATGTCCGCAGGTATACGCGTCGCGACCTTCTATCGCGTTGGCCAAAGAGGTGATCACGGCCGTTGCGTCCTCGAGCGAGTCCGTGGCCCGCTTGACCCGGATGGCGTTCAAAACCCGCAGAACGATCTCCTGCCGCGATGCGGGCAACTGAATGCAGTCGTCGGCCCCGGATTCATAGACGTCCGCTCGCCGGTCGGCCAACGAGGGCTCCAGAATAAACACCACCGGCGTCATCCCGCCGGATCGGCCGAATTTCACGTCCCGGGTCAATTCGCCGTACGCTTCGATCCGCATTCCGGGCGCGATGACCACCACATCGAGTTCGGCTTCCCGGCGAAGCAGCCACATGGCCTGGGTGGCCGAGTCCGCCCGCACACATCGCCACTCCGTCTGGTTTGTGAAAATTCCCTCCACCGTCTTGACGGCGGTATCCGGGCCGACGATCAGAATGTGGGACGATTGGATGGCGTGGTGTTGCATGGGAACGCAGCCTCCTGACTCACATACCTCAGGCCTTTGTTCAGTTCCCCTCCCCGGCAGGGATAACGTGGCGCTTTATATGGGTTCTGCAAGACAACGACTGACAGTTTCATCTATCGCCTGAGTCTGGCGAGATATTGAATAAATGGTTTTTAGATTTAAGGCGATAAGTCTTGTTGACGAAAAGATGGCTGTCCGGTCGGCTCCTCGGATAGGCAGGCCGGGGAACCCGTAAAGTCGGGGGGCGAACCGTCCCCCTGCCGCCAGTGCTTCCGGCACACCCGATCTTCGTTTTTCGCACCTGCCTGAGGAGCGATAAAACATGGAAAACTGCACCGCGGAGAGCCAGGTCTCCGATTCGGCGGCCCTGGAGCAGAAGATTCGGGTCAGAATCAATTCTCTCTCCTACCTCCCGACCACGGTCGGCGTGGCCATGAAATTCGTGGAGCTCGGCAAGAATATCGAGGCTGATCCCGCGGATTACGCCAAGGTGATCAGTTCGGACACCTCCTTGAGTACCAAACTCCTGGCACTGGCCAACTCGCCGTGGTTCGGGGTGCGCAACAAGGTGACTTCCGTGAAGCTGGCCGTCAATCTGTTGGGTCTTGGTACCGTGCGGACGCTGTCCATCAGCTACTGCATGGCGGGACTGCACAACAGCCTGCGACTCAAGCCGGAGGACGCGAGCATGTTCTGGGAGGCATCGCTTTGCCGAGCCGTTGCCGCCCGGCAGACCGCAATGTTGTTGGACCCGGCCGTCGCCGACGAGGCTTTCGTCGGGGGGATGTTCCAGGACTTCGCCCTGCCGATCATGTACGCCGTGGCCCCGGAGCCGGTGCTGGCCATCCTGAGGAATCCGAAGCTCACCCGCCAGGAGCAGCTTCAGAAGGAACGAGCACTGTGCCGACTCGATCACATGGAGTTCGGGCGGGTCCTGGCCCAGAAAATGGACCTGCCCGAGGTTTTTGTCGACGCCGTGGCTTTCCATCATCACCCGGGCAAGCTGACCGACTTCATGGAAAAGGAATCCCTGGGCAAGGCCATCTACGCGTCTTCGCTGTTCCCGCCTCTCTTGCAGGGCTGGAGCAGGCAGGATGCCGACGAGTTGTGTCGCTTCCTTGTGGAGAGCTGTCAGGTCGATCCCGGGGAAGTGTCAACATTTTTCTGGAAGGTGCAGGAGGATTTCACCCAGATGCATGGCTATTTCGAGGGGAAAGGGGATTCGAACAACCGCCTGGCGGAGTTGCTCATCGATGCCGCCAGGGAGGAGGCAGACAACACCACCGCACTGGTCCGCACCGTCAATGAACTGCTGCAGGACGCGGCCAGGATGGGCCTGGAGGTCTCGCAGCTTGTCCATGCCCACAACAAGCTCGAGGACAAGGCGCAGCGCGATCCACTGACCGGCCTGCTGAATCGTGAGGGGCTGGACCACCGTTCCGCGGAACTCCTCAAGGCCGCCGCACGTTACAAGGTCGGCTTTGCCGTGGTCATGTTCGATGTCGACAACTTCAAGCTTGTCAACGATAACCTTGGGCACGAGTTCGGCGACCGGGCCCTCAAGCTGGTCGCGGAGCGGATGACCAAAGCGACCCGACAGCAGGATGTCGCCGCGCGCGTGGGCGGGGACGAGTTCGTGATGATGATCTACGACTGCGGCAAGGCGGACGCCGCGCGGGCCGCCCAGCGCATTCTCGACCACGTCTCCGAGCAGCCGATCGGCAGGGGCAAGTGCACGGCGAAGGTCTCCCTCAGTGCGGGCCTCGTTCACGTCGAGCCGTCTTCAAAAAAAGATTCGATGGATGCGCTGCTCGCCGAGGCGGACAAGCTCATGTACCTCGCCAAGCGGTCGGGTGGAGACCAGGTTTCCACCAAGACGGTCTGAGACAGGGGGGCATCGTGGTCTGAGTGCGATCGAGGACGTCGGTGAGGACAGCCGGTGGTTATTGGCCCGGGTAATTCACCACGGAGAGCACGGAGTTCACGGAGAAGATCTGGGAGAAAAAATCTGTTCGTAGGCTTTGACCGTCAGCGACGGGTTGTCGACTTGAGTCGTGGGCCTCAATCGACATTCTGCCCTGATCCCTCCGGGTCTCGGTGCCTCCGTGGTGCTTTACATGAAATAACCCAAGTGACCGTGGCCCGGCGCGCCCGGACGCCCCTGCCGGGGCCGTCAGCATTTCTTCTTGAGCTTTTTTCAGCCCGGCGGCTTCTCGATCTCGTATTTCTTGACGCGATAGCGGAGGTTGTCGCGTGAGATGCCGAGGGCCTTGGCGGCCTTGGTCTGGTTCCAGCCGGCCTCTTTCAGTGCTCGCTGGATGAGGGCTTTCTCGTAGCCCCACAGGCTGGAGTCGCTCTTGTCGCGGAGCAGTTCCGGCTCGTCGCCGACGATCTCGCGGGGCAGATGCTGCGGCTCGACGGTCGGGCCGTCGATCAGCAGCACAGCCCGTTCGGTGACGTTCTGCAGCTCCCGGATGTTGCCCGGCCAGCGGTAGCTGGTCAGCAGGGCCAGCGCGTCGTTGCCCACCGCCGGTGCCGGCACGTTGAGCTGCCTGGCCGCCAGTTTGACGAAGTGATCCACCAGCAGCGCGATGTCCTCCCGCCGCTCGCGCAGCGGGGGGGTCTTGATCGGGAACACGTTGAGCCGATAGTACAGGTCCTCGCGGAAGTGGCCGTCCTGGATCGCCTTGGTCAGATCCCGGTTGGTGGCCGCGATGACCCGCACGTCGCAGGAGATCGTCTTGATCCCGCCCACGCGGATGAGCTCCCGCTCCTGCAGCACGCGGAGCAGCCGCAACTGCGTCGAGTGGCTGATGTCGCCGATCTCGTCGAGGAACAGCGTCCCCCCGTGGGCCAGCTCGAAGCGGCCGATCTTCTGGCCGATCGCCCCGGTGAACGATCCCTTCTCGTGGCCGAACAACTCGCTCTCCAGCAGCGTCTCGGGCAGGGCGGCGCAGTTGATGGCGATGAAAGGCTTGTCGCGCCGCTGCGAGTTGGCGTGAATGTGCCGGCTGATTATCTCCTTGCCGGTGCCGGTCTCGCCCAAAATGAGCACCGTGGCGTTGCTGCCGGCCACCCGGGCGCAGAGTTCCAGCACTTGCCGCAGGGCGGTCGACTGCCCGATGATGTTCGCGCCGCCGTCCAGCCCGGCCCGCAGGCCCCGGTTCTCGAGCTTGAGCCGCTCATGGGCCTGGGCGTTCGAAGTCGCGCTGGCCGCCAGGTTGGCGAACAGCAGGAGCAGGTCGAGGTCGGACTCGGCGAACTCGCCGCCGATGCGGTTGAGAACCTCGACGACGCCGACGGTCTGGTCCTTCTTGATCATGGGCGCGGCGATGATGCCGCGGGTGGTGAAGCTGGACTTGTCGTCGATGCCCTTGAAGAACGCGGTGTCCTGGCGCACGTCGCCGACCAGGACCGGCTTGCCGGACTTGACCACCTTGCCGGCGATGCCCAGGTCCGCGTCGAACTCTTCACCGATGAGCTGTTCGCCCGACTCGCCGGTGGCGGCCATGAAGATGAGCTTATGCCTTTTCGGGTCGATCAGCAGAACCGAACTGGCCTCGGCCCGCATGACGCGGGTCGCCGCCCGGGCGATGGCCTGGAGCGTCGCCTCAAGGTCCAGGGTGCTGTTGATCGCGGCCGTTGCTTCCACGAGAGCCGACAACGTTTCACTCGGTAACGCCTGATCCTTGATGGACATGATGACCTGCCGCTCTTGGAGAAAAGATATGTAACGGCCCTGACCGTATCCGGGCAGTCCACGGAACGCGCATCGGATTCGAGTCGCCCGCCTTGCCCAAAAGTGCGCCCATAGCCACAGTGTTCGGGTGATTGAAGATGCTGTCGGCTGATGCAAACGCCGAATTCAGACCAAGCCGCACCCCCGGCCACCCTGGACCCGCAGTTGGACCAAGTCCCGATCCAGCCTAAGTTTACGAGCCGTGCTCTGTCAAGCCCTTCCCTTTGACGGCCCGCCGGGTCGCCTTATGATGAAGCCGCCGATGCACTCTGGAAATGGGCCGCGGTCCCGTCTGTTTGCCCGGCTGGGGCGTGGCCGACGATGCTTATCGGTCGTGGCCGCACGGCGGCAGCGATGCCTGGGCCGATCCCGGGGATTGTGTCCCAAGTGGCTTGTTTTGCCGGGGTTCGGGAGAGGTCGGCGAACCGCGGCGCGGTGCGAACGTATCAGAGATGACGAAAGACCCGTTGAGTACGCCCACGGACGAGCAACTGTTGGCCGAGCATCTGGCCGGGAAGCCGGAGCCGTTCGCCACGCTGGTACATCGGTACAGCGACGAGCTTTTTCGCTTCCTGGCTCGCTTCACGGGGAACGCGGCGATGGCCGAGGATCTGATCCAGGAGGTGTTCCTGCAGATCCACCAGTCGGGGGCGAGCTTTGACACATCGCGGCGGTTCAAGCCGTGGCTGTTCACGATTGCCGCGAACAAGGCCCGCGACCTGTTGAGGAGCAAGCGCCGCCGGCCGGAAATGCCCTTGGACGCCGAGGTGGCGGGGGTATCCGGCGAGGGCGAGGAGAAACGGACGTTCCTGGACTTCCTGGCGGACGAGTCGCAGTCGCCGGTCGCCGCGTCGAGTCTCGAAGAGCAGCGCGAGAATGTTCGGCGGGTGTTGTCGGAGATGCCGGAGCGGCTGCGGGAGGTGCTGGTATTGAGCTACTACCACGGTTTTCCTTACAAGGAGATTGCCGAGATCCTGGGAGTTCCTCTTGGAACTGTGAAGAGCCGACTGCATTCGGCCATCGAGCATTTCGGGCGTTCGTATCGGGCGGCGGTAAAGGAGCGGGTGTGAGACATGGGTGAGAGATCCAAGTCATTCGACGATCGGTTGCTGGATCTTCATCTGAACCGGCTGTCGGCCGAGGAGACCGAACAGGTCGAACAGGAAGTGGCCGGCGCGCCGGAGACGGCCGGTCGAAGCCGGGCCTTGCGGGACCTGCTCAAATTGCTGGACGCCAACGAGGTGCAACCCCCGGCGAACCTCGCCGACAGGATTCTGGCCCACGTCGAAAGGCGCGAGCGGGCGATTCCGTTCTCCCGCGAACGCGAACGAACGGCCGCACGATCCGGCGATCGGGTGGCCGGGCGGGGGTACTCTTTCGGCTGGCGCGACCTGGCGGCGGCGGCGGCGTGCCTGGTGCTGTTCTTCTCCGTGGCGATCCCCGGCTTTAACAAGGCCCGAAGCGTCTCGCAGCGCACCCGCTGCCTGGACAATCAGCAGATGATCTCCAGCGCGATGACTTCCTACGGGCAGGCCAACGCCGGATACCTGCCTTACTCCGGCTACATCCCCGGGGCGTCGTGGCTGCCGACGAACGATCCCCAAGTGCCCTTCGCGTCCAACACGCAACATGTGTTCAGGCTGATAAAACAGGGATACCTGCCGAATGTGCAGGTTTTCATCTGCCCGGCGGACCGCAACGGCCGGCCACTGACCGCCCGGGACCTGCAGGCCCTGCAGGACTTCGCACACCGCAACAACAACTCGTACAGTTTCCTGTTCATGAACAGGCCCCAGGGAGTTCGGCTGGAGTCGCTCCAGAGCGGCCCGGGCCGGCAGACAGTTGTGATCGCCGATCGGAATCCGCTGCTGCCGCCGAGCGGAGTGCCGACGACCATGCCGGTGCAGGCGGTGTCGGCCAACTCGATGCTGCACGACCGTGGTGCCGGACAGAACGCCATCTACGCCGACGGCTACAGCGGTTTCTTTACCCGCCCGACGATCGGTGTCGACGCCGATGACATCTACCGCGTCGGCTCGTTCAACTCGTACAAGGGCACCGAAGCCCCGCTCGCCCCGACCGACACGTTCCTCCCGCCGTGAGAAACGGTGAAAGCCGAACCGCCGAATGACGACGCCGCGAGACCGTGGCCTTTCGTCCATTTGGGCGCCGCACCCTTCGGTTACCGCATCGAGTGGACGGGTGAGACAAGGAGCACAACGGACCGTCCGACCCGTTAGAACCTCGCGGAACTTCTATGCGTTTTGCGCGCATGTTTTTTGCTGAATCGCATGACTCGCTTATGGGCAGACAGTGATAAGCGACATCCATTGTTCGGGTTTTGGTTACGGCCGAGGGCCGCTTTGGAATGCACGCTCAGCCAACCAACGGCCGACACGGGGGGTCGGCCGCTCCGTTCGCCAGGCCGCGTATACTCCATGCCGAGGGCCGTGAATCTCAACGCTCGTGGCCCTTCGGCCTTCTCAAGAGTATCATCAAAGGTCAATCGTCCCTACGGGACTGTGGAAAATGAATCAGGCGTACTTTTGCCCCGGCGTTGAAACGCCGGGCTATTGTCGGTCGTCCCTACGGGACTCCGAACGCTTCCGTGCAACAGGCTCCGTGCAACAGGCTCCGTGCAACGGCTTTGTGCAACGGCTTCGTGTAACGGCTTCGTGCAACAGGCTCCGTGCAACGGCTCCGTGCAACGGCTCTGTGCAACGGCTTCGTGCAACGGCTTCGTGCAACGGCTTCGTGTAACGGCTCCGTGTAACGGCTTCGTGTAACAGGCTCCGTGTAACGGCTCCGTGCAACGGCTCCGTGTAACGGCTTCGTGTAACGGCTCTGTGCAACAGGCCTCGTGCAACAGGCGCGCGATTCGCGCATGTTTGGGTTGCAGCCGAAGGCCGCTTTGGGGAGGCAGCGTTATGTCGCGTCGGCTGCTTGTAATGCTTCTGGCGGCATGGCCGGTGCAGTTGCATGCCGCCGACCGTTCGGAGCGTCCCAACATCCTATTCATCCTGGCCGACGATCTCGGCAAGGAGTGGTTGAGCTGTTACGGCAGCGAGCACCGCACGCCGAACATGGATCGGCTGGCGGAGGGGGGGCTGCGCTTCGAGAACGTCTGGGCCACGCCGCTCTGTACCCCGACCCGCGTTCTGATGTTCACCGGCCGATACCCATTCCATACCGGCTGGACCATACACCACGACTCGCCGCGCTGGGGCGGGGTCTTCTTCGACTGGAACAAGGAAATCGCTTTCTCCCGGCAGCTCAAGGCCGCCGGTTACGCCACGGCCATGGCCGGCAAGTGGCAGGTTGATGACCTTCGCCGGCATCCGGATTGCCTCAGGCAACACGGCTTCGACGAGTGGTGCGCGTGGGTCGGCTTCGAGGCCGGCAATCCGCCCAGCGCCGAGCGGTACTTCAACCCTTTCATCCAGGATTCCTCCGGCCGGCGCGGCACGCAGGCCGGCCAGTTCGGGCCGGACGTATTCCGCAACTTCCTCATCGACTTCATGGCCCGGCACAAGGACGGCCCGTTCCTGGCCTACTACGCGATGGTTCTCCCCCACACGCCGTTCACCAGGACGCCGCATAAACTCAACACAACCGCCCGCGGCATCGACCTGTTCCCCGGCATGGTCGACTACTGCGACTACGAGATCGGCTGCCTGGTCAAGGCCCTCGATGATCTCAAGATCCGCGACCGGACACTGGTGATATTCACCTCCGACAACGGCACGGTCAGCGGCGTCGAGTGCAGGGCCCGCGGCCGACTCGTCGACGGCGGCAAGGGTGGAACCACCGAGCGCGGCATCTGCGTTCCCTTCATCGCCAACTGGCCGGGCCGCACGCCGGCCGGAAAGGTCACAAACGAGCTGGTCGATTTCTCCGATATGTTCCCCACCCTCGTCGGTCTGGCCGGCGCCGAATCGCCGGAAAACGTGGCCATCGACGGCAAGTCCTTCCTGCACACGCTGCTCGGGCGGAAGGAACCCGGGCCGCGCCGCGAGTGGATCTACTCCCGCCTGGGGCCGAAGCAGACCCTCCGCGACGAGCGGTTCAAGTGGCACCAGGACGGCCGACTCTACGACCTGCAGGCCGACCCGTGGGAGGAACACGACATGGCCGGCAGCGGGCATCCCGACGCCCGTCGGGCCATCAAGAAGCTTTCAGGAGTTTTCCAATCCTTCCCCAAAGGCAAGGACCTGCCCTTTTCCAGGCCGGCCGGCAATGGCGAATAGCCCGAAGGAATAACCGCCGGGTCGATATTCCCATCTCGACACGAGCATTGGGGGATTCCCTGCCTGCCGCAGGCAGGGCAGGCAGCCCGTCATTCGACCGGCAGGATTCCGGCACCCCCAATGGTTCCAGGGCCCACTTTTATTTATCCCCCGTGAATCTTGGCCACGACCATGGTCAGGTCATCGGTGCGGTCGGCCAGGCCGCGGAAGCGGCGGATGTCCCAGAGGATGTTCTGGGCGATGCGCTGGGCGGACTGGTCGGCGTGCTGGCGAAGCGAGTCGGCCAGGCGATCCGTTCCGAAACGCTCGTCGCCGAAGTTCAGGGCCTCCACCGCCCCGTCGGTGTACATCAGCAGCACGTCTCCGGCCTTCAGATCCTCGATTCCGCGCTCGAAGGTCGAGCCGGGGTCGACGCCCAGCACCGTTCCGCCGATCTCGAGTTTCTCGGTCCGTCCGTCGCGCAGGAGCATGGGCGGGTTGTGCCCGGCGTTGCAGTAGGTAAACCGCATAGTGGGAGAAATCACCCCGTAGAACACCGTGGCGAATTCTCCTCTGCCCGCGTCCCGGCACAGGTGCCGGTTGGTCTGGCTCATGATCCGGTCGATGTCGTACATGTGGTAGGCGTTGACCCGCAGGGCCGCCCGCAGCGAGGCCATCTGCAGCGAGGCCGGCACCCCCTTGCCGGACACGTCCGCGATCGCGATGCCCAGGTTCTTCTTGGGCAGGTTGATGAAGTCGTAGAAGTCGCCGCCGACCTCGAACGTCGGCCGATATACCGCGCCGATCTCCAGCCGATCGGTGTTTGGCGGCGTCGACGGGATCATCCGCCGCTGGACCTTGCCCGCGTATGCGAGCTGATGCGCGAATCGCTCGGCGTCCAGCTTCTGGCTGAACAACCGGGCGTTGACGATCGCCGCCGCCGTCTGCGACGACACCGCCCGCAACAGCGATTCCTCGAACGGCGAGAACACATGCGACTTGCCGGTATACACGCGGATCGCGCCCACCGGCTTGCCCCGGTAGATCATCCCGCAGACCAGACCGCTGACGATGCCTTCGGCCCGCGCTTGTTGCGGATACACTGTCCGCGGATCGTCGGGCAGGTCGGGGACGTACACGATCTGGCCGGCCAGGGCCGCCTCGTCGATCGGGCTGCGGTCCACGGTCACCGGGCCCTTGCTCAGGTACTCCGCCGACAGGTTGTACACCGCCTTGATCACCAGCGTGCCGCTGTTCTCATCCAGCAGCCGGATGCTGCACGCCCGGACGTTCATCACCTCGGTGACCAGTTGGGCGATCTTGTTCAGGATCTCCCGCAGGTCCAGCGCGCCGGCCGTCAAGGCGGTGATGTTGTATACCGCGCTCAGTTCCTCGATCCGATTCTGCAGGCTCTGTTCCTGGGCGCACAGTTCACCGAACAGCCTGGCCAGCAAAGCCGCCAGGTCTTTCGCGGCAGCCGCTTCGACTGCCGACCAGGGGCGCAGTTGCTCCGCCGCGACCCGCAAAGGAGCCGCGTCAGCCTGCAGGGCGTCAGCCACCCGGGTGATCAGCGATTCCGGCAGCGGCTTGCGCGGCCGATCGCCGATTGTCAGCGTGCCCGCCCGGTCTCCACCGACAGTCAGCGGCAGCGAGAAGTGGTCCAGCGCGTCGAGCAGGGCGGCCACCACCGGCTTGTCGCCCTGCCCCCCCTCAGCCTGAACCGCCCAGCGGTGCGTCTCGATAATCAGCTCCCGGCCGCCTTCACACTCAAGGATCGCCCGCACCCAACCGTTGCCCGGCATCGGCCCGACCAGCACCTCGCCCCGGCTGCCGAACAGGATCGCCGTCGTCCCGGTGGCCTCGGCCAGCACCTCCAACGCGTGCGGAAAGGACCGCGCGGACAGCATGTCATGCAGGAGTTTCAGGCAGATCGAGGGCGGTTCCATGCGACGTCATCCCTTCCTTGGCTGCGCGGTGGATCGCGGGCGTGGCGGCATTATAGAGGCGGGCGGACAGCGGTGAAACGCGCGCGGGAATAACCTGCTCCAGGGAAATGGTTCGTACAATCTTCACCGCTTGTAGAACGTGCTGCAGCGATAAGCGTACTTGCTCGGGCGGTTGTTGACATACAGCGCTTCGAGGATCAACTCGACCGCGCCGGGCAGCGCCTCGATCCTCTCCAACTGCTGACATCGGGACCGCTTTGAGTGCGCGAGGACTCGTTGCCGGTTTTCCCAAAGAGCGTAAAACGCTCAACGGCGAACGCGGGGAAGCCCAGGTTGCTTCCGGCGTTCGCCGTTGACGGCGTACATGTTGGGCCCTGGTGCCACTATGGGTCGACCGTGCGGGCCCGAGCCCGATCAGGGCTCATTAGATTGAATGATCCGGCACCGCCGAAGGCGATGCCGCACACCATATATCCGGACTCTCGCTCTTCCAATAATCCTCCGAAAAGCCCCCTGAAAACCGCGGCCGGGCTCCCTTACACCCGGGTGCCGCTCCGGCACCCGCTGCGTCGGTCCTCCGGCCCACGACTTACGCGCTTTCGTACGTATCGGCTGAAGGCGGGTTCGGGCATCAGTCGAACCGGCCCGACCTTCCACCGCCCCCAGAGGTAATTACCCCGGAGGCGCGCGCTCTCCTTCACCCGAGAAGTCCATGAGCCGTAACGTAAGCGGGGATGCGAACATCCCCGATGTAGCCGATCGTCCGCGAGACATGGATCGCGGGTGCCCCTCATCGGGCGCGGTCTCCACCGGCCGGTTTTCCTCCAGCCGGGGGGCCGCCTCCTGGGACTCACCGGCGATCTCGGGCATCCGGGGCATCGATCCACCCCCCTCTGCCTGTCTACTTGGAATATACACCATGTTTTCACCCTCGGCAAACGAAATCCGCCGATTCGCAGGCCGATTCGCGCGTCCCCGCGCGCGTTTTCGGACACCGGGCTTCGCATCCCCTCTCCACAGCACCAACGACGTGATTACGAGGACGTGAACCACGCGGGTGGCGAGTGACACCCTAATCGGCAAAAAGGGGTTCGCGAGGTCATTCGATCCGTTCCCTGACCGATCCGGGCAGGAGTGATGTCAGCGTGGGGTGGGCCTCGATCAGCCGGGCGATGTCCGACAGGTCCTTTTACCTCTTTCTTATTCTCCTCGACTCGCCCTCCAGGCAGGCCGCCTCCATACGGCCTTCATGAATTCCTTCGCGGTCATGGTTTCCTCTCGCCGGGCGGGTTGATACGGACAGAGTAAGCCGCAGAGGTATCCGCTGCAACGCGGGCCCTTCCGCCCGGCGGGCCGGAACGAGTTCGTTCCCGGACAGGTCGTCTCATTCGGGCCGCCTCAGGCCGGGCTGCCGACCACATGGCGGTAACGGCATCCGGATTCAGAAAAAACCCGCCGGTTGGTCGATATTCAATCGCCGGGCCGGGCCCGGCAGGGCGAGGGTGGCATGGAATACGCGGCAATCACATTCTGGCTTCTGGTCATCGTCTTTTCCGCACTGGGCGTGCATCGGCTCTGGAGCGGGCTGGTTCAGCCCAAGGTGGTCAACACCGTGCTGCTGCCCGGCACGCTGGTGGCCACCCTCGGGCACATCCTGGGCCTGCTGATCACCGGCGGCACCGTCGAGAACACCTCGCTCATCAAGGACGACGAGTCCGGCGAGCCTCAGACCGGCAAGGACCCCAAGCCCAGGGTGCCGATCTTCGGGGCGGTGATCATCGCCTTGTTGCCGCTGATCGGTTGTGCGATCGCCATCTTTGCCGTCTCGCACTACATCGGCTCGCCCATCCTG
>DATIKE010000373.1:0-6527 GCA_035477895.1 Phycisphaerae bacterium
AGGGGGTGGCCGATGACCATCACGGCATTCATGCAACAGACGGGCGCACCGCTCACGCTGAGCCCGGTCGGAGAAGCTGCCGTCGAGCTGGCCGGGCGTGGGCTGCGCGTCTTTCCCTGCCATTCAATCCGAGACGGGCGATGCACGTGCAAGGAGGCCAACTGCTCGAGCCCGGGGAAACACCCCTGGCAGAAGAAGCTGGAGCCCAGCAATGACGCGGAGAAGGTGCGCGATATGTTCCTCCTTCGCCGTCATGGGAACGTCGGCATTGCAACCGGCGATGGGCTGCTCGTGCTCGACATCGACGGGCCGCTCGGGGAAGAGTCGCTCGGCGAGTTGGAGCGGAGCTATGAGGAGTTACCGCCGACGCTCACCGCGCGTACTGGCAGGGATGGAGGTCGGCATGTATACCTCAGCACGGACGCCGATATCCATAACTCTGCCGGCCGGCTGGGCAAGGGACTGGACGTGAGGGGCCAAGGCGGCTACGTGATCGCTCCGCCCAGCGTGCATTTGAGCGGCCGGACATACCAATGGGAAGATCCCAATGCGACGATCGCGGAGGCACCCGCCTGGCTCGTGGCCGTCATCCTGGCGGCTGGAACGAGCGAGCCCGAGCCGAAACCCGAGCCGACACCAGCACCGCGTAAGGCACCGTCGAGGGAGGCGTCGTCGTCGAGGCGTGAGGCGTATGTCCGAGCGGCCATCAATGCCGAGATCGGCAAAGTGCTGAGTGCACCAGAGGGCGTGCGAAACGATGAGTTGAACAAGGCCGCCTTCGCCCTTGGCCAACTGGTCGGTGGCGGGGAACTGCTCGAGGGTGACGTTGAGCGGGAGCTGATGGAGGCGGCGGGTGCGTGGATCGGCCAAGACTGCATTGAAAGCGAGATCCGGAAGACCATACGGTCCGGGCTCAAGGGCGGCAAACGCGAACCCCGACACGTTCCCGAGCCGGACCGACCGACACGGCCGACGCCTGGAGATGCTACCCATTTGGTGGATGATGGCATCCGCGACAATCCGCGCCTGACCGAGTTGGGGAACGCAGAGAGGTTCGTGAAGCAGCACGGGGCCAGCGTCCTGTTCTGCAACACCTGGCATGCATGGGACGGGAGCCGATGGCGACCTGATGACCGGGGAGACGTAGACCGGATGGCGCAGGCGACCGCGCGGAGCTGGTGGCGTGAAGCGGAGAGCGCCCCGCCGGACATGCAGCTCACCCTGGCGAAGCATGCGAAGAAGATGGAATCGAGTTCGGCCATCACGGCAACCCTGAAGCTCGCGCGGCCGATGCGGTGCGCGCGGCCGACTGATCTGGACGCTGACCCGATGAAGCTGAACACGAGCACCGGCATCATCGACCTGGCGACAGGGAAGCAGCACCCGCACGATCGGGCCGCCATGATGACCAAGCTGGCACCGGTCGCATACGCTGGGCTCGACACACCCGCGCCGCTATGGGAGCGTTTCCTGCATCGCATCATGGCCGGCAACACGACGATGACCAGCTATCTTCAGCGGCTCAGCGGAATGTGTCTGACGGGTGATATCAGCGTGCAAGAATTGTGGATCCTCTGGGGCCAGGGCAGCAACGGGAAGAGCGTGTTCATGGATTCACTTATGGCTCTGATGGGAGACTACGCGGGGAGCGCTCCCAACTCTCTCTTGACTCACCGAGGCGGATTCAGTGAGCACCCCACTGAGCTCTACGACCTGAAGGGCCGGCGACTGGTGGTCGGCTCAGAAACGGAGGAAGGCGCTGAGCTAAAAGTCCAGCTCATGAAGCAGTTGACCGGCAACGCCACAATCAAGGCAAGGGCGATGAGGTGTGACTACGTGGAGTTCGCACGCACTCATAAGCTCGTGCTGCCGACCAACAACCGACCGCTGGTCAAGGAAACCTCCCATGCGGTCTGGAGGCGGCTGCGGCTCGTTCCGTTTACTGTCACGATCCCGCCCGAGGAGCGAGACGGGCACCTGATCGACAAGCTCCAGGACGAATGGCCGGGTATCCTCGCGTGGGCTGTCCGGGGCTGTCTCGACTGGCAACGGCACGGGCTCGACACGCCGTCGGAGGTGATGCTCGCCACTGGTGAATACCAGGCCGAACAGGACGCACTGTCTGAGTATCTGGCCGATCGATGCGTCCGAGGTCCAGGGGCGCGCGTGCAGCGGAACGACCTTCACACCGACTACCTCGCGTACTGCGTCTCCCAAGGCGACAAGCATCCCATGGCGCGCAATACGTTCTTCGACCGCATCCGGCGAGTGGCCGGAGTGGGCGAGGTCCAGACCCGTATTTGCGGCGTTCCGGCGCGGGTTTTCACCGGCATTTCGCTGGCCGGCGCAACAGCGCAACAGGGCGCAACAGGCGTTTAGGTATGATCCTCTCGCGAATGATCTCTAAGGCGCTTAACCCCAAAGAGGTGTTGCGCCGTGTTGCGCCGAAGGCAAACCCACAGCTAACTCCATGGGTAGCAAGACGATACCGGCGCAACAGTTTTCCGGCCGGAAGTCGCCACAAACATACTTGCATATCCACTTTGTATCGTAGTCTTAGCGCTGTCTGGTCACCAGTGCTGGCAACTCTCAACAAAATCAGCCGCGCGGAAGGCAACCATGAAGAAACCCGACCCACTTCGACACCTCTCCCGGCGACGCCGCGACATGGCCAGGCGACTGTTGAACTCCCTGCACCGCGCCTGCGCGATGGGCGCGGAGATAGGAAATGTTCCTCCGGACCGGTTCGTCCGGCGTGCGGCGAATGACCTGATCGCCGCGCGACTGGTCGGCGCGATTCAGAGTCCCGACGGCGCTGAGTTGATCATTTTCCCGCGATAGCAGCAATGCGATATCTACATGCGTCGATATGTCGCGATGACAGGCCGACAAGAAAAAGAAATGGGTCCTTACCGGCATGGATTACTCCGCCGATCTCAAGGGGAACTATCAAAGTACTCATTTGAATTTGCTTAGGACAAGCACAATGAAAATCGAAACAATCCGCAATCGAATCCTGAACGGCATCCGGAACGACCAGCAACGGCTCAGCCGGGACAAGAGCTACCTTACGATGCCGCATGGCATCAGCAGGGGCGCACGCATCGGACTGATAAACGACGCGAAGGCTGGCCGGGTGCCTATCGACTACTCCGCTTGGCTTGGGCACGAGCCGACCGCCGCCGAACGTAAGGCCGCGCAACGGGCCGTGTTGGCCATGGAAGCGGAGGGGCTGGTGGAGAGGGTCGGGGCCGATCGCAAGGGAAGGATCCGACTGACGGCAACGGGGAAGGCAACGGCGAAGGGGGTGAAGTGATGGGCCGCGGCCTTGGAACGATGCAACGGGAGGTGCTGGCCGTGGCGCAGGCGATGGCCGCGACGCCGCGAGAAGTGGAGATCGGCATACGTGGCTACTTCACTCTGCCGGTCGGCATCGTCTGTATGAGGCAAGTCTCGCAAGCGGTGATGCGCCGGCACGGCGAGCGGTTCATCGAAGGCACTGTCCAGGCATCGTATGCGCGTGCAGTTCGATCCCTTTTACGGCGTGGTCTGCTGGAGCGGGTGGGCGTCGTTCCCGTGGCGAATCACCGTGACGTTGCCGTGCATCGTCTGTGCGATGGCGATTACCTGCTGCCGAGAGGCCGGAGGGCGTTGTACTGCAAGGTACCGTTGGATTCCGCGATATTTCATAACACTTACGAGGTGGCATGATGGCGACGCGATGGAAAGACAGCAACGGGCGGCGATGGGCGGCGAGCATCAACCTTGCCGACGTGGGGCGGATCCGCCGCACCTACAACGTGGATCTGCTGGACGGCCGGGCGCTGGCGAAGCTGGCCGACGATCCCATGGTTCTGGTCGGGGTGCTGTGGGAGTTGCACAGCGGCGAGGCTGAAGCGGCCGGGATTGAGCCGGAGGCGTTCGCCGATGGGCTGCGCGGCGACGCGCTCGAGCGGGCGGCCGACGCCGTGGGGCGTGAGCTGGCGGATCTGGCACGTTGTCAGGCCGAAGCGATCGAAAAAATGTGTCGCGCGAGGCAGTGAAAAGCGGTATACTGCAAGCGCATTAAATGAGGTGAATGACATGGCAAATGCAAGTAAAGTGCGAGCCGGCAAAGCATTCGTTGAAATGTCGGTTGACAATTCTCCACTCATCAAGGGGTTGAAGGCCGCGAAGGCGAAGCTCAACGCCTGGGGCGGAACGTTGCAATCGGCCGGCACTCGCATTGCCGCCGTGGGCGTGGCGATGACGACTCCGTTTTTGGCGGCCGCCGCAACGTTCTCGACTACTGGCGACGCCATGGCGAAGATGGCGAGGCGCACCGGCTTGACGACGGAGGCGGTTTCAGAGCTGGCGTTCGCGGCGGAGTTGTCGGGGACCAGTATGGAGGCGCTCGAGGTTGGCATCAGGCAGATGCAGAAGAACATTGGCGGGCCGACGGAGGCAACGTTCTACAGGATGGCGCAGGAGATCCAGGCGATACAGGATCCGGCCGACCGCGCTGCGCGCGCGATGGAGGTCTTTGGCAAGAGTGGCACCGCCCTGATTCCCTTGTTGTCCGATGGGGCCGACGGGCTGGAGGCGATGCGCGGGCAGGCGCGGGCGCTGGGCCTGGCGTTGTCGAAGGAGGACGCCGAAGCCGCCGAGAAGCTGAACGATGCCCTTGGGGCGATGAACAAGACATTGAAACAGATCGGGTTTCAGATCGGGGCGGCCGTTGCGCCGGCGCTGGTGAACCTGTCCGGCCGGCTGTCGGCGGTGGCTGTGCGGGCAAGCGATTGGGTCAAACAGAACCGGCAGATCATCGTCACCACACTTGCCGTCGGGACGGCCATCACGGGGGCGGGCGTTGCCGTTGCCGGTTTTGGCATCGCACTGAAGGCCGGGGCGTTGGGCATCGGGCTTGTGACTGCGGCGGCGAGCGTGGCGCTGTCGCCGCTGGCGTTGATGGCCGCTGGCGTTGCGGCTGTCGGTGCGGCGTTGGTCTACCACACAACGGCAGGCGGGGCCGCTATGGAGTGGCTGGCCGGGCGTTTCGGTGAGTTGGCCGCATTCGCTGCGCAGACGTGGAGGGCGATGGGGGATGCATTGGCGGCCGGTTCGATTTCGCAGGCGGCCGCGGTGTTGTGGAGTAGCCTTAAACTCGCCTGGCACGTCGGCACAACGGCGCTGTCGAAGATCTGGACCGATGCATTGGCTGGGCTCGTGAAAGTAGCCTGGGGTGGTTTCGCTGGCGTACTGTCGGCCGCGGAGCATGTCTGGCATGGCCTGACGGTCGGGTGGATCGAATCCGTTGCGGCGATCAAGAGCGCGCTGGCGGGGTTCTATGCGTGGTTCCAGCGGCTCAATGAAGGCGCGTGGAATCTGATGATGAAGGGAATCATCGCCGCTGAAGAGTCAGTCGGCAGAATCACGCCGGAAGAGGCGGAATCTCGTCGCCAGTACCTTGATGATTCAGGACGTCGGGCGACGAACGACATCAACGCGGGGCGAGACGCACAGAGGCAGGGAATCGAACAGCAACGGTCAATCGCGCGTGACGCTGAGCTGAAGCGATCCGACGAACGACTGGCGGAAATCGGCAGGCGTTACCAGGCCATCGCGAGTGCGGCCGATGATCTGGCCGGCGAGGAACGCAAGCGGCTGGAGGCGGAGCTTGACGCCGCGCGGCAGGCAAGGAATGAGATCATCGCCAGCGCCGGGAAGATGATCCCTGGCGCTGCGTTCGTTGCTCCGAAGATGAAGACGCCTGATGAGTGGGCGGAGCTGCTGGCGGGTGCTGGTCGGGCCGTCGCCAAGACGTCCGTTGCGGGGGCGTTCGGTGCGGACAGTGCTCGTCTGGGCGCTGGCGGCGATCGGGTGGAGCGTGAGGTGGTCCGGCAACGGGAGCTGCAGGAACGCATGGTCCGGGCGCTGGAGCGCATCGAGCGCCGGCCGACGGTTGCGACGCTGGGGTAATGGAGGGCAACGCGATGACTGAGCAAAAAGAACAGGAAACCGTCACCGGCATCCGCTACGTCTTCGGCGTTCTCCCGCGTTGTCCGAGTTGCCGATCGACCGACTTGCGGAGGTACAAAACGTTGCGGCGAGTGGGTGAGGAAAGCAGCGCATACGCATACTGCAAATCATGCGGCGCGAGGTGCATCGTCACGATGCGACCTGCGGAGTAGCCTTCCACGTTGTGGAAAATGCTTGCATTGTCATTCTTGTAGCAGATAGGATTTACCACTATGAAAACAGGTCAATTTTCAACCCCAGCGCATATCGCACAGCAGACGAATATCCGGTTCGACGGCGTTCTTGAGCTGATCGACCGGCTGAAGGTCGAGCCGGCGTTCACACTGAACGGGACCGGCTACTATGACGCTGCCGCCGTTCGGAAGATCGACGCTGCCGCTGCTGCTGCCGACCGCGGCGCGGCTGCCAGCGGGAAGATGATCCATGCCGCGGCCGCACCCGCCATCGTCCCATTGACGGCAACTGCGGAGATTGCCATCGAGGCCGCTGCCGATGGCAAGCCGGCGAAG
>DATIKE010000374.1:0-3118 GCA_035477895.1 Phycisphaerae bacterium
TGCACCCGCCCGCGCACCTCGAACCGGCAGCGAACGCGATTGATGGCAGTCGGCTTGTCCTCTTGCCCGGACATCGGAATCCTCGCGGCCGCGGGAAATCTCCCGTCGAGTGATCGTACAGCGATGCGGGCGGCGGAACCAACCGGATGGTCAATGCCTGAAGAGGCCCGGCGGGATCGGTTGGCCGATGGTTCCCTGGCGGCCGAGGTTGGCGTGGATGAGCGTGTGATAATCCTGTCGGGCGGCCTCCCAGAACGACTTGATGGGTTTCTGGGCCCGGGTCAGGGCGGCCACCGCGCTTCTGGCCGCGAAGGCGGCGTCCGCGGCAGTATCGGCGATGCACATGGCGGCGGCGCTGGAGGCGGCCGCGGCCGCGGCCCGGGCGGTCTCGAATGCCGGACCCGCCAACCGCACGTCCTCGTCGGTGTAGGCCGCTTTCAGCGACGCTACCCGCAGGCTCCGGACACGCGACAAAGCCCGGGTCAGCGACTGGGGCGTGTGCGGCTCGTCCGTCTCCGACATGGTGGCCTCGGCCATCTGAAGCGCTCGTTCCACCCGCGGGTCCGGGTTGAGGTGCTGCACGCGCCGGGCACACCGGCACGCCCAGCAGACAATCGCCCGCTGGGGCAGTAGTTCCAGTTGCTGGCGAATGGCGGCCATGTCCATGTGCCAGCCGGCCTCGGCCTCGACCTCGTCGGCCGGCGGCGGCTGGGTCGCCGGTTGCGTGCGAACCACCTCGGCGAAGTCCCCCGCCGTCGCGTAACGGTCCGACGGAGCCTTGGCCAGACTGCGAAGGATCGCCCCGGCCAGACCCTCGGAGATCTCGGGCCGGATCGTGCGCGGGTCCGGGGCCGGCTCCGAGATGTGCTTGAGCATCATCGCCAGCGGGCTGGCCTCCTCGACCTCGAAGGGCAGACGGCCGGTCAGCAACTCGAACAGCGTCGTACCCAGCGAGTATACGTCGCTCTGTGGGCCGACCCGCTCGCCCCGGCACTGCTCCGGGCTCATGTAGCCCGGCGTGCCGATCTGCTGGCCGACGCCCGTCAACCAGGTCGCGCCCTCCATGACCATGATCGCCCCGAAGTCCGCGACCTTCACATGCCCGCTCTTGTCGAGGAGGAGATTGGAGGGCTTGATGTCGCGATGCACCATGCCGATCCGGTGGGCGGCGTCGACTCCGGCCGCGGCCTGCAGAATCAGGTCGACCGCCTCGTCGATCGTCAGCCGCCGGCCCGCCGACCGCGCCGCGAGAATCCGGTCCCGCACGCTCCCGCCGCCCGTGTAGGTCATCACGATCGCCTGCAGATCCCCCTGTCGCGGAAAATCCAGAATTCGCACCACGTTCTCGTGCCGAAGACGGGCCATGCTCCGCGCCTCACGCTCGAACCGGGCACACAGGCCGGCCTCCGATCCGTACTGCGGCTTCAGAATCTTGAACGCGACCTTCCGATCCTTGCGCGTGTCCTCAGCCAGGTAGACCTGGGCCATGCCCCCCTCGCCGAGCAGACGGAGCACCCGATATCGACCAAACTGCAAACCCTCCAGGCACGCCGCCGGTGGCGGGGTAATTCTCGGCTCGGGTGCCGCCTGACGTTTGAAGACCACCCGAAGGTCATCCAGCAGAAGAGTTTCCGCGGGGCTGGGGCTGCAAGAGTGTGATGGCGTCTCACTCTCGGCTGGTTCGCGGTTCGCCGGTGCGGCCTCGGCAGGCTTGCCGGATGGCCGCTCGGGAGGATCGGGATTGGAGAGACTCGACTCACTCATGTACGTAACCCGAAATGACCCTGGACTATTCCTCCTCGAACTTCTGAACCCACTGACGGATCGCATCGAGCACCCGGCTCTTGTAGACGTAGACGCTGGCCGGGGCGATTCCCAGCCGATCGGCCACCTCCTGGACCGGTTTGTGCTCGATGGCGAACTGGTGAAACGCCTCGAAAGACTTGTCGCCCACCTCTCCACGAATATGCCGCAGCGCTTCCTCCAGCAATGCGTACCGCCACTCTTGCCGCCAGATCTCCCGGGCGGTCTCCTCGCCGCGCGGGTCCTCGAGCTGGGCCAGTAGATCGACACTGCCTTCCGTCTGGACGCGCTGGACGCGGGTCCGCCGGCGGCGGGCGCGCATCGCGGCCAGCGTCTGCCGCCGGGCCACGCCATACAGCCAGGTGCGAAACCGGCCGCGGGCCGGGTCGTAGCGATCCTCCCGCAGCGACCTTTGGGCGATCATCAGCACTTCCTGGGTCAAGTCCTCGATGCTGGTGTCGTCCAGACCCATCCGGCGGGTGAAGTTACGCAGCATCGGCGCGTATATCCGGTAAAAGCTGCCCCATGCTTCGCGGTTCTGGCTGTCCCGGACGGCCTGAAGCAGGTTGGTCTGGGTTGTATGCAAGGGACGATCGGCTCCTGAGGCCCAATGCGATATGCCGCCTGCACTATTTTATACCACTGATCGTCCGGTTCACAAGACGGAGGGGGCCGGAGGCAGCGGCGATGAACAGGCCGCTCGGCGGAATCCATGCCTGTGATGGCAAGAGACAAGTCAATTCTGACTGGTGTCTTTTCGGGCGAGGCGGGCACGGATCAGTTCGGCCCGCACGATGGAGCGCCGTTCGCCGTCCATGGCAATCCCCTCTCGCTTCTGCAGGTGGGCGGATTGGATGGCCAGGAAGAGGTCGTTGATGTCGGCCAGATTCACGTGTTTGATCCGGTCCAGGAGAATGCCCATCCGCAGGTGCGACAGAAGGAGGAGGGCTTCTTCGGTGCTGATTGACCGGGCGTTCTCCAGCAGGCCGAGGGCTCGCCAGACCTTGTCGTCGAGGGCGGTCGAACGGTCCCGCTGGAGGACGCGGCGGGCCTCGTGTTCGTACTTGACGATGGAGGGGATGACGTGGTCCTTGAAGCCGGAGAGGATCTCGTCCTCGCTCTGGCCGAGGGTTGTCTGGTTGGAGATCTGGTAGAAGTCGCCGAGGGCCTCGGTGCCTTCGCCGTAGAGCCCGCGGACCGCCAGCCGCAGGTCGCGCGCCGCCCGGAAAACCTTCTCGATCTCGTTGGTCAGCTTCAGGGCGGGCAGGTGGAGCATGACCGAAACCCGCAGGCCGGTGCCCACGTTGGTCGGACA
>DATIKE010000375.1:0-1596 GCA_035477895.1 Phycisphaerae bacterium
TGAACGCCGTTGATGACGTTGGCTGCCGGGTTGCCGGCCAGCTCGCTGGAGGCCTTCACCCGGGCCTTGCGGGCCAGGTCGGCCGGGTCGTTGTTGGTCGCGCCGATGATGTAAGCGTCATCCTTAAGAAGCTGCTGCTGCAAGTCCTTGATGCCGTCGCGGCCCAACTCGCGCGGGAAGGCCCCTCGTCCGGCACACATGGCCGCGGCGGTGCCCGCGGCCTGCCCCATGACGCAGCATGTGGCCATCACCCGCGTGCTGCCGAAGGCGACATGGCTCATGCTGGCAACCCGACCGGCCATCAGCAGGTTTCGCACGTTCTTCGAATACAGGCACCGGAAGGGAATGTTGTACAACGGCACCTTGACCTGAATGCAGGGATGCTCCTTGCTGTAGATCCCCTCGGGCGGGTGAAGATCGATCGGCCAGCCGCCGTAGGCCACGCCGTCCTCGAACATCTCGCCCGCCTGCACGTCCTGCTGCCGCAGTACATAGTCACCCATCAGCCGGCGGCTCTCGCGCTTGCCCGGAACAAAGCCGATCCAGTCCAGCGCCCAGTTGGCGCTGTCGGGGTGTTGGCCGCTGTTCTTGATGTGGTCCCATACGCCCAGGGCCGCGGCCAGCAGCTCATCACGGATCCCCTCGCCATCCTTGATCGTGTCCAGCTCGCCGCCGAACTCCACCCACCAGAAGCCCCAACTGTAGTGCCCGTGCGAGCGGTGCGGCAGGTCCTCGCACTTCGGGAACCTGCGGATCCAGCTTGGGGCGACGAACGGTATGGGCCGATCGTGCTGGCGGGTCACGAACAGGATCGAGCTGCCCAGAACCTTGCGGTCGGCCTGCGGCGGAGCCATCGACTCGCCGTATTCGCCTTGTGCCTCCCGGCCCCAGCGGCTCTCCGCTCCCGCCTCGGCGCCGACCCGGCCGTCGCCCGTGCAGTCCACGTATTGCTTCGCGCGGATTGTGAACAGTTCCTCCGTGCCGTGGCGGGATACGAGGATCTCGCCGATCCGGTCCGGCGCCGCCATCCCCACACCGCAGCAGTGACTGTTGAGCAGGGGCAGAATCCGCGGCTCGCGCTTCACCCACTCGTACATTACCAGGTCCCACATGCTGTAGGACATCTGCGGATTCTTGACCGACTCTTCCAGGCGCAGCTCTTCGACAATTCCCGATTCGCGGGCGTCGGTCTTTTCGCCGGCCCCGCTGCCGTCGGCTCCCAGGGTGTGCATCCGGACCTCGCTGGACGAATTCCCGCCGAACATCGGCCGATCCTGCACCAGGACCACCGACGCCCCGTTGCGGACGGCCGCGATCGCCGCCCCCAGCCCGGACATGCCCCCGCCCACCACCGCCACGTCCGTGTCAATCGCGCGGTGGGTTAGTACCCGGCTGCCGACAACCTTCCCGGCCGCGGGCATCTGAGTTGGCCCGCGCGCGGCGGCGGGCGAGGCGGACCCACCGGGCGAGCAACCCCCTGCCAGGCAGCCGGCCACCACACCTGTGCCGGCTGTCTTCAATACATCACGTCGTGACAACTTGTTCTGACTGTCTTCGCGGGACATGGCGGATCTCCTTTTTCGCGAGTCAAAACTC
>DATIKE010000376.1:0-12837 GCA_035477895.1 Phycisphaerae bacterium
TCCTCGTCGATCGTAAGGGCAACTTCTTTTTCCTCGAAATGAACACCCGCATCCAGGTCGAGCACCCGATCACCGAGATGATCACCAACCGCGACCTGATGCAGTGGCAGATCCGGGTGGCAGCGGGCGAGCCGCTGCCCATGAAGCAGAGGGACGTCGTGCGGCAGGGAGTGGCTATCGAGTGCCGGATCAACGCCGAGGACCCGGCCAACGGGTTCCGGCCGTGTCCGGGCAGACTTACCACCTTCCGGCCGCCCGGGGGATTCGGTGTTCGGCTGGACACCCATGTTCATGCGGGAATGACCATCAGTCCCCGGTACGACTCGCTGATCGCCAAACTGATCGTCCATAAGCCGACGCGGGCCGAGGCCATCGCGTGCATGCAACGATGCCTCGGCGAGTTCGCCATCGAGCCCATCAAGACCACCATCCCCATCCTTCGGGAAATCTTGATCCACCCGCAGTTCCTGAAGGGCGAGGTGGACACTGGATTCATCGAGCGGACTTGGTAAAATCCCCGCCTCTTGAACGCGGGCCACGATGGGAGGGGCCGGCTCAGGCCGGCCCGAGGGGAGGCCGTGGATCGGGTCTAGAGTGAATGCCAGACCCTGCCGACAGATAGTAATCTCCATCCCCAACAGGAGTTGAAAGGTCGGATCGAGTAGAAAGGAACGCGAAGATGTCTCAGCCTTTGGCCGGAAACGCCATCATCGGACAGGCCGGTGGGCCCACCGCGGTCATCAACCAGTCGCTCATCGGAGTCATCGAGGAGGCCCAGAAGCACTCGCACATCAAGCGGCTGCTGGGTGCCCGGCATGGCGTGCGCGGCATCATCAACGAGGACTTCTATGACCTGATGCGCCAGCCGTCGAACATGCTCGAGCTGGTCGCCCAGACACCCGCCGCCGCCCTCGGCGCCACCCGCGACAAGCCGGACAACGAGTACTGCGAACGCATCCTGAATGTGTTCAGGAAGTTCGACATCCGGTACTTCTTCTACATCGGCGGGAACGACTCGGCCCAGACCGCGCAGATCATCAACCGTCTGGCCGGAAGCGCCAAGTACGACTTGCGCGTGATTCACATTCCCAAGACGATTGACAACGATCTGCTGGTGACCGACCACTGCCCGGGCTACGGCAGCGCGGCCAAGTTCGTGGCCTCCGCGTTCATCGGCGACAACCTGGACAACCGGGCGCTGAAGGGCGTGAAGATCAACATCCTGATGGGTCGCGATGCCGGCTTTCTCACCGCGGCCAGCATCATGGCCCGGCAGCGCCCGGACGACGGCCCCCACCTCGTGTACCTGCCCGAGCGGACTTTCGAGCTTGAGCAGTTCGTGCGCGATGTCGAGGAGGTGTACAACCAGTTCGGCCGATGCCTGGTGGCAGTCTCCGAGGGTGTTCGCGATTCGCACCACATTCCCTGGGCCGAGAAGGTCCAGGTCATGCGCAAGGAAGCCATGGAACGGGACGATTTCGGCAATGTGCAGTTGTCGGCCGGCGCCGGCTCGCTGGCGGATTACCTCGCCGCGGCGATCCGATCCCATTGCAAGAGCATCCGCCGTGTCCGCGCGGACACCTTCGGCTATCTGCAACGCAGCTTCCCCGGATGTTTCAGCGAACAGGACGCCTGGGAGGCCCGGCTGGTCGGCCAGATGGCGGTCAGCTACTCGGTTTCGGCGGAACACGATGGCAGCATCGCTCTCATCCGACTGCCCAGCACGACCTACGCGGTCGGCACCAAGCTGGTCGCCCTCGAGGATGTCGCGCCGTCCAAACCGCCGTTCACCAAGGTGGTCCAGGACGATTACATCAATCCGGCCGGCAACAACGTGCTCAACAGCTTCCGCGAGTACGTCGGGCCGCTGGTCGGCGAGCTGCCCAAGATCGGGTGGTTCGAGCAGATCACCCAGGGACCGCTGCTCTGACGTCGGCCGGCGTCGGTCGGCGACAATGATGAATCCGCGAGATGAATCCGCGAAACGGGCATGCGGCGCAAACACGCGCTGCCTGCCCTATTCACCGTCCACGCGTTGTGTCTGGGGGCTCTTCCCCTGATTCTTATTGGCGGGTTCCACCACGCAGAAGCTGCGGAGGTCGTTGATTGCACGGCTCATCAAGTCCAGGCCGGACCGGGTCTTGGGGTTTGCGCCTTCCCGGGCCTGGTTGATGTGTTTCTCCATTCGCTTCAGGGTCTCCTGGTGGGCGGCGCTCATCTTCCTGCCCGCACATTCCCGCAGGATCTCACGCAAAGCCCACAAATCGTCGCCCAGGGCCGGGGAGGCTTCCTTGCCGAAGAAGCGCTGCCGAACGCGTGTCTTCATTTCCTCGACCGTCCCGGCGGGAAGCCACGTTGCCTCCCGGTAGACAAAATGGGTCAGAACGTAGGGCAGCAGGTCCGTGGGGAAGGGAATATCATGATAGAAGGATCCTGACGCAAACCCGGGCGAGAAGGTCATGATGTAGCCGTGCATTCCCGAGGAGGCCACCCGCATCGTGTTCTGGACGAGTTGTTCCAGGGGGCGTGTGTCGCTGTACTCCCATCGCATGACCCTGGGCGAGAAGTAGGCGGCGGGCAGGGGATCGCCCCGCAGGCCGGGAAACTCCCAGCTATTGCGGGCCTCCATCCATTCGATCCGCGGATCGGCACTCATCTGCCGGACGACCTCGTAATATGCGGGATCCCTGACGTGCGGGGAGTACCCGATGGTGTACGCAAGCCGGGCACGAGGATGATCCTTCCAGATTTCGTTCATCATCTCCCATACCAACGACAATTGATTCTGGCCGAACATCTTGCTGCCAAACTCGTCGACCGGCACCTGACATCGGTCGCAATGGCACTCGCCGTATTCGTCAGCCGATTCGATAAACAGGCCGTCGGCTTCCGGCAGGGCGTCGAACATCTCCTTGTAGTAGTCGATCAGGGCCCGCTGGGACCGCGGGTCCGACGGGCATAGCGCCCAGTCAGACACGTCCTGTCCGCTTTCGTCAATACTGCGCGTTCTCATGGTGCCCGGCTCGCGGTTGGTCAGCATGAAGGTGCCGCACCAGGCGCCGAGTGCTCCCCCCAGGTAGAAACCCATGCCGAGATCGTGCGCGTGCCGGATTAAACGGCGCTGGTCTGCGAGCGTGCCGATGCCGCTGTTTTCGGTGGAATCCCAGTTGTTATTGTTGAGCTTGTAGGTCTGCGGGTACTTTCTGCTTGGGAAATGACCCGACAGCCAGAAGTACACGTGGGTGACCCCGTCACGCGCGAAGCTGGCGAAGACCTTTTCGTAATCCTCCGGCTTGTACTCGTCCTCCTCGCCCCAGATGCTCAGCAGGTACACCGGTCTGCCGCGCATCTGGGGTGTTCGTACCACCGCCTCGATATCAAGGCGCAAATTACCGGCGCTGCCATCGATGAGAAAGTCCCGCAGGTAAACGGCCCCGTTGTACACCCCTCGTGGCGAACGGCCCACCACGAACATCCACGTGACGCCATCCCTGGTTACCGGGATGCAGGCAAAGCCCTGCTCGTCAATGAGTGCAACGCGCAAGAGCGTGTTGTTCAGGGGCTCTACATCCGGCAGCAGCTTCCTCAACCGGCTCAAAGTCGACAGGACGATGGCAGGTTCGGGAGGCAGTTGCCCCGCGCTCTCCTTCACTTCGACCACGGAGAGCTTGACGTCATCCCAGCGGTGAACGGTGTCCGTAATCGATGATACGGCCATTTGCATCAGCAGTTCGGGCTCCTGGCCGACGACGGATACGACCTTGCAGGCGGCTTCGCCGTTCCTGGTCAATGCAAGTGCATCCTGTCCGGTGGCGGCGACGGTCGCCTGATTGCATAGCATGGCCACAAGCCAGACATTCATCGGATTCCTCCCGCCGACTCGATAATGGAATCGGCACCTGGCCGGTTATGTACGATCTCGGAGCGTTGCATCTCATTCCCAGGGGGCTTTTCCCCAATGACAGTTTCTGCATTATCCATACTTGCGGGCCGTTGAAAAGAGGCGTGCAGCTTGAGTGCCATCCAGGCGGATGCATACCCGATCAGGCTTCCGACCCAGCAGTCGCTGAGCCAGTGCACGGCGTCGATATACCTTGACAGCGAGCAGCACACGGCCAGCGTCCACAGCAGCCATGCCAGTCGAGGATAGAACGACGCCAGAACGGCCGCCAGCACGAAGCCTGCCGCCGAGTGGCCGGAAGGAAACGACTGGGTGGCCGACGATTTGTTCAGGTTGTCCGGAGCTCTCCAGCCAACCCATGAGTCGCCCGGCCTCATGCGGGCCAGGACGGCCCGCCTGTCGGCGTCGGCCGGTGTCTTGAAGTGGTCGATCGCGGCGTAGGGACGATAGCGCACGATCGTGAGCTTGCCGGCGTTGCAGCACACCGACGAGATCAGCTCCGCCAGCAGCAGCGTCAGGATGATGGCCCAGCGCCGGCGGTCGATACTGGCGACGATGCACATCGCGACGACGGCGGCCATGAGCTGCCCGAGTTCCCGCACGCTGCCCAGGAATTGCTTGAACAGCCCCTCGGGCCGGTCGCCGACGATTTCATATCTGAGCAGCATCGCCGCCACGTCGAATCGGACCAGCAGGAGGAACATGGCCGGCACCGTCAGCCATATGAAGATGCGGCCGAACCCGGTCCCGGGCCTGGTTCCATTCGGTTTGTTCGTGATGAACGGTTGCATTCCGTGGCTTTACCTTAGAGCCTATCTCGGTAGGCACTTGGCGGGCGAGGCGCCGGCCTGGTCAACCTACACATGCTTGACCTCATGCTTGGCGACAAAACGTCTTCCGAGCTGAAAGTAGTTGATGACCGTCACGACCGCAAGCACAGAGGCCACCCACCACAGGAGCTTCGGCAACAGCGTCAGCCATCTCGGCAGGTCGGGCGAAAGCAGAACCGAGATGACCATCGAAAGCTGGAGCGTCGTGCACCACTTACCCGTCCAGCGCGGGTCGATATACACCCTGGAGGTGATGAGGTAGATCAGGCAGAAGCCCAGGACGATGATGATGTCCTTGCCGATGACGATGATCGCCACCACGTCCGGCAGGCGCATGTCCGGAACGCAGGTGTCCCGTCGGGCCAGGAGTATGACCGAGGTCAGAATCAGCAGTTTGTCCGCGAGGGGATCGAGGAAACGCCCCACGGCCGACTCCTCGCGAAGCCGCCGGGCCAGATACCCGTCCAGGCCGTCACTGACAGCCATCAGGAAGAAGATGCCCAGCGCCGCCCACCGCGCATAGCCATGCCAGATGGGATCCTGCACGTGCAGCACCATCCAGAGGAATGGGCCGACGAGCAGGATTCTCGCCAGAGTCAGCCGATTAGGCCATGAAATCTTCTGCATACCCGGGTCTCCATTCGCCCGCAACGGCCCGGAAGCTTGCTCAAGTGAATGGATGCGGTATTATAGGCGGCCGGCCGGTTTGCCTCAATCCGGGTATGAGCCTCCATTGCGGTGGGTGAACGGGTTTGACATTGCCTCGATATTGTCAATGCGGGGCTTGTTTTATGCGACTTCAGCGAACCGTATTGGGGCCAAGGGGGCGGAGGTTGAGGGCGATGGGGCCCTTGACGCTGGTCTTCAGGTCATACTCCACGCGGTCGCCGTCGTCAGGAGGCGGGTCGCACCTGACCTCGGTGCGATGCACGAAGACGTCCGGGCCGCCTTCATCGGGCATGATGTACCCGAATCCCTGCTTGGGATCGAACCACTTGACGCGACCGGTGGGCATGGAGTTCCTTTTCATTAGCGGGGCCCGAAGCCCGCAGCGCCCTGTCTGACACGACTCAAAGGACAGTCTGCCTGTCCGCTGCGGCGGAGAATCCCGTCCAACATCGAACACAACAGTCAACGTATCGCCGCATGGAGGGCGAGGACGGAGTATGCCGTGACGAGATTCGGATTGCCCTCCTGCCAGCGGTCGGCCACGTTGACCCACGAGCCGTCGTTGCGCTGTCGGCGGGCGAGTTCCGCGATCAGGTCGCGCCGCCAGTCGTGTACGACGCCCTTCGCATCGATGATGGCCGGCTCGCCCCAAGCGGCCAGCGCCTTGGCGAACACGTGGTAATAGTAGTACAGCCCTTCGTACGAACGCTCCCCGGGCATGTTGGGGTTTTCCTTCAGCGTGTAACGCCGGCGAATCCACTCCCAGGCCTGCCGGACGCGCGGATCGTTCCGCGACACGCCGGCATACAGCAGGCTCTTGAAGCCCGCGTAGGTCATCGAGCCGTAGGACCGCAGCCGTTGCGTACCGTGGTCGTCGTAGGTCTCGGCCTTGCTCTCACCCTCATTGGCCGGCGAATAGATGAACCCGCCGTCGGTCGCGCCGCGGGCGAAGGGCTGGTCGTTGGTGCCGCTGGACATCTGGCATCGCTCGATGAACTTCAGGGCCCGCTTGTACACCGGGTCGTCGGCCGGCAGGCCCGAGGCGTGCAGGGCCTCGATCATCATCTGGGTGTTCGACAGGTCGGGGCGTTTCTTGTCGCCGCCGTAGCCCGCGCCGCCGTACCACGGGTGTGAGGCCGTGACCGCCTTCTCCTTGTCGTCGGTCTTGTCCTCCGACCACTGATTGTTCTTGAGCCAGACCTGGGCCTTGCGAATGATGTCTTTCAGGGAATCATCCTTCATGGCTGCCAGGGTGGTCAGCGCGATGCTGGTCGTGTAGTTGCCGTAGCCGATCTGCGGGTTGTAGATGCCGCCGTCGGGTTGCTGGAAGCCCAGAATGAACCTGACCGCCCTCTGGGTGATCGGGTGTTTCGGGCCGTAGTCGGGGTGCTGGATGAAGGTGAGGGCGATCAGGGCGCTGATGGCTGGGTCGGAGCCCTCGCCGAACATGCCCTTCCACCCGCCGTCAGCCGCCTGGCGATCGACGAAGTACCGCATCGCCTTGTCGATCGGGGGGCCCGCCTGGCGCCGGAGTTCGGCCATGTCGACGGGCTGGGTGGCCGCCCGGCCGGCGTCGGCCGGCGTGGTGCCGGGCGTGGCCGCGAGGAGGATCGAGGACAGCGTCGCGGAGAGAATCGGTATCGCGGACATCGGTGTACTCCCGGATGATAGAGTGGCACGACCAGCCCGTCTCTCACTCCCCCGGATTACTGTGCATCCTAAAACCCCTGCCTGCGGCCTGTCTGCGTGCCTGCCTGTGGTAGACAGGCAGCCGGTCGGTTTTCAGGGTTTTAGTATGACAGCGCTACAACATTTTCAGCCTTTCAGCTTTCCGTCGGCGGCTGGCGTATGACGCCTCGTTTCGCCACTGCCAGTACTCGCAGCGCTTGGCCACTTCAACTGGCGAGCGCCACCAGCGGTTCCACATCGCCGTGGCCAGGTCGTTCGCCGCTTCCGCCACCTGTTCCAAGGTGATCCGCGGATTTTTCCCCCCGAAGCCGCTCGGTCTGCGTGGCCAGGAAGTACATCGCCATTCGCGAGCATAACCAGTGGCGGATCAGGCTCTGGTACGTTCGCACCTCGAACGCCCCGAGCCCCGTTTCCTGCTTGGCCCGCTCGAACCACATCTCCACGTGCCAGCGCGCGAACGCCGCCCGCAGCATATCCTCCAGCTTTGTCTTCTTCGGCGCATTGCTGACGAAGTACTTGTACTCCTTGGTCTTGGGATTCCGGGCCACGATCAACCAGTACTGCCGATCCGTCGGCCGCGAGGGCTGGGTCGAGGAGTCCACCAGGTGGACCCGCGCCATCTTGATCTCCCAGATCATCGCCCCGCGCGTGGTGTCCTTGATGTGCACGGGCTTCCATTCCTGATCCCGGAACACGGGGCTGAACCGGCACACGTTGTCCACCCGCTTGGACGCATGGGCCGCCTGCTGAGAGCGATAGCATGGCCACGTCGGCCAGCAGTGAAAGTTCGCGGGCACTTCCCCGATGGAGCGCTGCCCGAGCCGATCCAACTCGAACCAGAACGCGGGGACTTTTCCATAATCCTCGTCGAACGTCATCCACGCGAACCGCACCCCGTTGCCGATCGCCGACTCGATCTGATCGATGCCGATCCGCCACTTGGGCCGGTAGACCACCTCATCGGGAATCTTGGCTTCTCGACAACGCGCCCGATCCTCGGACCAGCTCTTGGGCAAATACAAGTCGCTGGCCAGCATGCACGTGAACGGGTTCTTCGGATCGTTGTTCGTGTACAGCAGGTGCTGACCGACCACACAGTTCTCTTTCTTGCCGACCTCGCCACACCACTGCCGCTGCACCCCCGGCGTCTTGTCGCCCTGCTTCACGTGGCCGGAGGCATCGAGCACGCCGACACTGGTTTCGCAATCATGTTCGTCGGCCACCATCTGCTGCAACTGCTGATTCACGCGCTGGTGATCCCACACGAAAAACGCCAGGAATTCCTGCAACGTCCGAACCGCCACCCCCGCCGCCAAGGCAATCGGCTCGATACTCTTGCGCTGCAGGTCGGCCAGCAGGCCGAGGAGATACCTCTCCCAATGCCCGAAGGTCTTGTGAGTCTGGAAACATCCACGAAACCGAAGCAGCAGCGCGGCCAGCGCCGGCTGCAGCGATCGTATCTGATCGGCAGTCATCTTGGGTCTCCTGATATCCGGCTCAGGAGAGCGCGCTCCCGAAATCACCGTCAGGAAACCCATCGGCTGGACTGCCCCAAAATCTTGAGCCACAATAGCGCTGTCATATTAGGATACACTTTTATTCACGGCCCGCTCTGTTTTCGACCTCCTCGTCGGTTAAGCTTTGTTTGGACAACGACTTAACCCAAGACAAGGAGGTCGCGTATATCAGAACAGAGTGTCGGTCGGATTGGCTTCGACTTCTTCTCGCGGCTGCCCATCGTGGTCGAGGCCCACGACACGCCGGTCACGTCTGATGCCGGCATTCTACCCATTCACCAATTCGACCACCAGATCGGCAAGGAACCCGTGATGGCCGCCTACGAGTCCATCCCCGAGGCCCAGGCTCAACTCGTCGAGGACGACCGATTGCTTTATTTCTCCGGAACAATCGTCGATGCCCCCGATACCGAGCGCGGTTGCCGAACCAAGATCACCGTCCGGGTCGATGGCGACCCCGAGGCCCTCTGGCGGAACTGGTCCCACGGCCTGCACCGAGTGACCGTCTACGGCGACGTCGTCCCGGACTTGCGCCGGTTCTGCAAGTTCAAGGGCATCCGCATGGTCGACGAGGCCCGGTCGGCTTGAGCCCCAAACTCATAGTTGCCCCCGCGCTTCAGTCGCGCGGCGACCCGAGCGGCCGGGGAACGCTTCTTCGGTCCTGTTTGCGCGCCTGGGATGGGCTGACGATCGTCTTCCGTCGTGCGACACATGCGGAGGGGAATGGTCGGGAGTGCTTCGCTTCAACCGGAAGCGGCGGCGGCCTCGCTCCTGCCGGCCAGCCGAGCCGATGAGGCGTCGCCGGGAACGCAGGGCGTGTATTCGGGAACCGTTTGCTGGAGCTCGTGGCGGACCTCATCGGACCCTGCGGTGTCCGCCATCGCGATCAGTCGCCCAATCGACTCGCAGACCCGCTGGAAATCCTCGGGGCGTTTCTTCACGATGCCGATCTTGGGGTGCTTCGTCGGCATCGCGTCCTCGCCGCTGATCGACAATTCCTCGAACAGCTTCTCCCCCAGCCGTACGCCCGTGAACTTGATTTCGATATCCTCGTGCGGACGCAGCCCGCTCAGTGTGATCAGATCCTGGGCAAGCTGAACGATCTTGACCGGCTCGCCCATGTCCAGCAAAAAGATCTCGCCGCCACGGCCCATCGCCCCGGCCTGCAACACAAGCTGCGCCGCCTCGGGTATGGTCATGAAATAGCGGATCATCTCCGGGTGGGTCACGGTGACGGGGCCGCCCCGGGCGATCTGCTCCTTGAAAATCGGTACGACGCTGCCACTGCTGCCGAGCACGTTGCCGAACCGGACGGTCACGAACTCGGTCGCGGCATCGGTCGCCGACGCCGCCTGCTGCACGTACATCTCGGCCACGCGTTTCGTGCAGCCCATCACGCTCGTGGGATTGACCGCTTTGTCCGTCGAGATCATGACGAACTTCTCGACCCCCGCCTCGCAGGCCGCGTCCGCCAGGGTCCGCGTGCCGAGAACGTTGTTCTTCACCGCCTCGCCGGGGTTGAGTTCCATCATCGGCACGTGCTTGTGGGCGGCGGCGTGGAAAATGGCCGTCGGCTTCTCAGACCACAGAAGCGAGCGAATCCGGGAGGAATCGCAGATGTCGGCCACGCAAGGCCGACAATCGATCTCCGGGAACAGGCGGGCGAGCTCCCGATTAACCTCGAACAGGGCGTTCTCCATCTGCTCGACCAGAAGGAGCCGGCGCGGCTTGAAGCGGCAGATCTGGCGGCACATCTCCGAGCCGATCGACCCGCCCGCGCCGGTGACCATCACCACCTTGTCCTGGATGTACTCCCCGATGGCCGCCGTATCGAGCGTCACCGGGTCGCGGCCCAGCAGATCCTCGATGTCCACGGGGCGGATCTGGCTGACCTGCACCCGACCCTCGATCAGATCGCTGACCGCCGGCACCGTGCGGAACCGAAGGTTCATGCCCCGGCAGAGTTCGACTAGGTGGCGGACCTTGCGCTGCGGCGCGCTGGGCATGGCAATCAGAACTTCATCCACGGCATGCCGATGGCATATCTCCCGGATCTGGTCGGTCGCCCCAAGCACCTCGATGCCGCGAATCCGGGCCCCGTGCTTGGCGTCGTCATCATCCAGGAACCCGACCACCTGGTACCGGGCCTCGGAAGCCCGAACGATATCCCGCAGGATCGAGTCACCCACGTCGCCCGCCCCGATGATGAGCAGGCGGATTTCAGCCGTCGCCTCCAGCGGGCGGAGTTCCTCGTAGTAGAACCGGTACCCCACCCGCGCCGCCGCCACGAAGGCGATCGTTAAAAGCCAGTCCAGCAGGAAAACGGAATTCGGCACCCAGAATCCGGTGTTCGGCGGCAGCAGCCTCGTCCAGATGCTCTGGGTCAGGTAGTAGATCGCAACGCACGCGAAGATGCTGATGTGCGTTGCCCGGATGATCGCGAAAAGATCCCGCAGCCCGACGTATTTCCACGAGTCCCGGTAGATCCGGCTCCAGCCGAACACCGTGAGCTTCACGGCCAGCGTCAGGGGCAGATAGGTGAGGTACTGGACAAAAAACCATTCGCCCCAGCCCTGGAACTCATTTCGGAGGGCAAAGGCCGCCAGCAGACTGAGCGCAAACATCCCTGCGTGAGCCAGAAAGGAATAGACCCACAGCCGGGAAAAATAACGAACCCCATTCGATGGTTGCGGCGTTTCAGCCATCACGATGCCTATCGGACGATTCGATGTCCGGGTAGAGAATCCAACCCCCGCGACCTCGCTCGGGAACCCCGCAGCCGCCGTGACGGGAAAACATCAGCGGGCGACCTGTGAATGTGGCCAGGTACCCTCCCCTCGGCGGATCCTGACGGACCGCCACTCATGTGCAATCACGGGGACGGCAAGGACAATGCCCTCAGGGTCAGGGAACCAGGTTCCGCCCGCATGGGACGCTTTCCCGCCTCTCGCGGCTCTTCTTGTTTCAGGACCGGCTGCTCCCCCCCCTCAGTCAACTGCATGTAATCGTAAAGCCTCAGCCAGCAGGTCGTACGGGGATCATTCTCCCGGGTTCGATCCGCCTGAAGAGCTTTTCTGATCTCATCCGCCAACTGCCGAGCATGATACTTGGCATTGGCCGGGTCGGCCCGCCCCCAGGCCATGATCGCCCTCAACGCACCCGACGCTGGCGTCGACCGGGCCCGAGTTCTGGAAGCATATAACTCTAGCGCCGTGGCATGGTCAATCATGTCCTGCGGGTTTCCGTAGAGCGGAGCGATATCGCGGTACTGGTTCAATACCGCAACCACCGAAGCCCCTTGCGAGGGATCCCGCATGAGTATCCATTCCAGCGTCTTGGCGGCTTCCTCGAACTGCTCCCCGGCGATGGCCGCATACACGAACCAGAGCTTCATCTGGAGCCGCCGCTCCGGATCGTGCATCACCGTCGCATCCGCCAACGCCAGTTGATCGCAGGCTTCGTGGTAATCAGCAGCCTTGAACGCCTGCCTGGCCCGGTGCTCGTAGACCTCCCGGCGGGCGTCCAGCCGATTCCTCACCAGATCCTGCATCGCCATCCTGGGCGCGGCAACCGCCGCAGCCTCTCCATCGGCAGGTTGAGTGTGTGGCAAAGCATACGTCGACCGTTTTGAAATCACTTCCGGCGGGCCCCAACTGGAGAAACGCGACTGGGCAAGCGCCAGCCCGACGCGGGTTCCCGGTATGGCGGGGTTGTATCCGCTTTTCACAAGCGACTCGACACCGACCAGAAGCTTAAACGAAGGACTGCGGAAATTGGGGTCCAGCAACTCGGTCGCACTGGTGCCTGCTCCCAGAAACACGGTGCCGCCGACCATCGGGGCCGATGCCCCGCGAGCCGCGCCTCGACCTGAAGGCATGTCGGTGCTGAATCCTTGTTTTCCCGCACTGTAAGGCCGCGGGCGGTCCGCCACCCCACCCCTGGCTGCACCCCAATCGAACCCCTTGGCCCGACCGAACGCAGCACCTCCGAAATTGTTCGTGAGACGCATGGCGGGCGAGTTCGTGATAGGCGAAGGAAGGCCGACGCCGCCAACGGTCATCCGGCCGTACACGGCGCTCGACCACCCGAGCAACAATGCCGCGACTGCCGGCACCGTGAAGGACGGCCGGCTAAGACCACGGACACACCCGGTGACGATCTGCCAGCGATTCATGGGACCGTAACCCCTATCCACAACGTGAACCCCTGCGGGAGCCTGTCCGGCCTCCTA
>DATIKE010000377.1:0-20049 GCA_035477895.1 Phycisphaerae bacterium
CCGGCAGGCGCACGCCTTCCGAAGCCGCGGACGCGGCCCGGATGGGCAATACGGGGATCAGAAGAAACACGCCGCAGACCAGCATCAGCCGGCCCGGAGCCGTCGGAAAGGTGACCTTCCTGGTCAACATTTGCATCCTGCACCTGCGATTTCATTCGGATCGCGGACCTAAACGAACACTCGTCCACCATCCGTCAAATCAATTCCGCCCGACTTCCTCCACCTCCAGCTGGGCGATGTCGTTGATCCGAACACAGAAGTTGTCGTTCAGCACGAGAACCTCGCCCCGGGCCACCAGTCGATCGTTCACGAACACATCCACCGGGTCTCCGGCGAGTTTATCCAGCTCGACCACCGACCCCTCGCCGAGACGCAACACGTCCTCGACCAACATCCGGCTGCGGCCCAACTCGATCTTCACGTTCAACCGCACATCGCGGAGCAGATCAATGCCCTGGTCGGCTCCGGCACCGACGCCCACGCATCCAGGTTCCAGCGCGGGGATATCCATGGGCATCGCGCCCGGCGGTATCGCCATGGAAGACATATCCCCCCCGCCGCCGCGGATGGCCTGCTCGCTCTCGATGGCCGCGGCCATCGCGGCGGCCACGGCGTCGAACGGTCGACCGGCCGAATCCACCCGCGAATTATCAGCGAGATGTTCGGCTTCCGCGGCCGTCTCGGCATCGTCGTCGGCCTTGGCCACATCCGCGGCCGCGGGAACCAAGGTGTCACCCGGCTTGCCTGCATCTCCGGCAACCTCGGCCATCGCCTTATCAAGGTCATCCTGGCTCAGGATTCCATCGATTGGATCGCCGCTCATATATTCTGCCCTCCCTGGAAAGCCGGGGCGTTTCTACCTCCCGCGCAGCGGTCAATCCGCATACCGGCCCGCCTCTGTCAGGCATAGAGCCGCCGCCGCGAGACTCAAGTCGCCCCCATCGGTCCTCCTGACCCCTCGATCCCATGCCGGTCGGTCGCTTCAGCGGCTCAACCCTCGGCGTAGGACATGATCGTGGGAATCAGGACCTCCTCCACAAGGTCCCCCTTCCCGAGAACCTGGTTCAGCTCATGCTTGAACTGGGTTCGCAGCGTGGTCAGGTCCGGTTCCTGGAACCGGGCCGGGTCGCTCGAGCGCACGATCCGGGTGAATCGGTCGCGGATCGTCTCCCGCCGCGTGTCGAGCAGCCGCGTGAACTCCCCCTGCCTCTCACCGGAGACCACGACGAATACCGAAAAGTCGTAGACCATCACGCGTTGGGATCGCTCGTTCTGGGCCCGCAGCTTGACGATCTCGACCTCCACCGGCTCGGGGGCTTTCTGCCCGGCCGCCGGATCCAGGGCCCCGCTCTCGCCCGCGTTGGCCACCCGCGGCTCCGGGGCGACAAAGCCCTTGGCCAGCACGAAGATCACCAACGCCTCGACGATCATCACGCCCAGGACCGCGCCGATGGCGATCGCCCGGCCGCGACCCTTGGCCGGCTTCTGTGATTCCTCATCGAGCGGCTGAACCACTTCTTCCTTGTCCTTCTTGGCCATCACGTACCTGTTCTTTCTCGGCGATTTTCCCGGCGCGCGGGTCGGTCAAACCGCTCCGCACGACGATTTCCAGTCGGCACTGCTCCAACGACGCTCCACCCGAGGCCGGGCGCATCGTCGCGATCGAACGATCCGATGGGTCTGTCGATTCGTTCGACGCCTGCCGATCTCCCATCGCCACCAGACACAAACGTTCGCCGGCCACGCCGTGGCGGATCAACACGTCCGCCGCCGCCCTGGCCCGCTGATAGCTCAGATCCCACGCGTCGCGATACGGGACGTTCTCCGGGATGGGCCCGTCGCCCGCGTACCCGTGGATTTCCAGGATGCCCCGTCCCGCCGCCAGATGATCGGCCAGCCGGCCTACCACGCGATCGGCCGCCGGCCGCAACACCCCGCTGTAACGCTCAAAACACATCCCACCTGCGAACCGCAGAACCAGCCGATCCGCTTCCCGCACCACCTGGCAAGCGGCGTCGCCAGGATCCTCCGCGCCAGGGTCCAACCTCAAAGGCCCGGCCTCGGCCAGCCCCACCTGCTCCAGGCGGTCCAGCAGCGACATCGGACGGGTCGTCGGGATACCTCCGGCCTGGGGCCGCTCCGGAGAGGAAAAACCGAACGCCTGGCGAACTCCGCCGGCCACGCTGCCATACCGCGACCCGGCCCGCAGTTCGCTCATCGCGGCGATCATCACGAACACCGCCAGCAGAAGCGACATCAGATCGCCAAAGGGCAGCGACCAATGTGTGTCCCTCTCCACCGATTTGAGCCGCTTCAGCCAGAACATGAGATCCTGTCAGGCCGCTTCCTCGACCACGCTCTTGCGACCGCGGCCGCCGCGGCGATTCGGGCCCTCGCCTTCGCCGACCGGCTTGCCATCAATGGTCTTCAGCTCACTGCTCAGCAGGTCCGCCGCCACCAGGCTGTTGATCCAGTCCAGGGTCGTCGGATCCTGCTCCTGCTCGGCGGCCGCCGGCGCCGGGCTTGACGCCCGGGACGCCCGCGGCTCAATAGCATCCTTCTTCCCCTCATTCCGCCCCGCCAGATCCCTGACCACGCCGCTGGTTGCCACCGAACGGGCGACCGACGCCGCTCCGAACGCCCCGGCAGGCAGATACGCCCGCAGCTTCTGCTCGACGATCCGCGGGTTGTCGCCCGCCTGAATCGCCAGAACGCCCCGCAGGGCGATGGTCATGCTCAGCAGTTCCTCGCTGCTGCGATGGGCCAGCTTGCGCGAGAGAGGTAAAAAGAATACATTGGCCAGCACCAGCCCATACAGCGTCGTCAGCAGGGCCACCGCCATCCCGGGGCCGATCCGGCTCGGATCATTCATCCGCCCCAGCATGATCACCAGCCCGATCACCGTCCCGATCATCCCGAACACCGGCGCCGAGCGGCCCATCGATTCCAGCATCCGCACCCCGTAGGTGTGCCGCAGATCGGTGCTTTCCATCTCCGCCCGCAGCACGGCTTCCACGGCGCCCGGCTCCGCCCCGTCGATGGTCATCTCGAACGCCTTTTTCAGAAAGGCGTCCTTCAGGGCGGCCACCGGCCGATCCAGGGCCAGAAGCCCGTCACGCCGTGCGACCTCCGCCAGGGCGACGATCAGCACCACCAGTTCGTCCGCCGGCCGCGTCCGAACGAAGAACGCGTTTCGCAGCAGGCCGCGAATCGCGTCCCGGCTCGACACCGGGCAGGACATCAGCGTTGTCAGCACCGCCCCGCCCAGCACAAGCGCCACCGAAGGCGTCTGCCAGAAAGCACCGGCTTCCCAGCCCGCCCCGGTCAGCAGCACCCAGACGATCAGCCCGCAGGTCGCCGCCAGCCCAAGAACCGTCGCCCGATCCATCACCTCGGCGCACTCCCGGCAAGAGAATCACGCCGGCCGATAACCATCAGCCCCATCCTGGGGCGCTCAATCCTGTCATCGACCGTGCGAGCCCCGCGATTAACGATTTCACCGCGTCAACCCGGTGGGTTCTCCACGCGTTTCGGGTTCTTCCGCGTAGAGGGCGTCCTGAAACCATGTGGAACGGGCTACCCCCTCGGTACGAGGCCCCCGTCGAGAGCCTCAGGGCCAAACGGTCGGGGTCGAAGACCGCCCGTCATTTGACCGGCAAGATGCGGCTCGACCGAGCTCGCCGAAGTCCGGTCCCGCAAATGGGTTTTTGGACGCACTCTTACGGGCGAAACATCCGAACCATACGCCCGTACTCGATCGCCCGCGCAACCACTTCGTCCATCGGCTCCTTGACGATGAACGTCTCGCCGTTGACCAGCACGATGGTCGTGTCCGGGCGCTCCTCGATGGTCCGAATCATCTCGGCATTCACCACAAAGCGCGTATTGTTCAGGCGGGTCAACTGGATCACGACTCCTCACCTGCCATCCATGCCGGCCGGTCGCATGTCTTCACGCACGGGCCCGGCCAGCGCTTCAAGCGCGGGCTTCCGGCCCGTCGGCACAATTACTTATCGGGCTATCATCAGCAATTCGTTGAGCAGATCATTGGACGTGGAGATCACTCTCCCCGCGGCCGAAAAGCCCGTCGTCGCCGTGATAAGTCCGATAAATTCGCGCGTCAGATCCACGTTCGACAGCTCCAGTGCGCCGGACAGCACCGAGCCGGCCCCAAGAGTTTGTGGTGCGGTCATCATCGGCTGCCCGGAATTAGGACCCACGCGGTACAGGTTGTTCACATCCGCCACCAACCCCTCGGCATTGGTGAACGTCGCCAGGGCAATCTGCCCCAGGTCGCGGGTCAGGCCGTTGGTGAATGTCCCGATAATCTTACCGTTCGGGCCCACGGCAAAACTGCTCAACGTGCCAGCCGCGTAACCGTCCTGGGTCGTCATCACCAGCATCGAGGGCTGAGCCGAGTACGGCGCGGCCAGGCCGGTCACGCCGAAAAAGTCCAACTGTATCTGCAACGGGGTCACCGCGCCGGTCGCCTGCCGGTCGATCTGCAGCGTGTTGCCCCTCACGTCCACCATCATGCCGTCGTTGTCGAAGGTCACCGTCCCGGTCGTTCCGAGCACCGGGCCGCCCGACGTGTCGTCGGGGCTGTCGGCCATGAACCGCCACGTGTTGCCGGCGTCGCTCTTGCTTTCCAGCGTCATGGTCAGGTTCACGCGAACCGCCGAGCCGAGCGAGTCATACACGATGAAGCTGGTGTAAACGCTTTCGCCGTCGGCGTCCTGCGTCCGTGTGAACTGGAAGAGGTTGGGATGGTCGACGTTGGTGCTGATGATGTCCGCCAGCTCGATGGCCAGCGCGTTCTCCCTGCCGGGGTTGCCTTCGATGATCAGCCTGCCCTCGTCAGGCGCGGTGTCACCGATGCGAACACCCGGCGTGCCGCCCAGGGCCGGATCCGCGTTGATCGCCAGGGCGTTGTTGAGAAACGCCGCGTAATCTCCCAGCGTGCTGCCGGCGGTCACGGTGAAGCTCTCCTCGGGCAGTTCCCGGCCGCCGTTCGCGCCCTTCTTGGCACTGCGCACGGTGATCACGTCGCCCTCGGCAAAGAGCGGAGTCACGGCGGTCGAATCATACAGGTCGGCCAGCAGCGAGGTGCCGGTGGCCGCCGGCCCGACGCTCGATCCGGTCAGAAAAGCCTGCGACATCAGAATCGTGCCCTGGGTGGCGACCGTTCCGTCGGCGTTCAGATTGCCGTCCAGCTTGACATTCCGGCTGGCCCGGGCGGTGCTCAGCGTGCCGATCGGAACGGACAGGTTGCCCAGCGCCCCGGGAATGATGTTGAAGTCGCTGTCCACCCCGTATCCCTGCACCTTGTAGCCGCTCCCGTTCACCAGTTCCTGGTTGGATGACACCTTGAACGTGCCGTCGCGGGTGTAGGCCTGCCCGCCGTTCGTGTCGCGGACGATGAAGAAGCCCGCCCCTTCAATCGCCATGTCCGTTGGAACACCGGTTGTCTCGATGGCCCCGGGCAGGAAGCTGCGCTGCACGCCGGCCAGCATCGACCCGAGCCCGACCTGCGAGGGGTTCGTGCCGCCGCTCGTGCTGCTCGGGCCGCTGCCCGGCGAGAGCATCAGCGAGAACTGGTTCTGGAAGTTCGCCCGGCTTCCCTTGAACGCCGTTGTGTTGACGTTGGCGACGTTGTTACCGATCGTATCGATCCGGTACTGATTGGAGTTCAGACCCGTCAGTCCGGTGTACATGGCCGTGGTCAGTCCCATGGCAGTCTCCTGTCAAGCGAGCCATCCGTCTCTTCCGGCCGCCTCGCCGACTCAACGGTCGGCGCGGCGGCACGAAAGCCTTTATCCACGTTCAACTCACGTCCCTCATATCCGCCCTGCTGTTGGCCACCCGGGCCAGCGCGATCAGCGGCAGCAGGTCGCCCGTCTCCAGCTCGAGCAACACTTCGCCCTTCTGGCTGAACCGCACGCCGGTCACCGTGCCCTCCATCGGGTAGGTGTTGCCGTTTGCATCCTGGACGGCCCCGCGGACGTACTTGCCGATCATCGCCGCCGCGGCCCCGAACCGCTCCTGGTCGCCCAGGTTCGAGAGCTTGTCGGTAAGCTTCGAGTTCATCTCCAGCTCGCGGATCCTGGCGATCTGGTTGATCATCTCCTCGTTGCCCATGGGCTTGAACGGGTCCTGGTACTGGAGCTGCCTCATGAGAATCTTCATGAAGTCATCGCCCTTCAGCCCGTCGATGCCCACGCCCACCGTCGTGGACGTTCCGTTGGTTGCGGCATTCACGCTGGTCACGCTCATGTTTGCTTCCTCGTTTTCGCGGCCGCGACGAGGCCGCGGTTCGCTTCACGGCGGCCGTCAGCCCCGTCCTCCGGACCGGGCCGACGACCTGTTGACATCATTCACACGATGAGATCGACGCCGGTCTCCGCCGGCACGCCGCTCTCATCCGCCTTTGATCCATCCCACGCGGAGGACCGTGACAATGCCTCCTCAGGGAGGTTTTCGGAATCTCCCGATCCATAGGTCCCCTGGGATTCACCCTGCGGATTGCGGGCCTGGCCGGAGCCCGGCTCGCCGTGCCGCGGCTGGCCGTCGGCCTCGCGCCCCTGCTGGCCCCACGTCGCCGGCGGACGCAATTCCACCTCCACCCGGTCCAGCCGAACCCCGTGCTGCTCCAGCGAATGTCGCAGCTCGTGCAACCGCGTCTCGAGCAGGTCGTGGGCCGCCCGAGTCTCGGTCTGGAACCGCAGCACCATGTTCTGGTCGCTCATGCGGACGTCGACCTTCAGTTGGCCGAGTTCCGGCGGGTCCAAACACAGGGTCATCGAGGAAGTCCGGCCCGTCAGGCTCGAACGCACGACACGGGCAAGTTGCTCGAGCGACTCTCCACGTCCAAGCTTCACGCCGTCGTCCGTCCCGGAGACCGGTGCCCCGGGGCCGCCCTGTCGCGCCACTGCCGAGCCCCGCTCTCGCCCGACCTGATCCAGCAGGTTAGCGAAACCCTGGCTGGAACCGCCCGGCCGGGCAGTCGCCTCCCCGTTCTTACTCGCCCCGGCGGCGGCCGCATCCTGACGCGACCCGGCAGCGTCGCTGTTCGCCTGGCTCTCCACCGGCTGGATCGGCAAAGGCTGAGACATCGTCGTCATCTGGGGTCCGGAAGCGCCGGATGTCGTCTGGGGCGACATCGACACAGGCCCGGGCACCACACTCACAAACACAGGCCCGGACACCACACTCACGCTCGCTTCCTGGGCAGGCGCCGACATCTGGCCCGCCACCGGTGGTTCGAGGATCGTCAGTCCCGGCAGCGGCCCGACAATCACCGGCAGGGGTTCGGCCTCGCCCGGCGCGTTTTCCGTCGAGTCCGCCGTCTCCTGCTGATTGTCTTCCTGGGATTCCCGCGCCGCCTCGGCCGTCTGCTCGCGGCTGGTGCTATCGGCCGATCCCCGGTCCGTATCCATGGCGCGAGCCTGTTCGCGGTCGTCGCGCGATTTTACTTCCTTGCGAGGCTCGTCCTGGCAAGCCGACTCCGCCTGAGGCGCCTCTTCGCCGCGGCGACCCTGGTCCTGGCGGCGCGATCGTTCGCTCGACTCCGGGGGATTCACCTCGCGAGGTTTTTCATCCTCACGATCCGCGCGGGTCGATTTCTCCGCGCGTTGCTGCACCGTCGCCCGGCCGCCGGCGGCCTCGCCGCGCCGGCTCAGCAGGCTGTCCAGCCAGGTCGACTCCCGGGCCATCGTGAAGATCGAGGCGAAGCTCAGCCCGGACGAGTCCCGCCCAGCCGGCATTGCTGATGGGTCCGTCACCTGCCGGTTGCGCGCAGCAAGAGCCGCGGGCTCGGCAGACGCCGCTTCCACAAAACTCATGTGGTCCTCCGCTAAGGAGGAGGCGTTCGGACCATCCACGCCGAATGCCTAATTGTCCTTGATCTGAATCTGGTCCAGGATCCTCCTGATCCAGGTACGATCCGCAGGCGTTTTGCACGCGTTTACGATCTTGGTTCGCCGGTTCGGGTCCATGCTCATCATGATCTGGACCACGTCGGCGTCCTTCTCCTTGGTCTTCAACAGCTCCTTGGCCAGTTTTGGGTCCATCGCCGAGTACATGTCCAGGGCTTGCGTGAACCCTTCCTGCTCGCTCTGCTGGCGGAACTCCTTCTTCTCCGCCTCGAACCGCTGGTTCTTCTTCTCGATCTCCTCCAGGCGGCGCAGCACCTCGAGCTGCACCGAATCGTTCAGCGACTGCCGCTGACTGATTTCGTTCTGCAGCCGCTCGCCGACCAGCCGATACAGCTCGCGCTTCGCCTGAAGGTCGGCGATCTCGATCCGGCTCTCCTGCGGCGCGGGTTGCGAGGCCGCCGGCTGCGTCGTCGCCGCCGCTTTCTCGTTCAGCTCGCCGCGCAGCACCCGGGCGATCTGGTTGATACGCTCCTCGTCCAGCCGGCCGCTGGCGAACAGGTATCCCGCCAGTCCGCACACGGCGAAGAGGTTGATCAGCGCGATCAGTGCGACACCCTGGTACAGCTTCTTCAGCATTCCGTCGTCTCGGGTTTCACCCGCGCCCGGGCGCGCGTTACTCCCGGACCTCCATCATTTCCGCGGCCGATCGGATCTCATCGAACACATAGCGCACGGCGGTCATGTCGTCGGCCTCGCGGGTCTCCAGCCGGTTCTGCTCGGCCAGGAACCGCTGGTACTGCCGTTCCTTGAGTTTATCGAGCATCCGCCGTTGCTTGGCGGCCTCGGCCAGCAACGCCCGCTCCTGGACCAGCTTCGCCTCCAGGAAGCCCAGGCGGGCCTGCCCGTCCAGCACTGCCTTGTGCAGCCGGCCCAGCCAGTGTCGGTGCCGGACGATCTGCTGCATGTCGATCATCCCCGGCTCCTGGCCCATGCGGATCGACGCCAGTTCGTCGTGGATCTGCCGATCCAGCGACACAAGCTGGTCCCGCACCCGCCGTATCTCGCGCAGACGGGCGGCCACGATCCGCTTGTGCTCGTCCTCGCGCTGCCGGCGGATCTTGAGCATCGTCTCGAAGCGGAAGGTGAATCGTCTGGCCATGACTTCGCCTCACCTGCCTTGATCCGCGTGTGGGACCGGCATCTTGCCGGTCCACCGGCGGAAGCGGGTCCCACATGTTCTGCCAGAAACCCTCACTTCTTCCCCGCCGGGCCCGGCGACGCGACATTCGCCCCTTTTTGCGCCCCCGCCAGTCGATGCTGCGTCTGCTCGATCAACTGCGCGAGGTTCAGGAACTGCTCGCGGGCCTGGGCTGAAGTCACCCTCTCGTGGATCGCCTGCTGCAAAAAGCTCATCACCGCCGGACGCGTCTGAATCACCGTATCGAACACCGGGTTCGAGCCTGGTGCGTACGCCCCGATGTTCACAAGGTCCTCTATCTCGTTCCAGGTGGCCAGCATCTGCCGAATCAGGCGAGCCGCCTTGGATTGGGTTTCATCGACCACGTCGGCCATCACGCGGCTGATGCTGTCGGTGACGCTGATAGCCGGGTAGTACGACTGGCCGGCCAGCCGCCGCGACAGCCACACGTGCCCGTCGAGCACACCTCGAACAGCGTCGCTGATCGGGTCGTTGATGTCATCGCCCTCGACCAGCACGCTGTAGAATCCGGTGATGCTGCCGCTCTCCGTCCGCCCCGCGCGCTCGAGGATCTGCGGAAACAGCGCGAACACGCTCGGCGTGTAGCCCTTGGTCGCCGGGGGTTCGCCCGCCGCCAGCCCGATCTGCCGCTGGGCCATCGCCAGACGCGTGACCGAGTCCATCAGCAGCAGCACGTTCTTGCCGCGATCGCGGAAGTACTCAGCCACCGCGGTGGCCACAAACCCCGCGCGCACGCGGAGCACCGGCGATTCGTCCGATGTGCTGACCACCAGCACCGCCTTCTTTCGGCCACCCGGCCCCAGATCCTTGTCGATGAAGTCGTTCACCTCGCGGCCGCGCTCGCCGACCAGGGCCACCACCACCACGTCCGCATCCGTGTACCGGGCGATCATGCCGATCAGTACGCTCTTGCCAACCCCCGTGCCCGCGAAAAGACCCATCCGCTGGCCCCGGCCGACCGTCAGCAGCGCGTCCATCGAACGGATACCGGTCGAGATCGGCTCGCTGATTCGCGGGCGCAGCAGAGCCTTGGGCGCCGGTCGATATACGGGGTATTTGGCCGTCGGATGCACCCGCGGGCCTTCATCGATCACGTTCCCAAGCCCGTCGAGCACGCGACCCACCAGCTCGTCGCACACGCCCACGCGGGCCTCACCCGGCAGGGCAACCACCTCGTCGCCGCGGGCGATCCCGAGCGTGTCCTTCAGCGGCATCAGCATCGCGGCGTCCTCGCGGAAACCGACCACCTGGGCCTTGACCGCCGAACCGCCGGCCGACCGGATCTCGCACATCGTGCCGACGGGCGCAGTCAGACCGGCCACACGCACGGTCAGCCCGGTCACGTCGGCTACCCGGCCGAGGCGGGCCGGGGCGGCCAGCCGCCCTACTCGCTCGATCTCGTCGGCAAACACGTTCATCGGCCGCTCAACTCCAGCTCGATCCGATCCAACTGCGTCTCCAGCGTCGCGTCCACCGACCCGCTCGTCCACTGAACCGTGCACCCGCCGGCGGAGATCTCCGCGTTCTCCACCACCGGCACGAGTTTCCAGTGCTCGTGGCAACTCATCAGCTCCTCGGCAAACGCCCTGGCGGTCTCGGCGTCGGCCGGGTTCACCTGGACGGTGACCTCGGACCGCCTGCCGGCCAGTTTCACTGCTTCTTCCAGGTTCCCCAAAACTGTGTCCCGCTCGCGCTGCCCCACGGAGCGGGCGACCCGCCGGCCGATCGCCAGCGCGAGGTCCACCAGGTCCTGCCGGGCCGCCGCCCACCAGTCGGCCCGCCGGGCGTTGATCTCATCGATCGCCTGCCGGCACGCGGCGACCAGCGACGCCTGCTGCTCCGCGAATTCCTTCCGCGCGGCCTCGAAGGCCTGCTTGCGGCCGACTTCGGCTCCCTCCTTGCGGCCCTGCGTGAGCCCGCTTGCATACCCTTCCTTGCGGGCCTGCTGGCGAAGCGCCTCGGCCTGCCGGCGGGCCTCCTCGGTCAGCCGCGAAGACTCCTCCCGGGCCGCCGCGACCGTCTGCATCGCCTCGCGCAGCACGTCGTTGATCTGAAACGACCGCAGGCCAAGCCGGCTTACCTGCTCGCCGGCGTAACTCGTCTGGTCCGCCTTGATGACCGTGGCACCGTTCATTTCCTTCCCTCTAACTCCGTACGGGACAGATCCCTCTCCCGGATCGGGTCAGGCGGCCGGGAGTCGATCGCGCCCGCGCCGCCCAACGCTCATGATCACACCACGATTTCGCCTTCCCCGCCGCGCCCTTCCAGAATAATCTCGCCCGCGTCCTCGAGCCGCCGCACGACGTCCACGATCCGCTGCTGGGCGGCCTCGACGTCGCTCAGACGCACCGGACCCATGTAATCCATCTCCTCCCTGATCAGCGTCGACGCCCGCTCGGACATGTTCCCGAAGATCTTCTCCTTCATCTCCTCGCTGGCGGTCTTCAACGCCAGGGCCAGCTCGTCGTGATCGATCTCCTTGAGGACCGCCTGGATGCCCTTGTCGTTGACCATCAGGATGTCCTCGAACACGAACATCAGCCGGCGGATCTGCTCGACCAGGTCGGGGTCCTCGGCCTCCAGCGTCTCCAGTATGCCCTTCTCCGTCGATCGGTCGGACAGGTTCAGAATCTCGGCGACCGCCTCGACCCCGCCCACCTTCTGGAACTGCTGGGATACGATGCCCGAAAGCCGCTGCTCCAGCCCACGTTCCACCTCCTGGATCACCTCCGGGTTCGTCTGCTCCATGTTGGCGATGCGGGTCACGACCTCGATCTGCTTGGCAGCCGGCAGGCCCGTCAGGATCTCCGACCCCTTGCTCGCCGGCAGGTGAGCCAGAATCAGGGCGATGGTCTGCGGATGCTCGTCCTGCATGAACGTCAATAGGTTCTCGCTCTCGGTCTTCTGCAGGAAACTGAAAGGCTGCTGGTGGACCTGATGGGCGATCTGCTCCATCACCCGGCTCGCCTCGTCCTTCGGCAGGGCCTTCTCCAGCACCGACCGGGCAAACGCCAGCCCCCCCTCCGACACGCATTGCCGGGCCAGGACGATGTTGTAGAACTCCTCTACGATTGCCTGGCTCGCCTCTCCCGATACCATCCCCAGCGACGCGATTTCCCGGGTCAGATCCTCGACTGTTTCGCGCTCCATGTGCTTCATGAGCGCGCCGGCCACCTCTGGGCCGACGGCAAGCATGAACACCGCGACCTTTTTCATGCCGCTGTATTCCTTTGATTCCGTCTCGCCGCTCTGGGATTTGCCCTTTTTCGCCACGATAGTCGCCTACTTCTTATCCGGTTCCATCCACCGCCGCAGAATGTTCACCGATGCCTCCGGGTCCTCCTTAACCAGTTCCACGACTTGGTCAATGACCTTCCGGGCGTGCAGCGTCTGCTCGTCGACCTCCCTGCCGAACAGCAGGGCGTCGCTGGCCTCGGCCTCGCCGACGACTTCCTCGCCGAAGGTCATGTCGACGACTTCGCCGCCCCTCTTCCGGCCTGAACGAACGCGAATGAGCTGCGGGCTCGGCGGCTGCTCGCCCGGCAGGACCGGGCCCTCCGCCACCCGCCGCACCAGCATCAGCATCATCAGCAGGCTGAACGCCGCCAGCGCGCCCAGACCGGCCTTGCCCCCGTGGGCCCGCACGAACTGCATCATCCCGTCGTCGCCGCCCGCCTGGGCCGCCTGCCCGCCCACTTGCGCGGACACGTCGTCGTGGAACCAGTCCACCTGAACGCGCTTCTCCTCGTCCTGCTCCCCGGTCATCGCCAGCAGGCTCATCACCTGTTTCTTGATCTTCGCGAGTTCCGGCGTCGCGAACTTCTCCAGATCCAGGTCGCTCGGATCCTTCCCATGGATCGACTTGAAGATCGCCGACAGGTAGCTCCGCGGAACGTTCACCGAGGCGAACAGCTCCCGGATCACGTGCCGCGGCTTGTCCGTCCTGGTGATCGTCTTGTCCACCTTCCCGTCAAAGACCGTCTCGGCCTTGGTCCGCTCGGTGCTTTCGGGGTTTCCGCCCGGAGCGATCGCCACCGAGGTGTTCGGATTCACCCCGGGCTCCTCGGCCGACCGGCCCCGATTGCTCGTCTCAGTCTCCGACTTGTCGGTCAGGATCACCGGCTTGCCGTGCTTCTCCTCCACCGTTTGCGTCGCCTCGGCATCCAGCTTCGCGTGCACCTCGACCAGTATCCCCGGCACGTGCGGTGCGAGCAGCGAGCGGAGCTTGTTCGCGAAATACTCCTCCTTCGCCCGGCGGTCGGACAGGTCGTCGAGCAGGCCGGCATCTTCCTCCGAGGGCATGGTGAACGATCGGCCGGTGACCATGTCGGCCACCTTCACGTTGGTCGGATCGAGCCCGCCCACGGCGGCGCTGACCATGTTGGCCATCGCCGCGAACTGAGCAGCCGTCGGCGTCACCCCCGCCTTGGGCCGGATGAACACGCTGGCCGTCGGCGTCACCGGCGGCTGGCCGATCATCCGCTTCGTCGTCTTGTCGATGAACACCTTGGCGTCGGCCACGCCGTTGAACCCGCACAACACCTGGCTCAGCTCGTTGGACAGCGCCAGCCCCCACCGCCGATCCTGCTCGGCCATGTTCAGCCACGGGCTGCTGTTCTTCTCGATCAGCTTGGCGAACCCCAGCGTCATGTCCCGCGGCAGCAACTGAGCCTCGGCCAGTTGACCGCGAACGCGATACTGGTCCGCCACCGAAACCATCACCCGGTCGCCGACAATCGTGTACTTGACTCCGAGGGAATCGAGCTTGTTCTGAATGGCCGTCAGCTCCTCGCCGGAGATCGACTGGTCGAGCAGCGGAACCATGACCGGGCTGCCCGCCCAGTTCATCACCCACAGCAGCGACAACGCGATCAGGGCAACGCAAGAGCCGATCGCCAGTCTCTGGGAAACCGTCAGCCCCTTGAGGTGCTGTTGTGTCTGAACGAAGAGTTTTCGTAGGAATTCCATTTCCCGCGCTCTCCATCGGCCGGCCGGCACTCAAGGGCATCCTGCCCCGCCACCCCGGTCAGTCCCCCGGCCGGGCCGTTCATACCGCCACCCGTTTACATCCGCATCTGCTGAATCTCGCGATAGGCGTCCACGAGTTTGTTCCGCATCTCCATCAGCATGCTGAAGGCCACATCCGCCTTGCGAATCGCGCTGAACACTTCCGCCAGGTTGTCCGTCTCGCCGGTCGCCACCTTCTCCACGCCCGCGGCCGCCTCCCTCTGAAGCCGGTTCACCTGGTTCAGGCTGTCCAGAAGCAGGTCCTTGAACGACTGCCCGTCCGGCGTCGTCGTCGGGCCGACCGGCGTCGTCTTGCCCAGCGGCCCGACCTGCCCCGTCTGCAAACCGTTGATGCTCAGCGGATCCGCCATCGCCAGTTGCCTCCCGCCTGTCCGTCAGTCCGTCACGCCAGCAGCCGCAGCGTCGACGACATCATGTCCTTGGTCACCGTCATCGCCGTGATGTTCGCCTCATACGCCCGCGAGGCCATCATCGCGTTGACCATCTCCGTCGGGTAATCCACATTCGGGTATTCCACGTACCCCTTGCTCGGCCCGGACTGAATCGCGTCCGGGTGCGCGGGCTCCCAGACGAGGTGCCCCCGGCTGGGATCCTCGACCACCCTCTGCACGTGCACGCCCGGCCCGCCCTGCCCGTCGCCGGTCGCGAACAGGGCCATCCGCCGCTTGAAAGGCCCCGGCACGCCGTCCTCGCGCCGCGTCGCCTGGGCGTTGGCAATGTTGCCGGCGATCGTGTCCAGCCGCATTCGCTGGGCCACGAGTCCCGACGTGCTGATGTCCAGCATTCCGAACATGTCCACCTGCTTTCCTTCTTACCGCCCACTCTCAAAACGCAGCGGTCACAACCTTCCGCGAATCGCCTTAAGCAGCCCCTCGAATCGCGACCGCAGCAGTTCTCTGGCCGTCTGGTGCATCATCGCGTTCTCGGCCATCAGCGCCATCTGCCGTTCGACGCTAGCGTTGGTGCCGTCGTGGAACAGCAGGTTCTCCGCCGGCCGCTCCGTGGGCGTCACTTCCAGCCGACCGTCCGAGCCGACCCGGAAATCCTCGCCCGCCGGCATCTCGAATCCCCGCGTCTGCCCCGACTTCTGCCGATCGAACGCCGTTCTCAGCGCCTGCTGGAACGCCGCCGCATCCAGGTGCTTCGTCCGGTAGTGCGGGTTGTCGATGTTCGCGACGTTCTCGGCCAGCACCCGCTGGCGAAACTCGGTGTAAGCCACCAGCTTCTCGAGCGCTGGAATCGTGCCCTTGTTGACCACATCCGCAAACAGCATGACCCATCCTCATCCAGTCGCGCACCGACAGCGCAGCCGGCTCAATGCAAGACCGATACCAGACTCCCTTGCTCGCCCATTTTCACTCCAGGACCGACAATATCGGCCCGTACCGCGCAAAAACCGCCGGCCCGCGCATTTCCTGCGCCTTCCCGTTCCCGCCATTCCGTTCCCCCAGAAGCCGTCTTGATCCCTTCTCTGCCACAGGCCACTCAACGGATTCGCGTCCCGCTCACGATCGCGAACCGTCTTTCCCCTAACCCCATTCTTCTGACCCGGCTTCTGTCTTCTGTTTCCACTCTCGGCTTCCTCAGCCGGTCATCTTGTAAGCCGCCGGCCGGCCCGCCTGCTCCTGGCGCCACTGCTTGAGCTTCAGGCCCAGTGTCCGCAGACCGATGCCCAGCGCTGTCGCCGTCTTGGCCCGGTGTCCGCCGTGCTCCCGCAACGTCTTCTCAACCAACTGCCGCTCCATGTCCTCCATCAGGTGCCCCTGGCGCAGCGGAGTCTGCTCGATCACCTCCACCCGGCGAATGCCGGTCAGCCACGGGATCACCATCTGCCCGGTGAGCACGCCGTCGATCGCCAGCACGCTGGCCCGCTCGCACAGGTTCTCCAACTCGCGGATGTTGCCCGGCCAGTCGTAATCGCGCAGGGCCCGCATCGCGGCCTCCTCCACCCGGAGTTTCGGCCGGCCGGTCCGCGCCGACGCACGCGACAGGAAGTGGTCCGCCAGCACCGGAATATCCTCCCGCCGCTCGCGCAGCGGCGGGACGACCACCGGCAGCACGCTCAGACGGAAGTAAAGATCCTCCCGGAACCTCTTGCGAGCAACCCAGTCGGCCAGGTTGCGGTTGGTTGTCGCGATCACCCGGACGTCCACGCTTCGCGTGACGCTGCTGCCCACGCGCTCGAACTGCTGCTCCTGCAGCACCCGCAGCAGCTTGGCCTGCAGCGACAGCGGGATTTCGCTGACTTCGTCCAGCAGCAGCGTGCCGCCGTCGGCCAGCTCGAAACGCCCCTTGCGCACCCGGTCGGCCCCGGTGAACGCGCCCCGCTCGTGCCCGAACAGCTCGCTTTCCAAAAGGTTGGCCGACAGGGCCGCACAGTTCAGGCACAGCATCGGACGCTCCGCACGCGGCGAGGCCCGGTGAATCCCCCGGGCCAGCAATTCCTTGCCCGTGCCCGACTCGCCCTGGACCAGCACGGTGTTGGCGCTGGGAGCAATGCGCTTGGCCGTCTCCCGGAGCACCCGCATCACCGCCGACTCGCCGACCATCATCCGCTCGTCGCCGTCGGTCAGCGACCGCCGCAGGGCCTCGTTTTCGCTCCGCAGCGTCGCATTCTGGATCGCCCGGTCCACCACCAGGCACAGCTTGTCGGCATCGAACGGCTTCTGGATGTAGTCGAACGCCCCGAGCTTCATCGCCTCGACCGCCGTGTCCACCGTCCCGAAGGCGGTCATCAGGATCACCGACGCCTCGCAGCCGGCGTTCCGCAACTCACGGAGCAGGCTCACACCATCCATGCCCGGCATCTTCAGGTCGGTGACCACGCAGTCCACCTGGCTGCCCCTGATCGTCCGCAGGGCCTCGGTCGGGTCGCTGAACATAGACACGACGTGGTCCTCGCGGGCCAGGGTCTCGGCCACCGACTCGCGAAGCATCTCGTTGTCATCCACCACAAAGATCCGCCCCATTGCTCAACTCCTGTCGTTTGCCGATCCGGAAACCGTCTCAACCAGCCGCATGTCGCGTCTTACAGGTCGCCAGCGCCCTCGGCAGCCGCAGCGCGAACTCCGCCCCGCCCTCGGCGCGGTTCGACGCACGCACACTGCCGCCCAGGACCTCGACGATCTGATGCACAATCGCCAGCCCCAGCCCGGTGCCCGTGTCCTTGGTCGTGAAAAACGGGTTGAAGATCCTATCCAGCAGCTCGCCGGGTATGCCCGGACCGTTGTCGCTGATGGTCAGTATGATCTCGTGCTCGCTGACCTCGGGCAATGCGATGGCCACCTCGCCGCCGCTGTCGCCCCGGCCGGCTGCCTGCGCCGCGTTGAGCAACAGGTTCATCAGCACCCGCTGCAGTAAACGCCCATCGGTCACCAGCATCACGCCGGCCAACTCCGCGCCGACCGTGACCTTCACCCTGGCCTGCTCGATCCTCGGGCCGGCCAGCTCGATCACCTCGCCGAGGAGCTTATCCAACTCCACCCGGCCCGGAACGGCCTCCGGCGGGCGGGCGAAATCCAGGATGTCCGTGACGATCGCCTCCAGCGACGTCACCCCCTGCACGATCTTGCTCACCACCCGCAGCGATTCCGGCCGATCCCGCAGATCCCGCTCCAGCAGCGACGCGAACAGCCGGATGCCACCAAGCGGATTGCGTATCTCGTGGGCGACGCCCGCCGCCAGCTCGCCCAGCGCCGCCAGCCGCTCGCGACGGCGAAGCTCGCGGTTCTTGCCCTCCAGCTCCTCGCGAAGCCGTTGCACCTCGCCGCCCAGTCTCTCGTGAGAAACCTTGAGCTGCTCCGTGACCCGGTTGTACGCCTCGATGATCGCGCCCAGTTCGCGCTCGCGCGGCGTCAGATCCGGGTGAACCCGTCCGGCAGGTTGTAGCGCGATCGTGCTCATCGATCCGTCCAATCCCTCTTCTCCGCCGAGCCGTAGGCCGCCGCCACGTAGGCCGCCCCGGCCGTTCGACCGGCCTTGACCACGGACATCTCCTGGGCGGTCGCGCTCTTGCGGGCAGCCAGCAACTGGGCGTCCGCCTTGTCCAGTTCCAGAATCCCGGCCAGCAGCTTGTTGGCCCGGCTCAGGAGCCGATCAACCTCCTTCGCCTCCGCCGAGGGCACCGTCAGCCGCATTTCCGCCCAGCACGTCTGGTAAGGCCGCATCCGGGCGGCCAAGGCCTCCACGCGATCCAGCAGCCGCTGACGATCGCCCAGCACCCCCAGCAACCGCTCCGGCTTGTCCCCCGTGATCAGCGCATGTTGCGACGCGCTCAGGGCGGCCAACTGCTCGTACAGCTCGCACTGCTCGGTCAGCAGAGCGATCAACTCCGCCGTTCCCCGGGCCGATCCTGCTTCTGATCCGTCGCCGCTCATTTGCCCGCCCTTTCCTCGCCGCGCGCTCACCCCTCCGTCTTCGCCGCGAGCATCGGTGCCCTGCCGAGCCAGGACAGGTACTTCTCCCAGAAGTCCTTGCTGCCGCCCGGAACCGATGCATCGAACCGGTCCTCCGGTATGTTCCGCAGTGCCCAGCCCGCCCGCTGCAGCGCCCGCCGGGCCTCCACGATGTTGCCCATCCGAAGGTGGCAGTTGATGATCTGGACGAAGGCCGACATTGCGATCGGGTCGCTCTGGTACAGCCACGCCGCCTCGTCGTACCGCCGCAGCGACTGCACCAGAGGCTCGATGTCCGACGGGTCCGTCAGCCGCGAGCGGTCGTAGATCGAGTCCGCCCGGTAGAAGTGGCTCATCTTCAGACAGGTCGTGTCCAGATCGCTCAGCAAATCCGCCGGGCGGTTGCGGTACCGCTCGATCACCCGGGCGAACAACTCCTCCGCCCGTTTGAGCCGTTCCTGGTGCTGAACCGTGAGTTCGTCCTTGAACGCCACCTTCTGCGGATCTTCCAGGTCGGTGCGGATCTGGGCCGCGCTGCGCCGGTACGCGTCAGCCATCAGAAACGCCACACGGTCCGAGCGCTTGTCCTCCGGGTAACGCTGCAGCGCCTCCTCGAACCGCCCGATCGCCTTCTCGTACTGCCCCGATTGAAGGTACAGGTCCCCCAGCCGGAACAGTGCGTCCCGGTATTCCTGGGCCTCGGGTCGGATCAGGGCGACCGCCTCGGTCGGCTCGCGGTCGACGATCCGCAGCAGGGTCTGCTCGGCCTTGTCCATCTGCCGGCTGTCGATAAAACACTCGGCCAGCGGCACCAGGCAGCGGACGGCCCAGTACGTGCGCGGATAGTCGATCAGGTTTCTCTGGTAGGCACCGATCGCACGGTCACGCGCGCCCATCGCCTGATAGGTCTGCCCCAGGCGCAGCAGGGCCTCGGGCACCCGGACGTCGCCTGGTCGCTCGCGGATGAACGCCTCCAGCACCTCCGTCCGGCGCTCGTACTCCCCCGCCAGGTCCAGGGCCTCGGCCGCCCTCCACGCCGCCGCCGAGGACGCCCCTTCGTTGGTCATCGTGAGCTTCGCCAGCCGAAGATATGCCTCGGCGGACTCGATAAATGCCTCGCGGGCGGCCTTGGCCTCGGCCAGACCGTCATCCCCGACCTGCCGGCGCGACCGGGCCAGCACCTGCTCCCCCAGCGCATACGCCAGGTCCGCCAGTCGCTCCGTGTAGATCGCCTGCAGCCGGGCGTCACCGGCCGGGGCCAGCGGCGACGCAATCCTCAGATAAGCCATCGACTCCTTATAATTCCTGGATGCTCTCAATTGCTCGTACAGTTGCGTCGTCGACTGGCGAACCACCTGCAGGTCCACCTGGTTGTCATAAGGCTGATTCGTGACCTGCCGCAGCACCTCGTGATAGGTCTCGGCCGACTCTCCGTAACGCTCCAGTGCCGCCAGGGTCTCCGCGCGCCCGAGCATGGACAACGTGTAGTACGGGCCCGGGGTCGTCTTGCTCAGCACGTCGTCATAAAAGGACA
>DATIKE010000378.1:0-2184 GCA_035477895.1 Phycisphaerae bacterium
ACCTCCAGGAGGACTTCGAGGTGTCTGAGAACGTGTATGAGAACCATTATACAGCAGCCGGTTTGAGCCGGCGTAGCATTAGGCTCTGTCTCCAACCAGCAATTGCAGGTATCTGCAAATCATTGCCAATTGGAGCATTCCATGGAAGTTAAGCGCCAGTTTCTCGAATCGTGTGCCGATGCGGCGGAACTCCTTCAGCCGGCCGACGCATTGCTCGGCCACGCATCGCCCCCGGTACGCCTGGCGGTCGAACGGGACGTTCGGGTCGTGGCGGGCCTTCTCGTTCTCCTTGTACGGAATCACCGGCTGGATGTTCTGCTCCCTCAGCCAGTCGCGTATGCGCGGCACGCTGTAGCCTTTGTCGCCGGCGAGCTTCCGGGGTTTGCATCGACGCTTCCGGCGCTTGCGTCGCCTGCCGATCCGGCATGCTACCGCCTGTCCGATGACCGACTCGGCCACCGTCGATTCATGCACCTGTCCGGCCGTCACTTCGACGGCAAGCGGAGTGCCCGCACCGTCAGTGACCACGTGGAACTTCGATCCAAACCCGCCTCGCGAGCGGCCCAATGCGTGGTCCGGCGGCTCGTCCGGGTGGCGGGCGAGACTTCTTTGTCAGCGCCGGCGGCGGCCCGGCCGGCACGGACCGACGCCCCGTCCACGCACCACAGTTCCCAGTCGATCAGGCCGATGGCATCCAGTTTGACCTGCAACGCCTCGATGATCTTGGCAAATACGCCCAGGCGTCTCCCGTTCGAGAAATACCGATGGACGGTCTTGCAGGAGCCGATGCGTTCGGGAAGATCCCGCCACGGGACGCCGGTGCCCAGGATCCAGAAGATGCCATTGAGCATCAGCCGCGGTTCCTTTGCCGGGCGGCCGGTCCGGCCGCGCCTGCACGGAATCACCCGCGATACCAACTCCCACTGCTCATCCGTAAGCTCGTGTCGTTTCATACACGCCGACCTCCATGTCGTCATGGAAAACTATCGGCATAACTTGCTGTTTTGAGACAGAGCCTAGATGAATCATGGCCGGGTAGATCATGGAATCGCTGCTTTTCGGCAGGGTTTCGTAATCCTTGCTCAGCCGCCGGTAGCGGTTGAACCACGCGAAGGTTCGTTCGACAATCCATCGCTTGGGCAGAACGACGAAGCCTGTCACATCGTCGCCGCGCTTGACGATCTGCAGAACCCAACAGCCCAACTGGTATGTCCACTCGATCATCTTGCCGGCATAGCCGCCGTCGGCCCGGATCCACTTGAGCCGCGAGAACCGGCCGACCAGTCTGGCCGGCACGAGTTCGGCCCCGTCGCGGTCCTGGATATCCGCCGCATGCACCACGACCGCCAGGATCAAGCCCAAGGTATCCACGACGATAGGCCGCTTGCGGCCCTTGATCTTCTTGCCCGCGTCGTAGCCCCGCGCCCCCCTGTTTCCGCGGTTTTCACCGCCGGCCGTCGATGATCGCCGCGGAGGGCTCGGCTTTCGGCCGGCCTGGATCCGCACCTTCCGGCGGAGGGCGTCATAAACCTTCTGCAACGTCCCATCGCCTCGCCACGTGCGGTAGTAGTGGTGGACCGTCGGCCAGGGGCCGAAGTCCCGCGGCAACATCCGCCAGGCACAGCCCGTGCGGACCAGGTACATCAGCCCGTTGACCACCATCCGCACATCGGTCGGCGGCCGGCCCCCCTTGCGGGTGCCCGACTTGCTCCGCGGAATATACGGCCTGATCAGTTCCCATTGTTCGTCCGTGAGGTCCGTTGGGTATATGGTTCCTTCCATACTGCCCATTATCGGCAGATTGAATCGTTTTAATACACGTTCTAAGAGACTCCTCTGTGAATCGGATATCTTGGCCGAATCCATTCTACAGACGGTAGTCTCTTGTTCCTTATATTGCAATCAATTACATCGGCGCGCATTCACGCACGGTCATTCAGCCATTATGCGCCGCAATCTTCAGTGACTACGTCGGCGGGTTTGCGGTGGCGAGTGGAGTTGTCCTATACTGATGGCCGCCTGGTGCGCCCCGCGACGGGCCGCGCACCGGTGCAGGACGCGATCTTGAGTTGATTGATCTGGATTGTTGGTCCCCGCGCGGGATTGTATCTGAATGTGTGTGACGAGTGGCGTCGCAAGTTTGCAGGGGTACTTCATCCAGCCGGCCAACGGCCTGACAGGCTG
>DATIKE010000379.1:0-11298 GCA_035477895.1 Phycisphaerae bacterium
TCGTCTTGACCGATCCCATCCGGCACCTCTCAAGATAATGATTCGACCAGGGCTTGCCGCGAATGTCGCAGCTTGTCGCAGCGCCTGCTCCGCGGATCGGAAGTGTACTCAACACCCTTCCGGGCGCCAAGGCGTATCTTAGCCGGTCACCCCTCTCGCCCATGCTTGCGATAGTGGTTCAACCCTTCGATCAATGCCTTGATGTTCTCACGAGGCGTTCCCGGAACGATGCTGCTGCTTGCCCCGAGCATGAAACCCGCCCGCGGACCGTGATCCACCAGCCATTTCAACTCCCGGATCACGTCCTCGCGGGTACCCATCGGCAACGTGCGAGTCACGGACGCGCCGGCCATAATGAACAATGGGGTGCCCTCACGGTCGGTCATCCGGCAGATCCGCTCGTAGTCCATGTGGTCCTCATACTGAAAACCCTGAAACCCGCGGATGCCGACCTCGATCAGCCGCGGCAGCATCTCCATCAGGTTGCCATCGCAGTGCCAGATCAGCCGGATGCCCGCGTCCATGAAGGGTTTGATCGCCCGGGCGAAATGCGGGAACCAGATCCGATCGAGCGACCGGATGTTTACCAGCGTGCCGCGGGAGTCGGCCATGTCATAGTCGAGCCGCACCAGCCGCGGCAGACCGCCCTCGATGATCGCCCGCGCCGCCGCCCGGTTCTCCAGCACCGCCAGGTCCGCCGCCTGCCGGAAATCCCGCTCAATGATCTCGGGATACAGCCCGTAGGCCATGAAATAGTTCTCGTAGCCATATGTATAGTTGTGAAAGGCTGGAAAGCTCTGGAACCCGTCCATGAACGGCCCCTTCAGCAGGTCCGGGCCGAACCCGCGCTGCACCGCGCACTCCTGGGCGACCAGCTTCTCGATGACGACCGGATCGTCCGGGTCGAACGTGCGGAGTTTCCGCTCGCGGCGGGAAAACACGAACCGCTCCAGGTGCTCGACCACCGCCTCGGGCGAATCGATCACGATGCCGTCGACCTCGATGCGGCCCGCGCCGGTGGTGACGGTGCGGCGCGCGTGTTCCTCGTGGCCGGCCGGCCCCATCGTCAGCGGGTTGTCCGGAATGTACTGGTCGATGTAACACACGCCGGCCAGCTTCTCGAACGCCAGATAAACCCCATCCGGGTCGCGCGCGAAATCGCCGTCGGCATTCCCGGTCATCTCCTCCATGAATGGAATATCCATCACGTGCACCAGCCACACCGGAATACCTCGGGTCGGCTTGCCTTCGATGGCATCCAGAGCCAGCCGGGCCCGTTCGCCCCACTGCCCCGCGAACGCTTCATAGCTGTCCTTCATCAGTATCGCCCCGCAAGAGAGCACATCACATTGACTGGGCGTCCTGAAACCCCTGCCTGCGGCGGGCAGGCGCGTGGCACCCTTGACACGCCGCGAACGCTTCGCGTTCCATCGCCATGCGATCCGCCGCAGGCGGGCGGCGTGTCAAGGAGCACCGGCGTCTGCCTGTGCCTGTATGCCTGTCTCGCCGGTGTGATCTCAGTGTTTCAGGACGCACTCTGATTGGCCGGCGATTATCCTCCCGGCATCGGCACCCCACAAGCAACCGACCCCCGGCCACAGGTGGCCGACGCGGCCGGAATCCGGGATAATACGCACGGGGATCGCCCTCTTCGCGATCGGATCGACGCAATCCCTCACCCAGACCCGGGAGGATGACATGAACCTCTCTTTCCTTCTGAGCGTGTCGCTGATGGCGGCTGGGGCCTTGCCGCTGGCCGCGCAATCCACGCCGACCACCCAGCCGCCGCGCCCCAACATCATCCTGATTCTCGCCGACGATCTCGGCTACTCCGACCTGGGCTGCTACGGCTCGGAGATCGACACGCCGAACCTCGACCGCCTGGCGGCCGGCGGTCTGCGCTTCACCCAGTTCTACAACGCCGCCCGATGCTGCCCCACGCGCGCCTCCCTTCTCACGGGACAATACCCCCACGCCGTCGGCATCGGGCACATGACCGCCGACCTCGGGCTGCCGGGCTACCAAAGCCGTCTCTCGGATCGTTGCATCACTATCGCCGAGGCCCTTCGCCAGACCGGCTATCACACCCTGATGTCCGGTAAGTGGCACCTTGGCGGGGCCAAGGGCCGCCGCCCGCTGGACCGCGGGTTCGAGCACTACTTCGGCATCCTCAGCGGCGCGTGCAACTACTTCCGCCCCGAACCGCATCGCATGCTCATGCTTGAAGATGAGCCTTACACCCCCACCGACCCGCGCTTCTACACCACCGACGCCTTCACCGACCGGGCCGTCACATTCATCGATGACTATGGGCGCCGAAAGGAACCCTTCTTCCTCTACCTCGCCTACACCGCGCCCCACTCGCCGCTCCACGCCTGGCCCGGGGACATCGCCCGCTACCGCGGCAAGTACCGCGTCGGCTGGGACGAGCTGCGCCGCCGCCGGTACGGCCGCATGATCGAACTCGGCCTCATCGATCCCCGCTGGCCGCTCTCGCCGCGCGACGTCGGCGCTCCCGCCTGGGACGACGTCCATGACAAGGACCTCGAAGACCTCAAGATGTCCGTCTTCGCCGCTCAGATCGACCGCATGGACCGGGGCATAGGCCGAATCGTCGACAAAATCCGCGAACTCGGCATCGAGCGGAACACCCTGATCATGTTTCTGTCCGACAACGGCGGTTGCTCGGAAAATCTCGACGAGGGAAAACCCGGCGCGCCCATCGGCACGATCGATTCCTCCATCGGCTACGGCCTGCCCTGGGCCAACCTCGGCAACACGCCGTTTCGCCGCTTCAAACGCATGACTCACGAAGGCGGAATTGCCACGCCGCTGATCGCTTATTGGCCGGCGGCGATCAAACAGCCCGGGGCCATCACCACGCAGGTTGGCCACGTCATCGACCTCCTGCCGACCTGTCTCGACGTCGCCGGCACGCCCGGCCCCCAAACCTTCAAGGGCCGCGACCTCCTGCCCAGCCCGGGCCTGAGCCTCCTGCCCGTCTTCCAGGGCCGCCAGCGACAGGGCCACGACCTGCTCTGCTGGGAACACGAGGGCCACCGGGCCGTCCGCGGCGGCCGATGGAAACTCGTATCGCACTTCCCTGATTCATGGGAACTCTACGACATGGAGGCCGACCGCACCGAACTGAACAACCTGGCCGGCAAAATGCCCGAAAAGGTCAAGGAATTGCTCGAAAAGTACGAAGCCTGGGCCACGCGAAACGGCGTCGTTCCCTGGGAAAAGGTCCCGGCGCAAAATAAGATCCGCGGCCGACAAAACGTACCCGGAAAACGGTAAACCCAAGGAGCCCGTCTCAATTCTCTCCTCATCGGCATCTATCTGCATTCATCAGTGTGCATCGCTGCTTGCAGACTTCTCCAACTCGTTCCTCAGCGCCGCTTCCAGATCGCCGAAACCAAACGTGAAACCTGCATCCAACAGTCGCTTTGGAATAACTCTGGCGCCTTCCAGCAGCAACGCCTGTCCCATCTCCCCGAACATCAGCCGCACCGCCAAGGCCGGCATCGGCACCACCGCCGGCCGATGCAGAACCTTGCCCAGTGTAGTCACGAACTCCCGATTCGTGACCGGATGCGGTGCCACGGCGTTGATCGGCCCGTAAAGACCGTCCTTCGCAAGAACAAACCGCACAACCGCGACCAGATCATCCAACGCGATCCAGCTCACGTACTGCCACCCCTTGCCTGCCACCCCGCCCAGCCCGGCCCGGAAAGGCCTCAACATCTTCGCCAGCGCCCCACCCCCAACACTCAGCACCATACCGATCCGGAGGTTCACCACCCGGATGCCCGCTTCTCTCGCTGGCTCTGTCGCCGCCTCCCATTGCCGGGCCACCTCCGCCAGAAAACCCTTCCCCGGCGAGCTGTCCTCGTCCACAACCTCATCGTCCCGGTGGCCGTAATACCCGACAGCCGACGCACTGATCAGCACTCGTGGCCGGTGACTCACCCCCGCAAGGGAACGGCTCAACAGCGACGTTCCGTCCATGCGACTTCGCAAAATCGCCCGCTTGCGCTCCGGCGTCCAACGGCCTCCCGCGATATTCTCCCCCGCCAGGTGAATCACCACGTCGAAACCTTCGAGCGCGGAACCGTCGACTACATGGCTGTCTGGATCCCAATGGATCTCTCTCTGACCGGGTGCGACCGGACGCCGCACGAGGGCGACGACCTCATGGCCATCCCCCTTCAGCGCAGCCCGGACCCGGTCACCGATCAAACCCGACGCACCGCTGATGAGCACGCGCTCGCCGGAACAGGTTGTGCAAGAAGCCTTGGTCATGACCCTCGGCCCGGCGGGCCAATCCCCGCGATCAATACACCTGCTCGCGCTCACAGGCCACGCCCATCGCGCGCAGCGTCTCGATCATCTGCCGCGTGTTGCCCTCCGGCTGGGCCACGTCGATGTGGTTCTGAATCTCGAGCGGCCCGCCGTCGTTCTCGTCGATCGTGCGGCGCACCCAGGCGTCGATCTCCGCGGGCGATCCGTACGTCAGCATCTTCACGTCCGGCGTCAGATCGATGCGCATCCGGCCGAACAACTCCCGCATCTTCCGAACACTCGTGCCGCTGCCGAAGTTCAGGATCGCCAGATTATCCACCGCCTTGAAAGCCTCCAGCAGATGATCCACCTTGCCGCAGGAGTGAAACCGCACCGGTCCGAACTCACGCGCCAGCCTGTTCGCGTGCGGCAGAACGAATTCGGTGAACTGATCCGGGCTGACCATGCACAGCGAGCAATCGCCGACGTGCACCCCCGTGATCTCCATGTCCGCCGCGCCCGCGAACAGTCGGATCTGGGCAACGTACGCATCCGCGATCCACGCGAATAAATCGTGAATGAACGAAGGATTCTCGATCATCTCGACGAAAACCCGCTCGCCGATGAGCTTCTGGGCCGTCGTCAGAATGCCGTGGATCGTCGCCCGCCCGGTAGAGTCCCAGAAATACGGAGGTACCACGCGATTCCTGGAGCCAACCATCTCTCTCGCGCGCTGGATCTGATCGAGAAACTCACTCAAAGGCCACATGCTCGCCCAGCCCTCGCTCGTCAGTTCACCCACGTCGTGACTGTCAGCCAGCGGCGTCGGCGTGATATCCGGATCGCGGTCGCCGTAGAAAACAAACCTCGCTCCGACCGCGGCGCCGAGTATCAGGTTCGGCTGAAGCGGGCCGACCAGCGCCACCCGCCGCCGTCGACCCGCCGGCTGAACCAGATGGGCCTCCATGTTGTAAATCGGATCGTCGGGGAAGTGCCGGGCGACATATTCGTTGATCTTGTGCTCGCGCTCCAGGTGAATCCGGGGATCCAGAAAGTACGGCTCGTCAAAGACGAATCCGCCCCGCTGGTGCAGCCATCCGAAGCTCACACTGCCGAGAAATGAAACCGATTGGACGGAGACGCTCACCGATTCACCTCCGCCGGGCCGTCACCTCAGGGTTTATCGGCTTTCTCTTCGACCGGCCTGAAGAATGCAGCCGCACCCTTGCGAGCCAGTGCCTCGATCTCCTTGTCCGACAGCGCCCTGCCGAACACCAGCACGTCGTCAACATGACCGTCGAACTGGCCGATCGTCCCCAGCGCGGCATCACCCGCCAGAAACAGGTTCCGCCTCAACTCAACCGGGTTGCCCCCCGGCACGCGACCGCAACCTGCTTCATTGCCGTCCAGGTACAGCCTCACCACGCCGTCGTCGTACACCGCGGCCAGATGATGATACTTGCCGTCCATAAAAGTAACCGGCTTCGAGGCCGTCGCCACACCCTTGCAGATGAGCCGCAAGCCCGGAACCACCTTGCCCGCCGGGTCGGCGTCGAAGACCAGATCCGCCGTTCGCACCGGCCCGCAGTTGTCGAACGAGCTGAACAGGCGGAAATGCCCCGTGCCCGCCATCCGCACCGACGCGGCAAGCGTGAACTGCCTGCCCAGGCCGGCCGTCCCCTCGATCTCCATCGTGCTCAGAGGCGTAAACTCCGAGCCGAACCGCATCGCGTGTTGCCCGAACGCCGCGTTGCGCGGGTCATCGTCGACCTTCGCCCCGCCCAGGAAGGTCACCTCCTGGGCGCCGTCTTCGACCAGCTTGTCTGTGGCCTTGCGGCCCCAGTCATCCTCGAAAGTATACAGCGCCGCCGGCACCGGGCCGGATGCCTCCTCCAGAACACGGACCGACTCGCCGGCCTTGAACGAATACAACGAGGCGTTTCGCATCACGAATCGCAGCCGCACCGACGCCGTTTCCGCGGGAAGCTCCTTCCGCCGACCCCAGGTCACAGCCTGATCCACGCCGTCACCCGTCACCGGCTCACACGCGCTCAGTTCGTACCCGGGCAACACCTTCCCGTCACCATCCAGAACCTCTACCTTCAGCCAGCCCTTCGCCGCGGCACAGTTCACATGCAGCCCGCCGCCCGCGCCGGCCAGCCGCTTCGTCAGAACAGTCCCTTCCCGGTCCCCCGCGTCCAGCGAAGCAAACCCGTCCTTGCGCAGCGTCGCCAGCCCGATCTTGCCGTGCATCGCTCGCCCGTGCTCCTCGTCAAACCCGCTATAGAACAGCCTGATCCGGTCGCCCTCGACCAGCGGATGTGTCGGCGTGTAAAGCTGTCCGTCATCCCACGCGCCCGGCTTGCCCAGAGCCAGAACCGGCGTCCGGTCCGCTCCCGGCCGTTCCCAGCGCACGCCGTCCCGGCTGGTGGCCAACTCCACATAGACCGGGCCGACCAGATACCCCTCGTCGTCGGTCGCACGGAAGATCCACAGCAGACCGATGTACATCGTCTCGTAGGCAAAAACCGACATCCCGTACAAGTGGGTGCGGCGAACACCGTCTGCCCAGCGGTCGTCAAGTGTGTCCGGCGTCAGCACCAGCTCGAAAGGCGGCCAGTTCGTCAGATCCTTCGTCGCCGATCGGCCCACGCACCGGCGACGCGACCCGTCTACGTGATAAATCACCTTTCCGAAGCAGACGTACTGCTTCGTCTGCGGGTCCCAGAAGAACTGCGCCGAGTCCCCACCCCCCTTGCACACCGGGTTGTTCGGCAATTCTTTCCAGTGCAGGCCGTCCCTTGATACCGTCGCCTGCCACCCCCCCTTGGCGAGCGTCATCATCAGATACCGCCGCTCCGCATCGATCTCCCACGGGCGAAAGATCACCGCCGGCATGAACCCGCCCGCCAGGGTCACATTGTTATCCTTCGATCCCTTTCGCTCGTGAATGCCCAGGTTCGGCTTGTCCCAACGGACCCCATCCGCGCTCGTCGCGTACAGGACGGAGGTCTTCTCGTCGCCACGCGGGATGGTCTGGTACCACATCCGGTAACCTTTCCCGTCCTCGCCGGGCAGGATCGTTCCATACAGATAGATATTGTTGCCTTCCCAAGGCTGGTCGCCGGCCAGAACCGGGTTGCCTTCGTGCTTCTCGAACGCATGATACTTTCGCGCGACCTGTGCCCGGACGGCAATCAGATGATCGTCCACGAAAAGCTGCCACGGACCGGTGAGGTCCGCCGCCTGCCTCTCCGCGGGCATACTCTGGCCATGTAGAGGAACCGCCGCCACGCACAACAGCCACATACCCACCAGAACACGAGCACCATCCGTCATGGTTCCATCTCCATATCCGTGCCGATCTCGATCATGCCCCGAAAAGCAAACCAGGTTGAACGATCAATCCGACAAAATTACCCTGGAGGCACATCGAATCCCGCCACCTGTCCTCCGGTGGTGACGGCCAACACGCGCTGCCGGTCGCCCAGCCGCTGAATCGCCAGCTTCTGGTAAGATCCCAACTCGCGCCACGCTGTCGAGAGATCCTCCAGCCGCAGCCCGACCAGCGAGGTCCGCGTCCCCACCCACACCGTCGGCTGGGCCCCGCCGGTCACCGTCAGACACTGCAGCAGTTCGCCGAGCACCCTGCTCCGGGTCACCTTGCCGTCACCGGTCATCACGAACACGTATCCGTCCTGCCGCCCATATACGATCGTCGCCGGCTTGTTTGGCTCCGCAGCGAGTACGCCCACGCCGATCGACGGAGCATCCGTCATGTGCTCCCACCGGGTCTTCGGCTCGCGCGGCGAATATAACCCGATACCCTGCTCGCTGACCGACAACGCCTCCACCTGGCCGTCGCCGTCGTAGTCCGCCAGCTCGAAGTGCACCGTCTGCCCGTTAGGCACCTGGTTCTCCGTCAGTGGCTCGCCGGTCTCCACATCCCACCACTGCAGGGGCACGCTGCCGGGCCACGGCACGTTGCAACGGATCGCCAGCCCGCCCGCGCCGGGCAGTCCGGCCGGAACCACGCGAATGTCCGCGAAATGACCCGCCCGGCGGAAAGACTCTATAACCCTCCCTTTAGTGTCCATCCAGGTGGAAAACCAGTAAGATGTGCAGAGCACCCTCGGCTCGCGGGCATTCTGAGGCCGCCACACGGCCATGCCGTAGACCGCGCTGCCGTCTCCAAAGTACTTCCCCCCGGTCTCCCGCTTCATCTCCCGGAAGTCCTTGCTCCACCGCGCCGAACCGTCGGCGTTCAGAACCGCCACCTGGCGATCCAGCCGGCTCACGAACACTTCGCGCTTCCCGTCGCCTTCGAGATCCCAGGCATCTATCGCCAGGATGCCTTCGCCAAACCGTTTGCGCCACCACTCGCGGCCATCCGACCCCAGTGCCACGAGGTCCCCGTCGGCGGTCCAGGTCAACACCTCGTCGGAGCCGTCTCCGTCGAGATCCGTCGGCCGAGCCTCGACCGCATTCCGCATGGCGGCCCCCGCCGTTCGCACCTGCACGTCGGAGATCAGAATCTGATCGCCCGGCCCGCCAAGCACGCGCACGTGAATCGCCGAAGCCTCCTCGTTCAACTCATCCGCCCGATAGCACTCGAACAGGTAGCAATGCCCTTTATAGAGATTGTGGAATGTCGGCCGGCGCTGAATCTCAACACGCCGCGCCCGCCGGTCGGCCTTGAAACCGTCGCTGCTGAACGTCATCTCCAGGCTGAGCGTTCCCGCCGGAAGCGGATCGGACGTCTGACCAAAGGTGTCGCCGAAGAAATCAATCTCACCAACGCGCAAAAGCCCCGGCAGCTCGATCGTGAATTCCGCGCCGGCCAGCGGCTTGAGCACCGGCTCCGCCGGCGGCGCGCCCTCCGCCTGCTCAGACCGCGAGACAGGAACCAGCTCGCTGCCCTGTCGCCCCATCAGCCGCGGCTCGGCCCGCAGCAAGGGCATGATCCAGTCCGTCGCCAGCAGCGACAGCCCCGCCACCTGCCGCCCCTTGACGAACCGAACGCCGTCGACCAGCCCGCCGCGCGTCGCCGGTCCCGCGTGCCGCCACACGGGAACCCGGCCGCCGCCGGCCTTCTCGCCGGCCGGCCTGGCCCGGGAACCATCCTCTGCTGCCGGATCAACCGCCTTGTCCCAAATCTCCTTCAGGGCCGAACCCAACAAGGTCGCCTGCCCTGATTCGACCTTCGCCGATCCTGTCTCCACCGCGAACGTCGCGCCGCCCAGCGACACCTTCTTGCCGCCGACCGCATACACTTCCTTCAATCCCACCAGCACCGCCGCCGCATCCGACTTCACACCCCCTGCATCAATGCCGCGATCGTCGGCCGCCAGAAGACACAGACTTTCGTCCTTGCCGTCCCGGACAACGATCACGCCGGGCGCGACGCTCCGAACCCGGAATCTCCGCGCCGCCCCCGCCGGCGATGTGTAAAACAGGTTCTCGAACACCACCGCATCCCCGGGCCGCGCCTTGAGCGAACGATTTTCGCGCAGCGTCGTCGGCCGGGTCGCGCCGTCCCGCTGATGGGGCCGATCGCTGTCAACACCCTCCAGCGATCCGGGCAGGAGGCGAAACGTCACATCGTCCTGGCGCGATTCCCAGCAACCGTCCGCCAGGGCCGCGTAACCCGGCGTTCGCCACGCGCACGAAATCGAGTAATCCCCCGCCTGCTCCGCCCGCAGATGATCGATCACCGCGGTGAACCGCCCCTTCGCGACAAACAGGTTCCGCGTCCAGACCATGCCGCGGCAGTCGGGCAGCCGGCTCACCGCCAGGGCCGCGCCGCCGTGATTCCCGAAGCCCACCAGCTCGCACGACGGAGCCATCGGCTGCTCGTTGGTCCCATTGCTCACGTACACGCCGTTCTTGTAATACAACGACCGTCGCCCCGTGTTGTGCACCAGCCACAGCCTGCCCGCATCGCCGTGCCGGATAATGGTGTTCATGTCGATCGTCGTCAGCGTCGTGCCCGAGGACCCCTGAAGAAGTAAATACGGGTCTTCATGGCCGGCCCCGCCGCGATACGCGAGCTTGTCAAACGCCAGTTCGGCGCTCACCGGCCGGGCGCGCAGGCCCGCAGGCCTGAAATTGTCCATGATCGACGTTCTCAGGAATTCCCCCGAGTTGATGCGATCGAGCTTGTACGGCGTGAACCTGGCGACCTGCATTCCGGTCAGCCACGAGGGCTCCGCCGGCTTCAACCGGCCGCCCGTGTCGAACTGACGAAGGCCCCACGGCTGCAACGAGCCCCAAGAGTCCTCCAGCATTGGGAAACGATCCAGAAGCCAGCGGTACCCGCCGTCCTCGTATATGAAACCGCACGCCCCCAGCAACATGCCGCCGTCCAGCGGAAACCGCTCCCACCCCGGCAACGCGTCGCCGTACCCCTGAATTCCAGCATACCAGCCCAGGTTGTCCACGGTCATCATCAGCCGCTCGACCGCCCGCCGGGCAAGACCGCCCTCGAACCACTCCCACCGACCGGCCTGCATGGCGTAGCTCGCCGCGTTCTGGGCCGAGTCCGCCGACTGGTAGTCGTCCTCGTCGTCCCAGTAGTGCCGCAGAAGCCCGTCGCAGTACGCCGATGCTTCTCCATACCACTTGTCGAGCTGCCCGCGGGCCGCCCCGTCCGGCGATCCCAGTTCCCGCAGCGTCCGGATCAGCGTCCACCACGCCAGGCCGCCGGTCGTCTGGTGCCGGTTTCCGATGCCCAGCTCCGGAAGAATCCGCCACCACGACCTGGAATGCGTCGCGATCGTCTCGTACATCTTCATGTCCACTTTCACACGGTCGGCCGGCGAAAACGCCGGATGGCAGCTTACCCGCCGCCACGCCGACGCCAGGTTTTCCATGGTATAGTCACCGACCGAAAAACCAGGCTGCTCGTTCTCACATTCCGCGCCTCGCACTGCTGCGTCCCGGGCCCGCCGGGCAAATCGATCGTCGCCCGTGTAAAAGTACAAATGCGCGTTCCGGGTGAACACGCCCCCCACC
>DATIKE010000380.1:0-7723 GCA_035477895.1 Phycisphaerae bacterium
GACGTTTTTCCTGATGGGTGTGACTTACAGTTTCTGAACACGGCAACCCGCTCGCGCCTTGGCGGGAAACCGTACATCCGCTGAGTCGAGATCCGCTGCCTGCCGCAGGCAGGCCATCTCGACACGATGGGGTGAGAATCAGCAGGACGCATGACGAGCACGATCGGCACAACCATTCGCTTTCTCTCACTCGTCGCGGTATTGGCGACGAGTGGCATGTTCGGCTGCGCGCGGACGCTTCGCGTCGAGCAGGCCGACGCGGGCGAGAAGGTCGCCGTCGACTCGCTGCTCCACGATCATTTGCAGAAGCAGCCGATGGTCACGGTGGCAGAGGCGTACCGGGCGGTGCTCATCCTGGCCGAGGGCGACGACAACTACACGGACTTCGACGCCCGCCGGGCGGCCCTGGAATCCCGCGGCATTACCCGGCCCGAATGGCACCTGCAGCGCGAGGCGTGCATCGACCGCGGCAGCGTGGCTTACATGGTCTGCCAGATCATCAAGGCGCCGGGCGGGCTGAATCTCAACCTCGTCGGGCGACTGACCGGCGCGGGCGACCGGCGGTATGCGGTCCGCGAGCTGGCCTACCTGGAGATCATGGAAGCGGCCGCCACCTACCGGTACATCACCGGCAGCGAACTGGTCGATGTGCTCCTCAAGGCCGACCGCTACATGGCCAGCCACGGCATGTACGAGCAACAGCAGGTCGATATCGCAGAAACGCTGCAAACACGAGGGGCAACCGGCAGACCCGCGTCACAAGCCGCCCAATAATAATAGCCCCGCAAGGCAGACCGGGCGTGGTGGCGGGCATATAATCGACCGGAACCCCGTTTTCCGGAGTCGTCATGAAAACAACACAGCTTATCGCGATCATCGGTTTGCTCGGAATCACGATGACAGTCTGGGGCCGACCCGCGACGACGCAGCCAACCGCCGCCGCGCCCTCCACGCAACCGGCAAGCCGGGGTGACCCGATGCAGGCGCGGATCATCCAGGTGTCCGGCCGGGTACAGCACGCCACGGTCGACGCGGCCGGCAACATCGGCGAGTGGCGCGACGCGAAGGTCGGTGACGAGTTGCCGGCCGGCACGCGGGTCCGAACCAGGCTGCGCTCGAATGTCGTGCTGGCGTTCGGCGACGACTCGGTGGTCATGATCGACCGGGCGACGCTGGCGAGCATCGACCAGTTCCACCGCAGCGCCGATACGAAAGTGGTCCGTCTGGGCCTGGGCCACGGCGCCATTCGCGCGGGCGTGGCTGAAACCACGCTCCGCAGCGACATGACAATTGAGACACCGACCGCCACGCTGAGCAAAAAAGGCACGATCGACTTCGGCATAGAGTATGAGCCGAGCAGCGGTCGGTTCCGCGTCTTTCTTGCCCGCGAAGGACTCGTCGAGGCCCTGAACAAGCTGACCCAGGAACGGCGAAACGTCCTGACGGGCCAATACGTGACCCAGGCGATGATTCGCTGGATCACCACCGCGACATTCGATCGACACGTGGCCCTGGCGGACCTGTTCGGGATGACCGGATCGGAGAAGTGGTTCAACGCCTTGAACGGTTCGGGGCTCGGAGCGGTCGATCCAGGCGGCGGCATGGGCATCTCCAGTCTCGGCTCCGGTGCCGGCCAAGGCCAAGTGGGAGGCGGGTTCGGGCAGAACTTCTCCCGATCCCTGCCGACGGTCACCGGGCCGACCGGGCCGCAGGCAATCGATCGGCCTGAAGGCAACTTCGGCACGGGCGGCGCAATTGTTCCCCGCATCTTCGGCGACAAGTGACACGACATGCTCGGACGCTGGCTCGCGCGGCACGGTTGGGAAATCACGGTCGGCCTGGGGCTGACGGTGGCCGCGATCGTCGTGCACCTGGCCGGCCTGGCTGAGCCATTCGAGTGGGTCGGCTTCGATCTCAACGTCCGGCATTTCAGCAGAACACCCGCCTCGGAAAAAATCGTTCACATCGACATCGGCGACGACGCCCTGGACCGGGTAGGGAGCTGGCCCTGGCCGCGCGATCTTCAGGCCGACCTGCTGCGGATTCTGAAGGAACTCGGCGCGGCCCAGATCATCACGGACATCGTCTGGAGCGAGCCTAAACCGCCCGAGGTACGTTTGCCCGGCCTGCATCGGTTCGCCGATCTCGAAGGGATGCAGGATCAGGTCGGCGAGGCCTCCGTCGAGAACGTCGTCTTTCCCGACGACGAGCTGGCTTCGGCCATCGCCCAGGCCGGCAACGTCTACCTGGCCATGTACTACGAGACCGCGAATGCTCGGGCGGAGGAGTCGCCCGATGAACGACGGATCACCGAATTGCTCCGCGGCAGCTTCGAGTTGACCGCCCCTACCATCGCACGGCAAACAGAGATCCCCCGGGAACGAATCGACGCCATCCTGGCCGGCATCAAACGCCGCGCGGCTGAGGAGCGCGTCACAAGCCTCCTGGAGCAGAATCCCGCGGCGTCATTCGAAGATGTCCATCGAGCGATCCTGAGCACACCTCTCAGCCGCGAGACAGCCGACCGCGCCGACGTGCTGGCCGCGTACCACCGCGTCCTCGGTCTGCGCGAGCTGCGCGACGGATGCCCACCGGTGCCGCCGGGTTTGCAGGGCCGGCTCCCGAAGGCGAACCGGGTGATCCCGCCGATCTACAAACTGACGGCCGGCGCCCGCCGGGTCGGCTTCGTGACCTTCAAACCGGATCCCGACGGGCGGACAAGGCACGTGCCCCTGCTTCTGGAGTGGAACGGCCGGCTGCTCGAACATCTCGCATTCGCCGCCGCGCGGGACGCGCTGGGCATCGCGGTCGAGGACCTGAGCATCGACGCAGCGGGATTCCTCAACATCAAAGGGCGCGCCGGCCAACCCGATCGGCGCATCCAACTGGACGCGGCCGGCCAACTGCTGATCAACTGGCACGTCGCCCGCGACGATTGGCCGAACTGCTTCCAGCACCGCCCGGTCACCCTGCTGCTGCAGCTCACGGACTGTCGGCGGCGAATCGAGGAGAACGACCGGCTCCGCCAATGGCATCTGGCCAACGTGATCCGACTCACCCGCGACGCCACGGGCTTCGACCTGTATCGCAAACAGGTCCGGCAAATGTTGGAGATTCAGCGCAAGGCGCGGTGGGCCGTGCTGCAAGGCCGGGCCGACACGCAGGAGGTCGGAGACTGGACCACGGAGGCCGATCGCCTGAGCCGGATGCTGCAACGCGACCAGAACGACGCAGTCACGCTGGTGAAAGAGGAATGGGCCGATCTGCGGCAGCAGCCCAGACCGACCGACCACGAGGGCGCCGGGGAATACGACCGGTTTCACCAGGCCCACCGGATCATCGAGGAAGACCTGGCCGACCTCGAGCAAACCAACGTGAAGATCGCCGCCCAGGCGGAGCGGTTCCAAGCCCAGCTTCGACCTCTGATCGAGAACAAGATCTGCTTCGTCGGCTACACGGCCACCGCGGTGGCCGACATGGTCACCACGCCGCCCTACCGCCATGTGCCCGGCGTGCTCGTGCATTCCAACGTGCTGAACAGTTTCCTGGGCGGCGAGTTCCTGACCTGGTCCACGCCGACGGTGCAGGCGGCGGTCATCGCATTCTTCGGCCTGCTGGTCACCGTCGTGGCGACCACCCGGGGGCCCTGGGGGGCCCTGGTGTTCGTGGTCATTGTGACGATTTCCAGCTTCCTGCTGAGCGGGCTGGGGCTTTTCGGGCGGATGGACTACTGGCTGCGCCTGATGTCGGCGATGCTGCTTGCGTTCCTGGCGTGGGTACTCATCGCGCTGCTGCGCTATCTGACCACCGAGCGCGAGAAACGCCGTTTCAGCCGGGCGGTCGCCCAGTACGTTTCGCCGGCGATGGCCCGCCGGCTCGCCGATCAGTCGGAGAACCTCGACCTGTCCCCCTCCGACGGCTATGTGAGCTGTTTCTTCAGCGACCTGGTGGGCTTCACACCGATCAGCGAACGGCTCGGGCCGGAGGGCACCAAGACCATCCTGAACCCCTACCTGGAGTCCATGTCCGTCGCCCTGCACCGCCATCAGGCACTGATTAACAAGTTCATGGGTGACGGGATCTTCGCCTTCTTCAATCCGCCGATCCTGCCGTGCGCCGACCACGAGGCGGCCGCGTGCGCGTCGGCGCTGGATTCCCGCCGGGCTCTCCTGGAGCTGAAGCGGCGGTACGCCGGACATCCGCTGGCCGGCGAGTTCGACCTGCTGGAGATGCGGATCGGCATCGCGTCCGGCCCGGTGTTCGTCGGCGACTACGGAAGCGAGAACAAGCTGGACTACACCTGCGTGGGCGACACGGTGAACCTGGCCGCCCGGCTCGAGGCCGCCAACAAGATTCTCGGCACCCGGATCATGGTGACCGACAGCTCGCGACGGGCGGCCGGCGAACGATTCCTGTACCGCCGCCTCGGCCCTATCCTAGTCCAGGGGCGAACCGCGCCCGTCGAGGTTTACGAACTTCTGGGACAACACGGGGAAGTGGACGATGAGGTCATCCGCTTCGCTGAGGTGTTCGAGCGCGCGGTCGCGGCCTTCGTCGCCCACGACTGGATCGCCGCGGCCGGCCTGTTTCTGCAATGCCTCCGGATTCGACCCGACGACCCGGGCTGCACCTGTTACCTGCGCACGATTGAAGCGTTTCGACAGACCACCCCGCCCGACAACATCGCCCCTTGCCTTGAGGTGACAGTCAAGTAATACTGGGGTCAGTGTCAGTGCGCACGCCCTGGAAACCCGTCGGGAGGACGTCCCGTCGGCACACCCTGCATGACACGCCGGCGGGCAAACGCTTGGGCTGCTTGACGTCATGTGCCTAGGATATGACAGCGGGCGGGCAATGCGGGTTCCACGGCACAGGCCGTTGTCAAAACAAATGAGGGTCGAACACTATGGCCAAGAAAACACAATTCATCAGGGGGTTGGGCAGTTCCAGCGTCCTGAAGGACATGGACTGGCTCACGATCATCGGCTCGCTGCTGCACGACAAGACGCGTGACGGCCCGGAACTGGCCGACAAGCTCCTGGCCAAGACCAAGCACGGCCGGCAGGTGCGAATGCTCCGAGCGGTCAGCCGCGGCAAGCCGACGATCCACGACATGCAGAAAACCACGAAGATGAGCCGCCGAACGATCTTCCGGTACCTCAACAACCTCGAGGAGTATGGCGTGCGGTTCAACCTCGATAAGGATTTCCGCTACCAGCTCGAGCGCCTGCCGGCACCGCTCAAGCGGCTGTTGTGACCGACCTGCGGGGACTGAAGGGCGGGACGTGGTGGCCCGCTATGCCCACGCTTCGTCTCAACGGGCTGGGACCCCAACAAGCAGGATGTGGGCAAAGCCAAGGTTTCAACGGTGGGAAAAGGAAGGATCACAGAACAGATCGAGTCCCGTAGGGACGCGATGATAATAGCCCGCCGTTTCAACGGTGGGAAAAGGGAGGGCTAGAGAACAGATCCAGTCCCGTAGGGACGATTGATACCTCACGTGAAGATGGTATTCAGTAAGGTCAATCGGGACTGTGGGAAATGAATCGGGCGTACTGTTGCCCCGGCGTTGAAACGCCGGGCTATTGTCGTTCGTTCCTGCGGAACGACCAGCTTTTCGCCTGCCTGCGCAGGCAGGGGGCCTCCCGGGCTATCCTCGCACAAAACTACCCGGTTTCCCGCATTTTCTCCCCGTGAACGGGTGCCGTTTCCGAAGCCCTGCGGGCGTTGGAAACCAAGGGCCTACGGTCGGCCGGGCGCGGCCTGGGCGGCAAGGCCTTGGCACACTACCGGACCGCCCTGTATTCGTTCCGCACGTGGGCACGGCACCAGAGATTGATTCACGAGAACCCGATGGAAGGGTCGGCCAAACCGGACCCGCACCTTGACCCGCGACACCCGCGAATCGCGTACACGTCGGACGAGGTGGCGGTGTTGTTGCGGGCGGCCCGGTCGGCTGATGCGCGATTCGGCATGAGCGGTGAGTCCCGATATTGGTTGTGCCGACTCGCGGCTGAAACCGGCTGCCGGCCGGGTGCGTTGCGGCGCATGATCGTGAGAATACTTCTAACAACCCGGAATATGACCCCAGCGGGATTCGAACCCGCGTTGCCGGCGTGAAAAGCCGGTGTCCTGGGCCTCTAGACGATGGGGCCGAGTCATGAAACCCGCGGCGCCGGAGCCTGATGAACGGCCCCTGTGCAACAGGTGGTTCAAGTATAGCTGATCCCGCGGCGACGGGCAACCGGTCAAGGCCGCGGGGCTTCCGGCGGACGCAGATCTGCGATCAGATTGCCGGATGAGGGGCCGCGGGCTGACACGAGGAACCGGCGACTGTCGCCGTCGAGCACGTCGATCCGCAGGGTCAGGCAATCGGACGGCAGAAGCCCCTCCACCCGGTCGGCCCACTCGACGATCACCGCACCTTGCGCACACATCTCATCGAAGCCGAGAGCGTCCAGATCGCCGGGGCCGCGAAGTCGATAAGCGTCGACATGGTAAATGCGCAGGGCGACGCCCGCTGGCGAGCCGTCGTACTCGTTGACGATGACAAACGTGGGGCTGTTGACCTGCCGCAGGTCGGCCACCCCGGCCCCTTGGGCGATGCCCTTGACCAGCGCGGTCTTGCCCGAGCCGAGCGGGCCGACCAGGGCTATGATATGACCGCAGGCCAGCCCCGCGCCGAGTTGCCGGCCGATCGCATGCGTGGCTTCAATACTGTCGCTGGTCAGGGTCATCCGGCTCATCGGAAATGCTCGAAGCCTTTGGGTTCGATCGGCTCGCGCCGGCCATCGGAGAATGCCAGGATCATCGTCGGCATGTCGTGGCGAGGACTGACTACCCGCCCCACCGGCAACAGACCGAGGCCCGACCGCCCGAGACTCGCCTCTCCCACCACAAGCAGCTCATAATCCTCCCCATCGTTGAGCGCATGGTCCAGCGGCGAACGCCCATCCTGCCGGGCCATTGCGCGGGCATCCTCGCTAATGACCGATTTCAGCAGGTCCGCGTTCAGTTCCGCGCCGCATCCCGACGCCAGACAGAGCCGATCGAGGTCCATGGACAATCCATCGGAGATATCCATCATGGCGTGCAGCGCGGGTTCGGCCGCCAGCCGGGCGGACAGATCCAGGCGCGGCGCAAACGTCAGGTGCTTGCCGAGCAGGCTGCCGCCGAGCGGGCCGCTGACGAAAATCGCATCCCCGACCCGGGCACCGCTGCGAAGGACGGGGCCTCGCGGCGACATCGGCTCGGCCAGCATGGCCACGTCGATCACTAGCGGACTGGTCCAACTTGTCGTGTCACCGCCGACGATCGGACAGTCGAACTCGTCGGCCAGGACAGCCATGCCTTCGTAGAGTCGCTGAACGTCGGTCAGCGTCATGGCGTCGTTGAGGGCAATGCTGACGGTGGCTGCACGCGGGTGACAAGCCTTTGCGGCGCAGTCGCTGAGCGAGCAGGCGATCGCCTTGCGGCCGATCTGCTCGTACGTGTGTACGCGGGCATCAAAGTGCACGCCGTCCAGCAACATGTCGGTGGTGATGGCCACGCACGCGCCCCCCAGGCGCAGGACGGCGGCGTCGTCGCCGATCCCGACCTCGATGCGATCGGACCGGACCTCGAATCGTCCCTGCAGCCAGCGAACCAGCGCGTTTTCGCCTCTGGACATGCGTAACAGTGTACACCCCGTCCTGATGGAATAAAGATCACCGGGTACAACACG
>DATIKE010000381.1:0-13562 GCA_035477895.1 Phycisphaerae bacterium
CACAACACGAAAACAGGCATTTTACCCCTTGGGAGCCCGGCAGCCAAGCGGCGGGAGGGGCTCGGTACGCTCAGAACCGCAAGCCGGCGATGCCGAGTTCGTATTTGGCGTGGAAGACGCGCCAGCCGTCGGTCTCGTGGCGGCATTTCAGCGTCCAGCGGGTCGGGGTGCTGTAGTGGGTTTCGCCGCCGGCGACCCGGACGTCGGCCATGACATGGAAGTCGGCCTTGGCCTCGCCGTCCTGGATCTCGATGACAAAGCCGCTGACCCGGGGATTGCGGATCTCGTACCGCTGGAGCTCCGACCGGGCCCGGCGCAGCACCGCGTCGCGCCCGCTGTCGGCTTCGAAGGTCATGTCGGCCGCGAAGTGGTCGCCCAACGCCTGCACGTCGCCCTTGCGAACAACCTCGGCCATCGCCTCGACCATGGCGCGGATGGCTTCCCGGTCGGTGACCACGAGCTTCTGCATGGCGATCAGACCCGCGCAGGCCGCCAACGTCATCCATACGCGCCGACGGCTCTGCGGCGTCCGGGATCGGCGGTGAAGCCCGACGACAATCAGCAAGGCCGCCGCCTCGCCCAACAGCAGCAGCGGCAGATCCTCGAACAGCAGCCTAGCGAGGTAGTCGGACATGAGAAAATGCCGAAACGCCGAAAGTTGAAGTCAAAAGGTCACAGTTCCGCCCCGGCGGCGATCAGGTGGCCCGGGCCGACACGCCGTTGCACCGGCGGCCAGTCGTGGCCGGGATCATACCACTGATCGAGGACCGCCAACCAGTCCGCGCCGCTCTTGACGGAGATGAACGCATCGCGGACGACCAGGCCGGCCGGGTGCAGTTCGCTGTACTTGATGCCGAACTTGCGCATGATCCGGTGGGCGATTTTGTCGCCGTACAACTCCTGCGCCCATACGTAGTGCCGGCGGATGGTTCGGCCCTGGGCGGCCACGCTCGGCGGATCGGGCAGCGGTCGGCCGGCCAGCAGATCGCGGACTTCCTCGAAGATCCACGGGTAGCCGATGCACCCGCGGGCGACGGTCACACCGTCCACGCCGGTTTGCTCCATCATGCGGACGCAGTCGGGGGCGCTGAACAGGTCGCCGCTGCCGAGGATCGTCCGATCGCCGACGTGCCGCTTGACCTTCGCCAGAAACGACCAGTCGCTGGGCCCCTGGTAACGCTGCCTGACGGTGCGGCCGTGGACGGTCACAGCGGCCACGGCGGCCTCGAACGCGCCGTCGAGGATGGTGAAGAAGTCGCGCTCGCTGTCGGCGGAATCGTCCATTCCGCGTCGCATCTTGACGGTGACCGGGCACCGGCCGGCGACCGCGGCCACGACGTCGCGGACGATATCGAGCGCGGTCTGAGGCCGGCCGAGCAGAAACCCGCCGCGGCATCGCCCGAGCACCTTGCGGACCGGGCAGCCGAAATTGATGTCGATACAGTCGTAGCCCGCCTCGACCAGGGCCTCGGCCGCCTGGGCGAAGACCGTCGGCTCGGCCCCCATGAGCTGCCCGCCCACCGGGTGGTCGTCAGCCGGCACGTCGGTGATGAACCGCTGCTTCTTGCCGCGGACGAGCACCAGCTTGTCCAGCACGACCTCGTTCAGCGTGTACGGCGCCCCGTGCATCCGGGCGATGCGGCGCATGGCCAGATCGCTGTAGCCGCTGAGGGCGGCCTGAATGACGGGAACGTCCAGCTTGAGAGGGCCGATATCGAGCATGGTCTCACGCGCTTTTCTTCGAGAGCCGTTGAATCGTATCGCCTGCCCGATCCGAGTCGGCGGTATCACTCTTCGGGCCCGGGACGACCTCGAGCAGCATTTCCCGTCCGCCCAGGTGGGCCTTGGCCAGGACCTTCTTCTGGCGGTGGTGGAGATAAAATCCGGCGGTGACCAGGGCCGCGACCGCCACACAAACAACCAGTACGTGTGTGACCTCGTGGACCTCGGTTTTGACGGCTTCCAGCTTGTATCCGAAGAAGCGGCCCAGCAGGATGAGCGTCGGGACGCTGATGCACGCGGCGAGGCCGTTGACCAGGATGAACATCGAGAAGGGAACCTTGAGCACGCCGGCGGCCATGAAGATCATGGGCCGCAGGCCGGGCAGGAACCGTCCGGCGAAGATGATCTTCACGCCGTGCTTGGCGAACAGCCGCTCCGCCAGGATGAGCCGGCCGGGGTTGACCATCCGCCGGAGGGAACGGCGGCGAAGCACATCATGTCCGAGCTTGCGGCCGATGGAGAACAGCATGATGTCGCCGGTCAGGACGCCCGCCATCCCCACGAAGATCATGATCACGACGTTCGCATAACCGGCGTAGCACAGATACCCCCCGGTCAGCAGCGGCACGTCCTCGGGGATGGGCACGCCCAGACCGGCGGCCAGCAGCACCACCAGCACGCCCAGGTATGTCCAGTTCTCGTAAAACATGACTCCTCTGACCACCGTGCTGTGGAAACGCGGCGCGTTGTGCGGTCAATGCATTGGTATATCCGTTGCGGCGGGAGGATGCAACCGTTACCCTGGACTTTGCCGCGTCCGACAGGTGTTGCCAAGACGATTGTCGGGGGTTCTCAATGGAGCCGATACGGCTGGCCACTCAAAAATGGTATTCGGGGGGCCTGCGGTTCAAGTGCACCGGCTGCGGGAATTGCTGCACCGGCGCGCCGGGGTACGTCTGGGTCAGTCGGGAGGAAATCCGCCGCATCGCCAACTTCCTCGAACGCGACGATCAGTGGCTCCCGCCGGAGATTCTTCGCCGGGTCAGCTTCAAATACTCGCTCACCGAGCGGAGCAACGGCGACTGTGTGTTCCTGATGCCCCTCAGCAACGGCAAGCGGGGCTGCCGGATATACCCGGTCCGGCCTTTGCAGTGCCGGACCTGGCCGTTCTGGACCGTCAATCTCAAGTCTCCGAACACCTGGGCCCAGACGTCGGAGAGCTGCCCGGGAATGAACAACGGCCGGCAGTTCACGTTCGAGGAAATCGAGGAACGCCGCCAGCGGAAGGACTGGGGGTAAGTGCCTATCCCAGTGGGTGTGGCACGGGCGTCTCGCCCGTGCACGGCACCGGCGAGACCTGTCTGCGTGCGTACACGCACAGGCAGACGCCGGTGCCATACCTGCCTACCGAGATAGGCACTCTAAGTTCCCCGGGGTGAAATGCTCTCGCGAATGTGTCGCGATCTGCCTTCATCTTGGAGTATGCTCACCTTGTGTCCCACATCCGCTGACATCCCCGTTGCCGAGATCGTGGCCGCCGCCCACCGGCCGGAGGTCGTTGAGGCGATGCGGGTTTTCTACACCGAGACCGACGACCTGATTGCCGCCCGCCACCCCGTCTGCCGCAACCGGGGTTTGTGCTGCCGCTTCGGTCAGTTCGGGCATCGGCTCTACGTGACCACCCTGGAGGCCGCTTTCTATCTGGCGACGGGCGAACCGCCGCCGGCCGTCACCGATGATGCCTGCCCCCACACTCATGACGGTCGCTGCCACGCCCGCGATCGCCGGCCGATGGGCTGCCGCGTTTTCTTCTGCGAGTCGGCCAGCCGGCACTGGCAGGGCCTGCTCACCGAGGACCGCCTCGCCCGCCTCCGCCAACTGCACGAAGAGATCAACGTCCCTTACGTCTACGCGGATTGGATGACGGTGCTGGAGGCGATCCGATCCGTGCCTGCGACCTGCGACAGGCCTACAACGTCATAGTAGGGCGATGATGCTGAGATAGGGCTCTCAACCGTCTGGTTCCCATGCATTGTACTTATGCTGGAGGATGGACCATGTGCCGGCAGATGACGAGCGTCCTTGGAATCGTTGCTTTCCTGGCCTGCGGGGTCCGGGCGGCGGACGTGGAGTCGGATACGAAGATGGTTGTGATGGGCAACACACGCTTCGCCCTCGATCTGTATGGTCGGCTTGGGGCCAAGGACGGCAACGTTTTTTTGTCGCCGTACAGCATCTCGACCGCCCTGGCGATGACCTACGCCGGTGCCGGCGGGGAAACCGCCGCCCAGATGGCCAAGGTGCTGCATTTCGAGCCGCCGCCCGACCGCCTCCATGCGACTTTCGGTCTGTTGATCCGGGATCTCAACGAGGGCGGCAAGAAGGGGGCTTATCAGCTCAACGTCGCCAACGCCCTGTGGGGCCGGCAGGGCGAGGAGTTCCGCCCCGAGTTCGTGGAGCTGGTGAAAAAGCACTACGAGGGAGCGCTGCGGACCCTGGACTTCGCGGGCAACACCGAAGGCGCCCGGCAGACGATCAACGCCTGGGTGGAGGATCGAACCGCGCACAAGATCAAGGATCTGATCGGCCCGGGCGTGCTTCAGCCGTCGACCAGCCTGGTGCTGACCAACGCGATCTACTTCAAGGGCAACTGGGCCTGCCAGTTCAAGAAGGACCAGACGAAGGACGAGCCATTTTTGCTGGCTGACGACAAGAAAGTCGACTCGCCGCTCATGCACCAGACCGGGCAATTCCGGTACGCCGAGGACGCCGACTGCCAGGTGCTCGAATTGTCGTACGCGGGCGACGAGGTGGCCATGATGATCCTGCTGCCGCGCAAGGTCGACGGGCTGCCCGCGCTCGAGCGGCGACTGACGACGGAGGGACTCACGCCGTGGGGCGGCAAGCTGACCCGGCGCGAGGTCGTTGTCGCGCTGCCGAAGTTCAAGCTGACCTGGGAGGCTCGGCTGAACGAACCGCTGAGGGACCTGGGCATGGCCGCCGCTTTCCGGGGCGGCTTCGAGGGCATGGTGACGCGCGGGAGCCTGTTCATCAGCGCGGTCGTTCACAAAGCGTTTGTCGACGTGAACGAGGAGGGCACCGAGGCCGCCGCCGCCACCGGCGCGATCATGATGCGGACGGCCGTCGTCCCCCAGCCGCCGACGATTTTCCGGGCCGACCGCCCCTTTCTTTTCGTGATCCGGCACGTCAAGACCGAGAGCATCCTCTTCATCGGGAGACTGACGAACCCACGGACATGAGGGGGAAAGTCAACACATCAAAAGGTCAAACCGCATGTCACCTGCCGCGACCTGCCCGGTCACGCGGTTTCAGCACGGTGTAGACCTCTCGGCATTTCGGCGTTTCGGTGTTTCTCACTCCACCAGTTCGCCGCCCTGTTCGATGTTGTCCTTGTTGAACAGGCGGGTCGGCAGGGTGTATTTCTTCTCGACCGGCTTGCCGTTGAGGATGTCCAGGGCGACTTGCAGGCCTTTCTCGCCCGGGGTCGGGTAGAGGAAGGTTGCGGTGATCTCGCCGGTTCGGACCCAGCGCCGGCCCTCGTCGGGGTTGGCGTCGATGCCGATGAACTTGATCTTGTCGGCCCGGCCCGCGGCCTTGGCGGCCAGGTACGCGCCGTGGGCCATCGGATCGTTGTGGGCGTAGACCAGATCGATCTCGGGGTTGGCCTTGAGCGCGTCCTGCAGGATGTTCTGGGCCCTGTCTTTCTTCCAGTCGGCATCCAGCCCGCCGATGATTTTGATGCCGGGTTCCTTCTCGACGATCTCGTGGAATCCGCCTCGACGCTCCTGGGCGGGCGGGGTGGCCAGCCCGCCGCAGATCTCGTAGATCACGCCCTTGGCGTTGCCCGGGCCGCCCAGCAGGCGGACTGCCTCCCTGCCGGCCGCCCGCCCGATCTTCAGGTTGTCGCCGCCGATGAAAGCCGCGTACTTGTCGGAGTTCACGCCGCGGTCCAGCAGGATCACGGGGATACCCGCGTCGGTGGCCTCAGCCACCACGGCGGTCAGTCCCGGCGCCTCTTTCGGGCTGATCAGGATCGCGTTCACCTTCTGGCGGATGAACGTGCGCATCTGGGCGACCTGCATCTCGGTCTGGTCGTCGGCGTCAAGGACGATCAACTTCACCTCGGGATTCTTCTTCGCCTCGTCCATCAGGTTCTTGTTGAACAGGATTCGCCACGGCTCCTTTACCGTGCACTGCGAGAAGCCGATGGTGAACTGCTTCGCCGTCGAGGTGGCCTCTGTCCCGGCCTCGCCCGGCTGAGAGGAGACCGGCACGCTCTGCTGTTCCTGCTTGCAGCCGGACGCGATCGCCAGAACAGCCGCCAGCGCCAATCCCCGCCAGAGTCGATTGTTTCTCATGATCCGATCCCTCGTATAGCCAGGAGGCCCTTGATCCTTCGATACGCTCCGCCGATCCAGCGCGCGACAATCCCTTCCTGCAGCAGAACGGCGGTCACGATGATAACGCCCTTGAGGATCTGCTGAAACTCGCTGGAGACGCCGCCGAGGTTGAGAATGTTGTTGAGGTATCCGAAGATGAACACGCCGACGACGGTCCCGCCGACGGTGCCCCGGCCGCCCATGAGGCTGGTTCCGCCGATGACCACGGCGGCGATGGCGTCGAGTTCCTTGCCCCATCCGGCGTCCGGCTTGCCCTGCTCGAACTGGGCGCAGTAGAGGACGGCCGCCAGGGCCGACACCAGGCCGGACAACGCGTAGACCAGGATCTTGACCCGATCGGTGTTGATGCCGGAGAGCCGTCCGGCCTCCTCGTTGCCGCCGACCGCAAGCACGCGCCGCCCCACCCCGAGCTTGTTGAGCAGGAGCCAGGCCAAGACCGCGCTGGCCACGAAGAAGATCCCCGGGATGGGGATGAGTTCGCTGCCCGCGACGGGAAAGATGTTCTCGGCCAGTCGCTTGAACGTTGCCGGAGCCGACGGCTCGCCCGCCGGACCGCCCATGTATACCGGCTGGATTGCTCCGCCCAGCCCGGCGACGTACTTGGCCAGCCCGACGGCGCTGACCATCATCGCCAGGGTGACGATGAACGGCTGGAGCCGGGCCTTGGCGATGATTGTCCCGCTCAGGCCGCCGAGCACCAGGCCGACCGTGGGCACGACCAGCAGGACGCCGACCACGCCGAAACCGGTGGGCACTTGGCGGACCGCCCAGACCGCCCCCGCCCCCGCCCCCGCCAAGCCGATCGCCCAGCTCAGGAGCCGTCGGGCGAGGGTCGGCGTCGTCGTGGCGCCGCCGATCCGGCACGCAGCCGCGATGCCCCCGGCGAGGAGGCCGCAGGTGACGGCGAAGCTCGGAATGGCCAGGGTCGTCGCGTGCGTCCACTCCCGCTTCATCAGCAGCATCGCACAGACCACCGAACACAACGACAACATGCTGCCCACCGACAGGTCGATGCCCGCGGTCAGAATCACCAGGGTCATCCCGATGGCGATGATGCCGATGCCGGAAACCTGCCACAGTACGTCGCGCTGATTGTCGATCGTGAGGAACTGCGGGCTGACCATGTGGCCGGCGGCGAACATGCCGGCCAGCCCAAGGTACAGCGTCGATGAACGCAGGAAACTGCGAAGCCTCGGTGATGCGGCTGTCATAACCGTCTTGTTCCGCGGGAGTCGTGCCGCAAGGGCCGTCCTGTACGCCCGTCGGCCACGCGTCGGGTGGTATGATGTGCCAAAACCCCGACGGTCACAAGTTGCCGGCCGATCGCTCGATTTTTTTCGTGTTTTCTCTGGCATTTTCCGCGTGGTCGGCGATAATCCCATTTTGGATGGGAGTAAGGCGATGTTGGAGGAGCTCCGCGCCAGAGCAAGAGCCGATCTCGGCATGCGGGAGGACGGGAAGCCCCTCGATCCCGTGGTCGTGGAACATTCCGAGCGAGTCGCCCACCTCACCCAGGCCATCGCGTCGCTGCCTGAACTTGTCAATAATGTGGTCGATCGCGACGCCTTGACCGCGGCCGCGTGGTATCACGACGCCGGCTGGATTCTGGAGTTGCGGGCCGGCCGGCTGCGGGAGATTGACCTGTTGCTCGGCCGCACCGCCGATCGTCTGCGGGATACCGCCGCCGACTTCCTGCTCCAGTGCCTGAAGAATCTGCTTTCACCGGGTACCCAGCAGCAGGCTGCCCGCATCGTGCGGACCTGCAACCAGCGCAGCCCCGCGCTGCTGGAGGCCCGCATCCTGGCCGAGGCCGACAACCTCGACCAGATCGGCCCCCAGGCGGTCTGCATGATCGTCCGCAAGCAAATCGCCGAGGGGCACACCCTCGCGGACATGCTGCGGGCCTGGCGCCGCCAGGAGCAGTACCGTTACTGGCCCGCCTGGATCAAGGAATGCTTTCGGATTCCCTCCGTCCGGTTGCTGGCCGAACGGCGTTACCAGGCCATGTGCCGGTTCATGTCCGATCTGGAAGCCGCCTGCGAGATGGGGCCGGTCACCCTCAGCCGGACCTCCGTGGATCGACCGTCCGGAGTGGCGGCCGGTCGGGCCATCCGTCCCGGCGTTGACCCGCAGGCGGCCGGCTGATACCCTCAGGTTCCTCAGGCACACTGGAAAAGCCCACCAGGCGGATGGTACCCCGCGATGGCCCAGCCCCTTTCCCAACGAAGAACCGAATCGACACCGCCGACCGTGTCGCATGTTTTCGAGGCCGTGGCCCCATGCCCGCATCCTCCCGTCGCGGTCGGCGAGGCTCGACCGGCCGGTTCCCCCGGCCCGATTGTGGTCTGGCATCGACTGGAGTCCCGATTCGCCGGACGCCTGTACGCCCTCGTGGTGGCCGGTATTGCTTTCGGCATGCTGGCGGTCGCCGCCGGGTTGACGCCGAGTCGAAACCACATGGGCTCGCACCGCCAGTTGGGTCTGCCGCCCTGCGGTTTCGTGCTCACCACGGGGTATCCGTGCCCGACCTGTGGAATGACCACTGCTTTCACGCACCTGGTTCGCGGGCACTTGATGGAAGCGGCCCGGTCCAGTGTGTTCGGGGCGATCCTGGCTTGCGGTACGGTGCTGGCCGGCGCGAGCGCACTGGGTTGTGCCGTGACCGGTCGATATCCGAACCTGAACTGGCACCGCGTCGACGCGGTGAAGCTCGTATACGGAATCGCGCTGCTGTTGGTGTTGTCCTGGGCCTTCAAGATGGCCGTCGGCCTGGCTGACGGCAGTTTGCCGGCCCGGTGACGTGATGAATCGCGTACGCATCGCTGATGGGAGTGTCCGCATGACGCAATGTTCGCTATCGAGCAGGCCGACGGCCGTCCAAACCGCGCTTTCGGCGGTGTTCCTTCTGGCTCCGCTGGTGGGTTGTGACGCCGTTCGCCAGCTCGCCTTGCAGACCGCCCCGAAGACGGAGAAAGTGGCGGCCGAGTTCAGCCGGCTGCCCGGCAAGAAGGTGCTCGTTTTTGTCTGGGTTCCGCCTGAGGTCAAGTGGGACTACCCGCACGTCCGCCTCGATCTGGCCGCCCACGTCGGCGGGTATCTCAAGCAGAACGTCAAGAATGTGACCATCGTGGATCCTTACCAGGTCGAGGCGTCCCTCAACAAGAGCTCCAGGGTCGAGGCGGACCCGGTGGAGGTCGGCCGCTCCTTCCAGTCGGATGTGGTCGTCGCCCTGGCGGTTTACCAGTTCTCGGTTCGCGACCCGGGCATGGCCCATTACTACCGCGGGCGTATCGCCGCTTCCGTCGAGGTTCACGAGCTGACCGGCAAGGACTCGCAGCGCATCCCGCTCCATGAGGTTCGGGTGGCCTACCCCGACGAGAAGGCCATCGGCTTCGCCAACGTCCGGGCCGACCAGGTCCGCCAGGCGACCTGCGAGATGTTCGCCACCGAGGTCGGCAGGAAGTTTCATTCCTGGGATCGGCCGCTTGATTGATCAAGAGGGGGCAATGGAAGGAAGTCCCGATGCGACGAGGCCCACGCGCTCCGATGATGTCCTATTTCGCTCATATCCTGGCTTGCCTGGCATTGGCCGCCACGGTCTCCGGCTGTGGCCCCAAGGCCGGGATATTCCTCTACTGGACGGGTCTCGTGCAGCCGGAGAAGGTCAAGTCGGCCTTCGAGCTTCCAAAGAAGCCGCTGCTGATCCTGGTTGACGATCCCTTGGGCCTGATTCACCCGCCGGTCGCCCGCGACGCCCTGGTCGAGGCGCTGGCCGCGGAGTTGCGCGACCGGAAGCTGGCGGACCGGATCACCACGAACGAGGAGCTGGCCGGGCTGCGTCAGACGGAGCCGAACTTCGAGCGGCGGGGTGCCCGCGAGGTCGGCCGGCTCGCCAGCGCCGACATCGTGCTCTGGCTGCAAGTGGCCCGTTTCACCCTGCCGGACGACCTCGAGGCGGCCATGGCCCCGTCTTTCTTCGGCGTGTCGGTCAAGGTTCTCGACGCCACCGCCGAGAGCCGCGAAGACGTCTGCCTCTGGCCCAAGGAGCGCGAGGGCAGGGCTGTCGAGGTCAAGGTGTCGCCTCACGACCTCCAGACCGCCAAGGATGTCCGCGAGGCCCATAAGGTGATGGCCCGACAACTCGCCGCCGAGGTCGCCAGGCTCTTCTACGAACACGAGCCGCCGGAAGATGCTCCATAGCGATCGCGCCGGTCGGGAATGAGAAGGGTAATTGATCTCACGAATAATGATCCTTATCTCTGCTTGGTTGTCCGCAACGATCATGGTTGGTCGCGGTCCCCAAATGTCACCGCATCAGGGTCGTCTGTTCACGGGCTACTGAAGCAGGTGTGATTGCGAGGAAAGCCCATGCGTGAGTTGTTGGCATGCGGTCTGATCGTAGGGGCTTTGTCGGCGGTCTCCGTCGCGGAGCCGGCGTCCAGCCCGGCGGAGGGATCCGTCGCGGGCAAGAAGCTGATCGAGTTCGGGTGGGACGAGCCTGACACGGCTTTCATGCGCAAACACACTGCCCAGATGGATGCGACGCCGTTCGACGGGTGTGTCTACCATTTCAGATACCTGCAACCCGACGGCAAGGACGCCGACTTCATCTGGTCCTGCTGGGGCCGACAGGCATTCACGATCGAGCAGGTCCGGCACGCGATCGACGATCTGAAAGCGACCCGGTTCAAGCGCCTCCGGCATAACTTCCTGAGGTTCAATGTCACGCCCGGCGACTTGGACTGGTTTGACGACTACTCCGCGGTGATCAACAACGCCCGTCTGGCGGCCACGGTGGCCCGCGAAGGGGGTGTCGGCATTCTCTTCGATACCGAGCAGTACAATGCACCCCTTTTCGACTACCGCAGGCAGCGTGATGCGTCCAATAAAACGTGGGAGCAGTACGCGGCCCAGGCACGCAAGCGAGGCCGCGAGGTCATGCAGGCCTTCCAGGAGGGATTTCCTGGACTCAAGGTGCTGATGACGTTCGGCTACGGCGCCCCCTGGCAGGAAAGCGATGCGGGAAAAAGACCGCTCAGCGAGTGCGGCTGCGGCCTGTTCTCCCCATTCCTCGACGGCATGATCGATGCAGCCGAGGGCGGGTCCCAGCTCATCGACGGCTGGGAGTCCGCCTACAGCTACTTCGAGGAGAAGAAATTCCGCAAGGCCCGCAAGATGATCCACGAGGACGTCCTGGCCATGGTGGCCGACCCCCATAAGTATCAAAAGGTATTCTCCGCTTCGTTCGGGTTGTGGATGGACTACAGGTCGAATCAGCAGGGCTGGGACGTCGATCATCCGGAACGCAACCCCCAGCCTCCGGACAAGTTCGAGGGGAATCTGCTGGCCGCGCTCAGGCACGCCGATGAGTACGTCTGGATCTATACAGAGGTTCCCCGGTGGTGGTCGGCGGAAGGCGGCCCCGTCAGGCTGCCGCCCGCCTACGCCGCGGCGATCCGACGGGCGGCCTCGACGGCCGCGAGTCAACCCGCCCCGGCCGGGACCATGCCCTCCACGTTCGAAACGGATGCTGGGAAGTGACCGGACAGCGGCTATACTTTAATACAGCGGTGAGACCATCCGGCTATTGAGGAGCAACTCGGTGCTTTCTGTCCGCTCGATGCCACCTTCCGAATGCCTGAGCCTCCTGGGGCTGACCGAACCGGTGTCGGTCGAGCAGATCAAGCAGTCCTACCGCCGCCTGGCTCATCACCTGCACCCGGATCGAAACGGGGGAGACGAGGCCGCCCATCAGCGGTTTATGCTGGTGACCGAGGCCTATCGAACGCTGGTCCTGGCCTCGCAAGCCGTCGAACGAGGCCGCCAAGTCGGCACCTGTGTGCATTGCGGCCGTTTTGGCGAAGTGGCCCGGGGAGTCGATGGCTCGTCACTATGCACGCGTTGCGTCTTGTCGCCCCGCGGAGGTCGCCTGCTGCCCATGCCCGTGCTTGTGGTGGCCAGATGCCTCACGGCCATCGCCTTGATCTGTGTTGCCGGGTATCTGCTTCTCCAGGCGCTGGCGGCCGAGGATGCCCGTCGCGTCGTCGCTTATTCCGCGGCCGCATCCGCCAGTGGTTTGCTCAGTCTGCTCGCCCTGGCCTGGACCTGCGTGACCGTGCGGGTCTGCCTCACCCATCACGAACGCAATCTCAGCCGCAGCTACCGTGAAGCCGAAAACGGGCGTCGTTCCCGGCGTCGTTCCTGACGAGGACCTGACGCCAACGCTCCCGAGCCGACGGTTTGGAGATGCCTCACCTCGACCGCGCACGCGATCCATACTGCCATGCTTGCAGTTGAGATTGGAAAAGGACGTATTCGCTTAAAACTTCTGTTCCCCTTGAATCGCGGTTCAGACGGGTTGCCATCTTCTTGAGTGCAGATCTAAGCAGCCTCTCATCAAAAAAAAGTTGTTTTGTCGAACGTTTTTTGCTTGCATCGGGAACATGAGGTAGATACTCTCCCCGCATCACGGTCGGGTCAGAACCCCGGCACATCTCTGGTCGGTAGCCAATGTGGGGGGCCGGTTCTCGTCGATTCCCCACCATGTGTTTTTTGGAAGGAGCCACGTCATGCGATCCCAGGTTTCCGTGTTGTCGGATTTCTGCACGAGCATGGTGTTCCGCGTATCGGGCACGCTCGTGTTGTGTCTGCTAATGGTGCCGGCCGTAGTAGCGGAAGTGGACCCTGCCGAGTTGGGCTGGCAGCCGGTTTCCACATCAAACCTGCGGATCAAAGGGCTGACGGTCATGCCGGCAGAGTGGGTCGACGCGATCTGGCTTCCCGCCGACACCAAGGTCCTAAGGATCGAGGTGACCGAGGATGCGGTGATCGTCAACCTGTCGCTGGGCGCATTGGGGGGCCTGGACGAGGCCAAGCTGACCGGCTTGTACAACGAGTTCCGAAATCTCTTCTACGATCTGCCTCAGGGCGGCAACGTCCGGCTGATGTGCAAGGGGCAGCTTCTCTCGTCGTACATCGAGCCGGCCCCGGCGGTCGAGCCGATTTCGGAGAAGGTGGAAAGCACGGCGGCCCCGCAGACGTACAGCCTGCTGTCGACCAGTCTGGGCGGCAAGAAGATCTGCATCGGCCCGTCGCACGGGCGGTTGTGGAACGGTACCGCCTGGGGCTGGCAGCGGGGCGATGACTGCGGTTTCGGCGAGGCCGTCCTCGAGGACACCAACTCGATCCGCCTCATGCAGTTCCTGCAGCAGTACCTCGCGCAGGACGGGGCGACGGTCTACGTCCCGCGACAAATGGACGAGACGGTTTGCTGTCATCCGGGTGAGAACCGGTACTGGTGGCAGATCGCGTCCTACTCCTGGCTGTACCACATGGGCTACCCCTGCTCGGTGTGGGCGTCGAACACCGGCAGTTGCACCTCGGACACCGGCCCCAACCGGTACAACGACGATATCCGGG
>DATIKE010000382.1:0-14761 GCA_035477895.1 Phycisphaerae bacterium
ATTGGTCGCACAAGTCCCCTTTCCGCTCGATACCACGGTCCTGGACTCGGTGGCGCCGACACAATCGGTGTACGACGCCCTGGCGGTTCTGACGGCATGCGGGCTGGGCGAGCCGATGTTATGGATTCGCCGGTTTCATCAGCTCTCCGACGGCGAACAGTTTCGGGCTCGCCTGGCCCGCGCCATCTCCCAGCAGCGTCGCCTGCAGCACGCCGCGCCCCTGCTCTGCGATGAGTTCGGGGTCGTCCTCCATCGCCGCCTCGCCAGGGCCATATCCATTAACCTCCGGAGGCTGGTTACGCGCGAACAACTGACGTTGGTTGTCGCGACCAGCCACGACGATCTGGAAGATGATCTGGGCCCGGACACCGTGGTCCGCCTTGACGACCAGGAGCCGATCGTGCCGCGATACCCGGACCGCGGCTCCCTCCGGGCCGCCGCTCCGCGCGGCATCCGGATCGAGCGCGGGCGCCTGCGGGATTACGAGCGGTTCGCGGGCATGCACTATCGCCAGCGGGACCAGATCGGTTTCGTCGACCAGGTCTTCGTCATGAAGCAGGCGCCCGGGGGCCAGCTGCTTGGCGTCGTCGTTTACGGCATGCCGGTCATCGAACTGCGGTTGCGCAACCGGGTGACGGGCGGCCGGTTCGTGCGAAATCTCCGGCGGCTCAACCGCGAGTTGCGGGTTCTGAAGCGTCTCGTGATTCACCCGGACGTTCGCGGGTGCGGGCTCGGGCACCGGCTCGTGCGACGCACTCTGCCTCGGGTCGGCACTCGCTTCGTCGAGTGCCTCGCATCCATGGGCGCGGTTCACCCGGTGTTCGACAAGGCCGGCATGCGGCGAATCGGAACGGTGGACCCGCCCGTGGCCCAGGCCCGGACGCTGCGGCAACTGCTGGAACTCGGGGCCGACCCGCTGGCGGCGGACTTCGTCAGCCAGGCCTGCCGCCGGCCGGCGGTCCGGCGCCAGGTCGCAGAAGCGGTGTTCAACTGGTATCGCCGCACGACAGGCGGGGGTGAAACCCGCGTTCAACGGCAAAGCCCGGCCCTGCTGGCGAACACATATCGGCAACTCGCCGGCTCCCAGCCGGTCTACTTCATCTGGGCGGCCGACCGCGGGGGATGGGAGCTTATCGACCGTCACCACAAAGACACCGACGGCCGCGAGGATGTTGCCACGATCGCCTCGTCGGATGCATCGGTCGCCTGAAGGGCCTTTCGACACGGTATTGAAGTCCACGGGTATCAAGCAGGAAGGGAGGGGAAGGAGTCATGGTGAAAACGATCGTTCAAGGGATGTTTGGGCCGCTGGCGTCACGAAAAGTGCGCGTGGCCCTGGTCACGGTGATCACGGCGTATGCCGCGGAGTACGGGCTGGGCGTGAGCGAGGAGTTTCTTCTGGCGCTGGTCAGCGTTGGCGTGGCCATGATCCTCGGGATCGCGCACGAGGATGCGGGCCGGGCGTCGGCCGCGGCCTCGACGGGCGTCCGGAAGCAGTGACATGCGAGGTGCGGCGATGCGATGGGCAGAAATCGTCATGTTGATTCTGGCGGCCGCGTCCGGCTGCGGCGGCGACGCACGGGTGGACCTGTCGGCGGCGGACGGGATCAGGGCGGCCGCCGGGCAGATGGAGCTCACCCTCCGCGAGTACCACCAGGAGGTATCCCGGTACGATGATTCCCGCGAATCAGCGGTCATCGCGGCGTTCGTCACCCGCGTGCGAAAGGACAACGAGGACGAGGCCGCCCTGGACAAGCACTCGACGGAGTTCCAAACCGCGATGTCCCGCATCCGCGGGGACCGCGAGGTGGAATACACGCGGCAGTCGGCGGCCCGCGACAACGTCTCCGTGCTGCGCGAACTGGCCGGCGGGCTCGAGCGGCTGGGCATCGAAAGCCTGAGCCTGCAGGACGAGGTGAAACGGTATCTCAGCGGCCGGCTGGACGCCAAACACCGAGCGGAGGCCGCCGCCCGACAGAGAGGGGGCAACCCGTGAGCACGAAGGAAACACTGTCTCTGGAACTGGATCGGCTGCTCGGCCTGGTTGAAGAGGCGGCGGCGATGGAAGAAAGCGCCCCCGTCCCCGACGCGGGGAAACCGGCGGATGGAAAGTCACGGACGGGCACCGCCGCGCGAGCAGGAAGTTCCGGGGTGGTGAAGCCCCCCTCGGATGCCATCGCGGCGGAGCTGGAGTCGGCCGCAAGGGTTTCGAGCGCACGTTCGCTGCGGGACGCGCCGGAGATCGAGGCGTTTCGGCGCGAGCTGGTCGAGGGACTGATCCGGGCGGACACGGCCAACCGGTTGCTGCGGCTGCTCAACGAGGTTGTGACGCGGCTGCTGCGGTAGGAACCTGTCCCAACACCCTGGCAATCGACCGGCTGCCTGCCTGCCGCAGGCAGGGAAGCCGGTCCCACACGGCGCAACGAGAGTCGTGCCCGGACAGCGGTTGATTCCAGGTGGGGGCAGTTGGAGGTGGCGATGAGCTGGGAACAGGCGGGGCTGGTCGTGGGTGTGCTTTCGCCACTGGTGGGCGCGCCGCTGATCGTGATCACGCTGTACCTGCGGGCGATCCGCGAACAGCAGACGGCCTCGATGGCGGAGATCACTCACCGCATCCAGACCATCGAGGTGGCGATTCACGATCTGCTGAAATCGACGGCGGACCTGGATCGCGAATACGCCACGAAGGAGGAGTGGGTTCGGGAATCGATGGTCACGCGCCAACGGCTGGAGAAGCTGACGGAGATGACCACCCGAATCCAGGCGGAACTGGAGAACGGGCACTGCGTGGCCGCGGAAATGGGACGCATGGCGACGGCCATGACGCGGATCGCGGAACAGATGAGGGACAGGCCAACGAAGGAAGTGTCCGCGACGGGATGAAATGTCGGAGGAACACATGCCGGCGATTCTTGTGAAGCGGCAAGCGGCCAGGCAGGGTGTGGGATCCGCCAGGGCGTCTCCCGGGCAGATGCTTCGGATGGCAATGTTTTCCGGAGGGGACAAATGAGCAGGACGGATGGAGTCAGCGAGATCAAGCGCGTGCGGAACGAGATCCTGGTGGCGTTGAAGATGCTTTACCCGGCGGCATTGCAGGGCGACCAGATCCTGCGGGCCCTGCTGGCCGTCTTTCCGCAGCTCGAGTGGGAGAATCTCAAGAAGGATATCGCGTACCTGAGCGAGAAGGGATACATCCAGCGGATCATCGCCGAAAGCGAGCCGGACGCCCGGGTCACGCGGTGGCGGAAACGGTGGTTCCGGCTGACATCGAGCGGCGTGGAAGTCGCCGACCACTGCGTGGAGGACAAGGCGCTGGAAGTGTGAGCCGCCGGGCAGGGGGCCGGACGGAGGACAGGACGGCGTCCGGCAGCGCAGCCGTCGCGGGCGGCTTACGGTTTACTTGGTATCGGAGGCCTTGGCGGACTCCGGCGGCGGGAGCATTTCGTTGCTGTCGGATTCGACGGCCTTGTTGACATCGTCCTCGACGCCCTTGAGGCCTTTCTTGAACTCGACAATGCTGCGGCCCAGGGACTTGCCGACCTCAGGAAGCCGCTTGCCGAAGATCAAGAGGCCAAAGAGGGCGATGAGTATCCATTCCGTGCCCCCGGGCAGGTTGAAAAACGCCAAAACGTTCATGTCCTGAATCATCACGGTACTCCTGCGTTCGGCCCGGGGTATCAGCCGGGTGTGGCTGCCTGGAGCGGCCAACTTCTGTATTACAGCGGCATTATACGAGTGGCGTCGCCTCGGCGTCAAACGCCGGGAGCGCCCGGGAGCGTGACGGCACAGGCGGACCCGAGGTATGGCAGGCCTTCTCGTTCGTCCTGTTTCGGGAATCTGTTTCTCCGGTCGATGGGATGGGAATCCCGGGAGCGGAGGGGCCGAGATAGGAATCTCGGTCCAGCGATTCGTCGCGGCCCAAACCGGCAGCGACCGGTGTGCAAGTGCGAGGGGACAAATCAGGGCGAGACGATCGCGTCGGGATTGAAGTCGGCTGCGTCGGCGGTCGGGTTGGGGGACCGGCCCGGGGCGGCGTCGTGGAACTGCCCGATGCGGCCATCACTGACCATCGGCGTTCCGGGCGGGGTGACGCCAGCGCTGACCGGCCAGCCCACCGTATTCAGCAACCAGCGGGCGTACACCGCCGGTCCGGCAACATAATCGGCGTAGGTCCAGGCGAAGAGGTTATCACCGTCCCCCTTGTCCTCGAAGGAATCCTCCCACCAGAGCGGATAGTGCTGGACCTGTCCGACAGCACAGGGAGCGGTTGCGCGCGGGAGGTCACGATGCCGCAGCTTGGGTTCGTGACCTGAAGCAAGAACGCCCTGCTCGCTGGCGGTGGTTTCGGTACCGCGGGCGATGCTGTCATCGTGGAACGGATTCGAATAGCAGGCGGACAGGCAAAGCAAAGCCAGCGAGGCGATCGCGAGCCACCATGAAGGGTACGTGCGTGCAGTCATCGGGCAGACTCCGTTCTGATTGCGGCACCCAGAGTGTACCCCGGGGGCAGGCGGTCAACAAGTAGTCAAAGCGGACCGGCGGCCGGATACCCCAGCCGACGTGGAGCACGGGAAGAGCGCGCTACTGGTCCGCATTTTTGCCGGGTTGATCGCCGGTCGCGCCCGCCGCCTGCTGGTTGAGGCGAATCGCATGGGCCAGGGCCCTTTGCTCCGCGTAATGCTTGAGTTCCTCGTCATTACGGCAGGAGAAGGACTCTACGGCCGATCGGGCAACCGTATCAAACACCTCCCAGGCACTCGACTCGATGTTGTATCTGGCAAAAAAGCGGGGCACGTTGCACCTTCCTCCGGCAATACGATGTACACTCACTGCTCGACCTTGACGTCGATGGCGTAGTTGGGGGCCTCGCGGGTGATGAGGATGTCGTGGGGGTGTGACTCGATCATCGAGGCACCGGTGACCCGGATGAAGCGAGCCCTGGTTCGGAGGTCGTCGACGGTGGCGGCGCCGCAGTAGCCCATGCCGGCTCGGAGGCCGCCGACGAGTTGATAGACGAACTCGGCGAGCGAGCCGCGGTACGGGACTCGGCCTTCGACCCCCTCGGGGACGAGTTTGTCGGGCTGCGCCTTTGATTCCTGGGCGTAGCGGTCGGCGCTGCCCTGGACCATGGCCCCGAGCGAACCCATGCCGCGGTATTCCTTGAAGCGGCGGCCTTTCCAGATGACCAGTTGGCCGGGGGATTCGTCGAGGCCGGCGAAGAGCGAGCCGATCATGACCGAGCCGGCGCCGGCGGCGATGGCCTTGGTCATGTCGCCGGAGTATCGGATACCGCCGTCGGCGATGACGGGGACCCCGACGGCATCGGCGACTGCGACGGCGTTCATCACGGCGGAGACCTGCGGGACGCCCACGCCGGAAACGACGCGGGTGGTGCAGATGGAGCCTGGCCCGATGCCGACCTTGACGGCATCAACGCCGGCGTCGATGAGGTCGGCGGCACCCTCCGGGGTGGCGACGTTACCGGCGATGACGTCGATGGTGAACCGCTGCTTGATGACTCGGACGGTCTCGATGACGTTGGCGCTGTGGCCGTGGGCCGAGTCGACGCAGATCACATCGACGTCGTTGGCGATCAGAGCGGCGACGCGGTCATAGTCGTGGACGCCGACGGCGGCGCCGACGCGGAGGCGGCCGCGGGAGTCCTTGCTGCTGGTCGGATACAGCCTGCTGCGCTCGATGTCGCGGATGGTGATGAGGCCCGCGAGGCGACCGCCGGGGTGTACGAGCAGGAGTTTCTCGACCTTGTGCTGGTGGAGGATCTTCTCGGCCTCTTCCAGGGTGGTGTCCGGCTTGGCGGTGATGAGATTCTTTCCGGTCATGACCTCGCGGATCGAACGGTTGTCCGAAGCGGTGAGGAAGCGGAGGTCGCGGCTGGTGAGGATGCCGACGAGCGTGCCGCCCTCCTCTGTGATCGGCACGCCGGAGACGTTGTGGAGCCTCATCACCTCGCGGGCCCGGTTGACGGGGTCGGACGGGCGAAGGGTGATCGGGTCGTTGATCACGCCGGACTCGGAACGCTTGACCTTGTAGACCTCGCGGGTCTGGGCCTCGATGGAGAGATTCTTATGAATGATGCCGATGCCGCCCTCCTGGGCCAGAGCGATGGCCAGGGCGGACTCGGTGACGGTGTCCATGGGCGCGGAGATCAGGGGGATGTTGATCGGAATGTTGCGGGTGAGGCGGGTAGTGACGTCGGCCACGCGTGGTACGACGGACGAGTGGGCCGGCAGGAGCAGCACGTCGTCGAAGGTGATGCCCTCGGAGACGATCTTGCGGGCGACGTAGGATGAAACCTGGGAGACAAACGAGTCGGGATGGTTGGTTTTGGGCGCCATAATTGTATGTACCCGGGGCGGATGTGGTTGTCAAGGACGCGGGAAAACATCGAAACGCCGAAATGAAAAGTCAAACCGTCAAAAAATCACAACGGGGAGGCGGGCGGGAAAGGAATTTCACAGGGAGGGAGTCGGCGAGGTGGATGATCTTTCCAACGGGTGGGGTACGACGTATCATTGGATTGCCCATAGGCGAGCGGAAAAGGATCACGGGCGCGAGGGCACGGACGACGAGATACCCAGGGAGCGGGACGGGCGATGTCGCTGCCAGAGACGTTCACACACCTGCATCTGCACACGCACTACAGTCTGCTGGACGGTGCGACCCGGCTCAAGTCGCTGATGGAGAAGGTCAAGGGTGACGGCGGATCGGCCGTGGCGATTACCGACCACGGGAACATGTTCGGGGTGGTGCAGTTCTACGAGGCGGCGGTGGCGGCGGGGATCAAGCCGATCATCGGGCTCGAGGCATACATGGCCCCGGGCGACCGGCGAAACCGGGAGAGTTGCGGCATACAGGACGCGAGCTATCACCTGCTGCTGCTGGCCCGGAACAACACGGGCTACCGGAACCTGCTCAAGCTGTCGTCGATCGCGTACCGCGAAGGTTTTTATTACAAGCCGCGGATCGACCGGGAGGTTCTGCGAGCACACTCGGAGGGTCTGATCTGTTCGAGCGCATGCCTGGGCGGCGAGGTGCCGCAGGCTCTGCTGAGCAGCGATCGCAGGGCGGCCGAGGACATCGCGAGGTGGTACCTCGACGTCTTCGGCGAGGACGGCTACTACCTCGAATTGCAGGACCACGGCCTGCCCGAGCAGAAACAGGCCAATCCTGAGATCGTCGACCTGGCCCAGAAACTGGGGATCGGTCTGATCGTCAGCAACGACGTGCACTACCTGGACCCGGAGGACGTCGAGGCCCATGACGTGCTCTGCTGCATCAACACGGGGGCGAAGTTCCACGAGACGGACCGGTTCCGGTTCACGGGCGACCAGTTCTATTTCAAGAGCCGCCAGCAGATGCAGTCGCTGTTCGGCCAGTACCCGGCAGCGCTGGACATCACCGAGCGGATCGCGAAGGCGTGCGAGGTCGAGCTGGACTTCAAGTCGCGGCACGCGCCGGTGTACCCCGTCCCGAACGGCAAGACAGACAGGGAATACCTTCGCGAGCTGGTGTACGCGGGCGCAGCCGAGAAGTACGGCGAGCCGACGCCGGAGATCCGCGAGCGGATCGACTACGAGCTGGGAGTCATCTCGTCGAAGGGGTTCTGCAGCTACTTCCTGATCGTGTGGGACTTCGTGCGTTTCGCGCGGTCGCAGGGCATCCCGTGCGGGGCCCGCGGGAGCGGCTGTTCGACGGTGGTGGGTTACGTGCTGAACATCTCGTCGCCGGACCCGCTGCGATATGAGCTGTACTTCGAGCGGTTCATGGACCCGGACCGCGACGACATGCCGGACATCGACGTGGACATCTGCCAGGACGGTCGGGAACGGATCATCGACTACGTGCGCGGCAGGTACGGTCACGTGGCCCAAGTAATCACCTACGGGACGCTGAAGGCCCGTGCGGTGGTGAAGGATGTCGCCCGGGTGCTGGGATTGGGCTTCGAGGAAGCCACCGCGCTGACCAAGCTGATCCCGGAAGAGTTGAATATGACCATCGAGAAGGCGATGGGGCAGGAGCCGGAGCTTCAGCGGCTGTACGAGGAGAACGAGACGGTCCACAAGGTGATCGACGTGAGCCGGCGGCTGGAGGGACTCGCAAGACACGTCGGGGTTCACGCGGCCGGCGTGGTGATCAGCGATCAGCCGCTGGACGATCTGGTGCCGCTGTACAAGCCGTCGGACTCGAACCAGATCATTACCCAGTACGACGGACCGGGCGTCGAGAAGGTCGGCCTGCTGAAGATGGATTTTCTCGGCCTGAAAACGCTCAGCGTGGTCGAGCGGGCCCGGCAGATGGCCGAGCGAAACCACAAGGTGACGATCGACCTGGACAAGGTGGACCTGACGGACCAGCGGGTCTATGAGCTGTTCGTTCGCGGGGACACGAAGGGGGTGTTCCAGTTCGAGTCGGCCGGCATGCGCGACGTGCTGCGGAAGATGCGGCCGAACCGGATCGAGGACCTGATCGCGGCCAACGCGCTGTACCGCCCCGGGCCGATGGCCTACATCGACGAGTATGTGCGGCGCAAGCACGGGGAGAACTGGACGACGCCGCATCCGATCATGAGCGAGGTGCTGAACGAGACCTACGGCATCATGGTCTACCAGGAGCAGGTGTCTCGGCTGGTGAACCGGCTGGGCGGGATCGAGCTGAAGCAGGCGTTCCGGCTGGCCAAGGCGATCAGCAAGAAGAAGACCGACCTGATCGAGAAGATGCGTGAGCCGTTCCTCAAAGGCGCGACCGGAAAGGGCGTAAAGCGGACGACGGCCGAACAGATCTTCGATGACATTCTGCGGTTCGGCAGCTACGCGTTCAATAAGGCGCACTCGACGGGGTACGCGCTGCTGGCGTTCAAGACGGCGTACATGAAGGCGTACTGCCCGTGCGAGTACATGGCTGCGCTGCTGACGTTCGAGATGGACTCGACGGACAAGATCGTCGACCACCTGGACGAATGCCGCAGACTGGGGATCGACATCGCCCCGCCGGACATCAACGTCTCGGACCATGATTTCACGGTGGTTCATCGCAACGGGAGCAGGCCGCAGATCCGCTTCGGGCTGGGGGCGGTCAAGGGGGTGGGCGAAAAGGCGGTAGGCGCGATCCTGGCGGCGCGGAAGGAGGGCGGCCCGTTCCGGTCGCTGTTTGATTTCTGCGAACGGCTGGACCTGAGCGCGGTGAACCGGGCGGTGATCGAGGCGTTGATCAAGTGCGGCGCGTTCGACTCGACGGGCGCGATGCGAAAGGCGCTGATCGTCGTGGTGGATGGCGCGATCAGCCACGGCTCACGGCAGGCCGAGGACCGCCGGACGGGACAGATGTCGCTGTTCGGCGGGCCGGCGGCCGGATCACACGAACCAAAGCTCCCCGCGGTCGAGTGGAGCGAGTCTGAGATGCTCGCCCACGAAAAGGCAACACTCGGGTTCTATGTCACCAAGCACCCGCTGACCTCGCACGAACAGACGCTGCGGAAATACGCGACCGTGCTGACGGCCGACCTCAGACGGTACAGCGACGGGTCCGAGGTCGTGCTCGGCGGGATGATCAGCCGGATGCGGACACAGGTCATCAACAAGGAAGGGCGCAACCAGGGCAAACGGATGGCGTTCGTGACCATCGAGGATCTGAACGGGCAGGTCGAGGCGGTGCTGTTCCCGGACGGCCTGGAGAAGTTTCAGTCGATGCTTGTGCCGGAGTCGGTGGTTTTCGTGCGCGGCCGGGTGGACCGGCGTCGGCAGGAGCCGTCGGTGCGGATCGACGAAGTGATCCCTCTGGAGGATGCGGACGCCCGGCTGAGCGACAAGGTTCGGGTGCGGCTAAACTCGGCGACTTGCAACCCGGAGTTGCTCCAGGAGATCGCCCGACTGGCCAAGCAGCACCGCGGGGATCGGCCGCTATTCCTGCGGATCACGACGGGAAACCACGTTGTCATCATCCGAAGCCAGATCGGGGTGCGGCCTTGCGCGGAGCTGTTCGAGGCCCTGGATGAGCTACTCGGCCCGGGTCAGGCGGAGGCGTTGCCGGCCGCGCGGGCCCAGGCTCCCGCATCGCGCCCTGAAACCCCGCGGCCCGTCGAGGCCGACGAAGGCGAATGGACGGAAGATCCGGCGGACCAGCTCCAGACGTCGGAATCGTAGCCGCACAGAAGGCGGCCGGAGCCCGCCCTGCCGGTGCAGTTCAGGACCCGCACCCCGAAGCAACGCGTCACACGCGGTGCGGCGAAACGTGGAGAGTTATTCGGGTTATCTATTTACGCGCGCAGGGACATGCCGCTGCGCTCGGCCATGGCCAGGAAATCGGCCCGGAAGGATTGAATATCCGTCTCGGTGAGAGTGCGGTCGGCGGCGCCGATGACGGCGCGGAAGGTAAAGCTGCGCCGGCCGGCGGGGATCGAGCCGCCCTCGAAGCTGTCCACGAAAGAGAGGCGTCGCAGAAGCGGATGATCGTAAGCGGCCAGTGTCTTCTCCAGATCGACGTAGCGTTGGCTGGCATTGACCAGTACAGAGAAGTCGAGTTCGATCCGCGGACAGGTCGGGACGGGAGCGAGCTTGCGGTGGGTCGGCCTGCCGGTCAGGACGGTCGTGAGGTCGATCTCGGCCAAAGCGATCGACCATGCGGCCAGGTGCTCATCGATCACCCGCTTGAGGGCGTTGGGAACGATGGTCAGCCGGCCGATGGTCAGGCCGTCCCAGAGGACCTCGGCGGACTTGGCGTCGTGCTCCCAGGGATAGCTCGGTGTGCCCGCGGCGAAGCTCAGCGAAGCCCGCAGGATCTGGCGGGCCCAGGTATCGAGGTCGGTCTTGAGGCGGCGGACCAGCTCGTCCTCGTGAGTGCTCTTGCGACCGGGTGCGACGACTGCCAGACCGATACGGCGGTGTTCCTTGTCGCCTGTGGGGCAGGGCAGGAAGACACTGCCCAGTTCGAGCAACTCGAATCGCGGCGTATGGCGGCGGTTCAGGTCGACGGCGTCGAGCAGGCCGGGCACCAGCGTGGTACGAAGCTGTTCCTGACCGGCGGCCGCGGGGTTTCGCAGTGCGATCGGCCGGCCGGGATCGAAGCCGAGTCGCTTGATCCACTCGGCCTCGAACCAGATGTGACGGTGTATCTCGGCGTAGGTCAGGCCGGTGCAGAGCAGGCGCAGCGAGTTCTTCTCCAGCAGGACGATCGGCTCGGGCTCGGCGTAGCGGACGGTGATGACCGGCGGCACCGGCTCGATGGTGCGATAGCCGATGAAGCGGGCAGTTTCCTCGATGACGTCGGCTTCGATGGTGACATCCTTGGTCGCGCGGAAGGTCGGGACGGTGACCTTGAGCTTTGAGCCTGTCCCAACACCAGAGGATTCCACCGGCGAGACGCCGGTGCCACACTGGTTTTGGGACAGGCTCATATCGCCGACAGGTGCGACCTTGAATTCGAGCGGTTCAAGGATACCACGGATGGTCTCGACAGAGACCGGCCGGCCGACGTAGCGGCTGACGAAGGCCGGATCGACGTCGATGACCGTCGGCTTTGGAGGGTTTGGAAAGCAATCGGAGATCCGGCTGGTCAGCTCCATGGAGGGCAGCTCCGGCCGGGCCAGGTGCACGAACCGCTGGATGGCCAACACGGTGTGGTTCGGGTCAAGCGATTTCTCGAAGCGGGCGCTGGCGTCGGTGCGATGGCCCAGGGCGGTGGCGCAACGGCGAATGGTCGCGGGTTCGAAATTGGCACTTTCCAGCAGGAGCGATTCGGTCTTAGCGGTGATCTCGGTGTTTACTCCGCCCATGATGCCGGCCAGGGCGACCGAGCGGCGGTCGGCCTGGATCATCAGGGCGCCTTCGGGCATGGTCCGCTGGACGCCGTCGAGGGTGGTGAATTTCTCGCCGGGGTTGGCGACGGCGACCTCGATTCGCTCGATGTGCGTGCCGTCGAACGCGTGCATCGGCTGGCCGAGCTCGACCATGATGTAGTTGGTCAGGTCTACGAGCAGGTCGATCGGCCGCAGGCCGACGTGGGCGAGGCGAGCCTGCATCCACAGCGGCGACGGCCGCGATCGGACCTGCTTGAAACGCAGGGCGGTGTAGCGCGGGCACATGACCGGGTCGTCGATGACGATCGGGACGACCGGTGCGGCCGGGGCGTCGATCTCCTTGATCGGGGTGACCGGATAGGGCTTGAGGGGTTTGCGGAGGATCGCCGCCACCTCGCGGGCGATGCCGTAATGGCCCCAGAGGTCGGGGCGGTTGGTGATCGACTTGTTGTCGATCTCGATGATCCAGTCGTTGAACAGCGCGATGTCAATCGGCTCGCCGGGCTTCGTGTCGGGCGGCAGCCAGATCGCCCGCTGGCCGATGGTCGGCAGGTTCAGGGCGTCGCCTGGGACGACCATGCCGGCGCTGGGTCGGCCGGAGACCTTGCGCTCCCCCACCTCGCCGATACCGGGCAGAAGCGAACCGGGCGGGGCGTAGATCACACACTGGCCGACAGCCAGGCCCTCGGCAACGGTCACGCTGTCGATCCGGGCGGAACCGATATCGACGCGGACGACGAAGAGATTGCCGCCGGGGATGGGCTTGACGCTGAGGATGCCGCCCGCCACAAGGCCGCGAGCATCACAGGTAATCTGCTCGACGCCCTCGACCTCGGCCGAGGTGACCGTGAATCGCTCGGCCAACGCGCGCGGATCGACGTCCGCGGGGAGGTCGACGAAGTCACGAAGCCATGTGAGTGAAACGAACAATCACGGACCCTCTTGAATACGACCCGTCGCTTCGGGCTACGCCGCAATAAGTGCGATCGGGGCTCTGATGCCGACGGCGGGCAGAGCCCGCCCTACTCCTTCGCAGTGATCGCGGGGCCGTTGCGCTGTTCGGGGCGGATGATGGCCCGCAAATCGCCGCTGTTAAGGCCGCGGATGTCCTGGACGCCGTATTTCATCATCGCCAGTCGCGTCAGACCAAGGCCGAAAGCAAAACCAGTATATTCGTGCGGGTCGATCCCGCCGAACCGCAACACGTTAGGATGCACCATGCCGCAGGGCAGTATCTCGACCCAGCCGCTGCGTTTACAGGTCGGACAGCCCGAACCGCCGCAGATCTCGCAGTTCATGTCCAGCTCGAAGCCCGGCTCGACGAATGGAAAGAATCCCGGCCGCAAGCGCACCTTCACGTCACGATGAAAAACCTCGTTGAGGATCAGTTTCATCACCGCGATCAGGTTGGCGATGGAGATGTTCCGGTCGATCATGAGTCCTTCAAGCTGGAAAAAGGTATTGGCGTGCGAGGCATCCTCAGTCTCGTACCGGAAGCATCGCCCGGGGGCGATCACGTGCAGCGGCGGGCCGAGACGTTCCATCGCCCGCACCTGGCAGGGCGAGGTGTGGGTACGGAGTAATCGGCCGTTGGTCAGCCAGAAGGTGTCCTGCATGTCGCGGGCCGGGTGCAGGGCGGGGATGTTGAGGGCCTCGAAGTTGTAGTAGTCGGTCTCCATCTCCGGGCCGCTGGCGACGATGAAACCGAGGCGGGAGAGGATATCCTCGACCTCCCACTGCACTGCGGTGACGGGATGGACGCTGCCGCGGGCGACGACCGGGCCGGGAAGGGTCGGGTCATAAGCCTGGGTTGCAGCGGCGGCGTGGCGGTCGGCGGCGTGTTCGAGCCCGGCCCGGGCGGCGGCGAACCGTTCGAGGACGTCCTTCTTGGCGAGGTTGATCTCCTTGCCGGCCGGCCCGCGCTGCTCGGCCGGCAGCTTTCCGATCGACGAGAGCAGCACGCCCAGCGGGCCCTGCTTGCCGGTGAGACGGCTCTCGGCCTGGCGCAACTCGTCGACCGATTTCGCGGCGGCGATCAGCCGATCCGCGTCAATCAGGACCTGCCGAATGTTTTGTGACAACTGCTCGATCATGCCGCGTTGGATTCCCATCCGGTGACGAAGCAGGGGCAAACACGAGCCGAATACGATAGGCCCGCGGGGCGGTGAATTCAAGCGGAGGCGAGCCGAGCGGACGGTGTTTCAACGCCCACCACGGATGTAAGCCGCCCCACAAGTTCTGTTAGCGGGTATTTGAGAAGTGGCGTTTTGTGGTGCAGCCATCCTGGCCGCCTCCCTGCCTCGTCAGGCCGTCCAGCCCAAAAAGCAGGCTGGAAGCCTGCACCACAATGGTGGGCCGGTCTTCTCACACACGCTCTTGCAGACCCTTACGCGTTCTGGTTGCGGGCGGCAGGCAGCTTGACGGGCCTGCCCTGCAGGCCGGCCTTGGCCAGGACGGCGTAAATCACAAACCCGACAATGAAGGAGTAGACCGACGTGGGATGCCAGCCCGCGACGATCTCCCGGCCGAGCATACCGGTGACCACGGCGTTGTTCGAGATGCCGACGGCGAAACCGATGATCCACGCCGCGTAGCCGGCAATGCTGACGCCCTTGCGCGGGCCGGCCCATTTCTTGCCGGAGATGAGGTAGTCAGCCACCATGGCCCCGCAGATCGGGCCGAAGGACGCGCCGATCAGGCCGAAGAAAGCGGCGAGGTTGCCGGCAATGCCGAGGGCGGCCAGGACGATGCCGATGGTCGCACCGGCCAGCGTCAGGGGCACGCGCGGCAGCGAGGGGATCATGGTCGAGAGGCTGTTGCCGATGATGCTCGAACAGAAACAGGCGGGGGCGACGGAACCGACGGCGAACAGGATCAACATGATGTTGGCAAGCTTGGGATTGACCGCCGCGAGCACCCCCGGGCCGGAGAAATCATACGAGGTCAGCT
>DATIKE010000383.1:0-3273 GCA_035477895.1 Phycisphaerae bacterium
GCATTGCCCGCCGGAGTTTCTCATCCACCTGGAAAGGCCGGACCTTCGACATGGCGGCCATCAGCCGTTCGTTGGCGGCCATCGCCTGCGGCAGAACCTCACCGGTGTAGAGCCGCCGGACCTTCTCGCAGTCGAAAGTTCCCAGCCGCGCGGCCCGCTCGTCGCGCACGGTGGTTACCCGCGCCGGTAAAGGATTTCCGCCGAGGTAGATTTCCCACCGGTCGAAGAAGCCGTTGCCGTCGGTGTCGAACATGCGGATTTCGCCGATCGCCCCGAGCCCGGCGAAGTGCCCGATCTCGATCCAGCCCTCCTCGGCGCCGAACAGGTGCAGTCGGCCATCGATGCCGCTCAGGTACAGCTCGCGCGTGGTCGACGGCGTGCTCCGCCACTCGCGGCGGACGTTCCACTTCTGGTTCGGCCCGCCGGTGTTTTCCATGAAGCGGCGCTCCCAGATCCAGAAGACGCCCTCCCACCGCCAGTCCTCGTCGGCGCGCGGGCCGTGGCCGATCTTGATCGTGTCGTCGAAGTTTTCGTGCCAGCTCAGGCCGGTCTCAGCGGCGGCGAAGCGATCGCTGATCCGGCGCACCCGATCGAACGGCGCGACAACGGTCGCCTGGGGCGGGCGCCGACGCGGGTTGAAGTGGTTCATCCCAGCGAACCGGTAAGGCATGGCGCCGACGAGGTTGAATCCGAGGTCGTAGTGCAGTGGATGCTCGGGACCGCTGAGGTTGTCGATATCGAAGCTGTAGCGGATGTTGACCACGCCCATCCGCTCCAGGGACGGGATCCAGGGTTCCATGTACTGGTTGTTGGCATAGTCAGGATGGGCGCTGCGGTCGTAATCCAGAGGCACGGCGCTGAAGCGGACGACCTCCTCGCTGTGGCCGTCGCCGTCGGTGTCGTAGAAGGCAAACGGGCACTCGGAAATCGGCGACCAGGCGCCGGCCGTCGGGTTGAACTTGTTCATGTAGATCATGTTGTTGCCGTAGGGGTCGGCCTCGAAAAAGCTCGGGCCGCCGTACTCGTAACCGGCCAGGCTCCACATGTGGCCGTCGCCGTCGTGGTCGGCGCCGAACCAGCAGTAGTTGAGTTGTCCGCCGGTGAAGTAGCGGATGTCCATTTCATCGGGGATGCCGTCGTCGTTGTTGTCGATCCAGTCGAGGATGCGGTCGACGCTGCCGTCGCCGGCGTAGTCGGCCACGTAGCAGTCGTTGACGCGGTCGCCGCCGCGTGCGATGGAGCCGTCGCCGGCGTCGTCGATCACCCAGACGATGGCCTCGACGGTCTTGCCACTGCGTTGCATGCATCGCTCGCGGCGGACGAGCATGCGGCCGGCCGCCTCGCCGTCCGCCGGCACGATGAAACTGTCGTCCATCCTGAGGCCCTTGGCCTGCGGCCACCAGGGCTTGCCCGTCAGGTCGAGTCGCCCGTCCGCGGTCATGGCCGTCTGCTGCATCCACCAGGGGCCGCCTGATTCCTGGCCGGCGGTGAGGCCTCGGCCCGTGCCGTCGACGGTGCAACCGGCCGATGTGCACAAGGCGAAGGTCGCCCAGAGCATCGCGCGAACGATCCCCGCGTTCCGCGGCGCGGCGCCAGATCGCCTGTATGCCGCGTCAACACCCTGCTTTCGGGGTCTTCTCATCACATCATCCCCACGTGCGGACTATAGATCTCCAATGGTGATCGGCGACATGATACCGGAAGCGGGGGCTGCTCACAGCCGTGGACTGGGATGACAGTACGGGATGTGAAAGAAGGCGCGTAGGGCGGAACGTCATCAATCCGGCCGGGAAGCTCAAGACTGTGGTCGTGGCGTGTGGTCACATACAGGGTATCCTCCACTCATATTGCGCCCTCATATTGCGCCGGTCGACACCAGTCTGACATGATTCTGGCGAGAAGGTGATTGAACTACCAAGACATAATTGAACCGCAAAGAAACAAAGACGTAAAGAACAACGCACCCGGCGACTTGTTGGGCCGCCGGGTGCGTTGTTGATCGATCGGGGCGATCGGCCGGGCTCTCCGGTTGAATTCCCCTCGGGAATCCGAGCCAAGCACCCCGTGAAGCAAGGGGTTAAGCGATCAATACGGGGGCATTCCGCCGCCGGAGCCGCCCTTCTTCTCTTCCTTGATCTCGCTGACCAGGGCATCGGTGGTCAGCAGCAGGGCTGAGATCGAGGCGGCGTTCTGAAGCGCGACGCGCTCGACCTTCCGCGGGACGATGACGCCCATCTTGACCAGGTCGCCGTACTCGCCGGTGAGGGCGTTGAGCCCGAAGTTCTTGTCCTTGCTTTCGGCGACCTTCTGGCAGACGATCGAGCCGTCGAGCCCGGCGTTCTCGGCGATCTGCTTGACCGGCGAAGAGAGCGCGCGGCGGACGATGTCGACGCCGGTCTTCCGGTCGCCCTTGAGCTTCTTGACAAGGGCATCGAGCGCGTCCATGCATCGCAGCGGGGCGACGCCTCCACCCGGCAACACACCCTCCTCGACGGCCGCCCGGCAGGCGTGCATGGCGTCCTCGACGAGGGCTTTTTTCTCCTTCATCTCGACCTCGGTGGCGGCCCCGACGTTGATCTGGGCGACGCCGCCGGCCAGCTTGGCGAGCCGCTCCTCGAGCTTCTCGCGGTCGTAGTCGCTGGTGGTGGTCTCGATCTCGTTCTTGATCTGCTGGATGCGGCCCTTGATGGCATTGGTCGTGCCGGCACCCTCGATGATGGTGGTGTTGTCCTTGTCGATGGTGACCTTCTTGGCCTGGCCGAGGTCCTTCAACTCCACGGATTCGAGCTTGATGCCGAGGTCCTCGAAGATCGCCTTGCCGCCGGTGAGGATGGCGATGTCTTCGAGCATGGCCTTGCGGCGGTCGCCGAAACCGGGGGCCTTGACCGCGGCGCACTGCAGGGTGCCGCGGAGCTTGTTGACCACCAGGGTCGCCAGGGCCTCGCCTTCGATCTCCTCGGCGATGACGAGCAGCGGTCGGCCGCTCTTGGCAACGGCCTCGAGCAGCGGAATAATATCCTTGACCGTCGATATTTTCTTCTCGTGGATCAGAATGTAGGGCTTATCGAGCACCGCTTCCATCGTCTCGAAGTTGTTGATGAAGTGCGGCGAGAGGTAGCCCTTGTCGAACTGCATGCCCTCGACCAGCTCGACGGTGGTTTCGAGGCCCTTGCCCTCCTCGACGGTGATGACGCCGTCCTTGCCGACCTTGTCGACGGCCTCGGCGATCTGCTCGCCGATCTCGGGGTCCGCGGCCGAGATGGCGCCCACGTG
>DATIKE010000384.1:0-21190 GCA_035477895.1 Phycisphaerae bacterium
CCAAAACCAAGACGTGGAGGCTGGTTCGGGTGATTGATCGGGCGCCGCAGGAGCAGGCGGCGGGGGTATCGGCCTGAGCGGGCCTGCGGTGAAGTGCTGTCGGCGGGGCGGGGTCGCAGGGTGAGTGAGAACGGGCGATGATTCAGCTTCAGACGGTAGTTGATGTGGCGGATAACACCGGCGCCAAACAGGCGATGGTGATCCGTGTTCTGAAGGGCAGCACCGGTCGCCGGGGCAAGCCCAAGCGCCGCGTGGCCGGCGTGGGCGACCTGGTGATTCTGGCGGTCAAGAAGGCGCTGGCCAACAGCGACTTCATGAAACCCGGCAACCACAAGGCCCGCGTGGTGAGAGGCGTCGTGGTGCGGACCAGACGCCCGACCCGCCGGCCGGACGGGAGCTACGTCCGGTTCGACCACAACGCGGTCGTGCTCGTGGACGAAAAGGGGGAGCCCAAGGGCACGCGGATTTTCGGGGCGGTCGCCCGTGAGCTGCGCGAGCTGGGTTTCATGAAGATCATCTCCCTGGCTGACGAGGTGGTCTGAGCCGGGGTTGGAACAGGCGGGATACCATGGCTTGTCACATTCGACGGGACGATATCGTGGAGGTGATCTCCGGCGATCACAAGGGTGAGCGCGGCAAGGTGCTCAAGGTCCTGCCGAGGCGCGGACTGGTGATCGTCCAGGGGATCAACATGGTGTTTCGGCACGTGAGGCCGAGCCGGCGGAATCCGCAGGGCGGTCGGCTTCAGAAGGAGGCCCCGATTCATCTCTCGAACATTCTGCCGGTGGACGACAAGGCCGGCGGAGGCACCCGGGTGCGGTTCGAGATCGAGCGGGACTCCAGCGGCAGGGTATCGGCCAAGCACCGGGTCTCGACCGCCGGGACGCGGCTGGGCGTGGTGGCTCGTAAGAAAGCGGAAGCATAAGACATGGCGCGTCTGCTCGAGAAATATCGATCGGAAGTGGTTCCCGCGCTGCTGCAGGAACTGGACACGAAGAACCCGATGGCCGTTCCCCGGCTCTGCAAGGTCGTGGTCTCGATGGGTGTGGGGTCCGCGGTGCAGGACAAGAAGCGCATCGACCTGGCGGCCAAGGACCTGGGCGTGATCGCCGGCCAGAAGCCACAGGTCTGCCTGGCCCGCAAGAGCGTGTCCAATTTCAAGGTCCGCAAGGACTACCCCACAGGTGTGAAGGTTACGCTTCGCGGCCGGCGGATGTACGAGTTCCTGGATCGGCTCATCAGCGTGGCCATCCCGCGTATCCGCGACTTCCGGGGGCTGAACCCCCAGAGCTTCGACGGGCGCGGCAACTACTCGATGGGTGTGAACGAACAGACGATTTTCCCGGAAATCGACTCGGCCGCGGTGGAGTGGCCGCAGGGCATGAATATCACCGTGGTGACCACGGCCCGCAACGATCGCGAAAGCCGGGCTCTGCTGCGGTTGCTGGGCATGCCGTTCCGGACGGAGAGCGAATCTCAGGGCAAGGCGAGCAACAACTGACCCGTGTTTGACGCGGCCGAGCCGCTGGGGCGGCCGCAGAGGATGGATCGTCAATGGCGACGACTGCGTGGATCAATAAGGCCAGGGAGAAGCCGAAGTTCAAAAGCCGGGTGGTGCGCCGCTGCCAGGTTTGCGGCCGATCGCGGAGCGTGTATCGCAAGTTCCGCTTGTGCCGCCTGTGCCTGCGGCAGAAAGCCAATTGGGGCCTGATCCCAGGCCTGAAAAAAGCCAGTTGGTAGGCCGCTCGGTTTCGCCGGCTTTGCCACGGGATCCGGAACGAATAGTCCGGGCCGGTTGGCGGGTGGGCGTGGGTGTTAGGAAACCCTGCAGACCCGATTGGGCGAGGACGTGGAATGTGGAGTGATCCGATAGCCGACATGTTGACCCGGATTCGCAACGCCGTTCGTGTGCGGGCCCGCGAGGTGAAGATCCCCGCCTCCAAGCTGAAAGTCAGCGTGGCGGAGGTGCTGAAGCAGGAGGGGTACATCAACGATTGCGATCGGATTGACGACGGGCAGCAGGGTGTCCTTCGCATTCAGTTGAAGTACAGCTCGCTGGGCGAGCCGGTGATTTCAGAGATCAAGCGGGTTTCCAAGACCGGTTCGCGGGACTATCGGCCGGTGGAGAAACTGCCGCGGGTGCTGAACGGTCTGGGGATTGCGATCGTATCCACGAGCCAGGGCGTGCTCAGCGATCGGCAGTGTCGGGAGCGCCGCATCGGCGGCGAGGTGATTTGCACCGTCTGCTGAGGGCGGCTCGAACGGAAGATTGAGGGCGTCAGGCGATGTCTCGTATCGGAAAAAAGCCGGTGGCCGTTCCCTCGGGCGTCAAGGTCGAGGTGGCAAACCAGACGATCAAGGCGTCGGGCCCCAAGGGGGAGCTGGCGTGGCGGTGTCCGGATGGAATCGCCGTGGCCTTTGACTCTGCGGTGGCCCAGATCCAGGTGACTGCCCGGCAGGCCACTTCGCAGGCCAGGGCCCTGCATGGTCTGAGCCGTGCGCTGATCGCCAACATGGTCCGCGGCGTGCATCAGGGCTATCGCATCGGGCTGGAGATCTACGGCACGGGTTATGGGTGCCGGTTGCAGGGGCGGTCGCTGCTGGTGAACTGCGGGTACATGGGCCGTGGGGTTGACAAGCAGGGCAAGCCGCGCGACGCCCAGTTCAACATCCCGATCCCCGAGGGGTTGACGGTGACCGTCGAGGTGCCGGCGGCCCGTGGTGAGAACGAGCCGGCCAAGATGACGATCGAGGGGGCCGACAAGCAGAAAGTGGGCCAGTTCGCGGCGGAGGTTCGGGCGATTCGACCCCCTGAGCCCTACAAGGGCAAGGGGATTCGTTATGCCGGCGAACAGGTTCGTCGCAAGCAGGGCAAGGCTTTTGCCAGCGGCAGCGGCGGGTGAGTCGAGGCATCGTGAAGAACGGTCTGGCGATCCCGATCGCGGGATCGCGCTGGTGAGATGGCGGGTGGCGTGATGGACAACGTGGATGTCAAAAATGAGCGGCTCCAGCGTCGGAAGAGGCGAGTCCGCAAGAAGGTTTTTGGGACGCCGGAGCGACCCCGGCTGACGGTGTCGCGCAGCCTGCAGCACATTTACGCTCAACTCGTCGACGACACGGCGGGCAGAACGCTGGTCGAGGCCAGTTCGATGAGCAAGGAGGTGCGCGAGCCGCTGAAGTACGGCGGAAACAAGGCGGCGGCGTCCGTGGTCGGCAAGTTACTAGGCGAACGGGCACTGGCCAAAGGCATCAAGGCCGCGGTCTTCGATCGGAACGGGCGTCAGTTTCACGGCCGGGTCAAAGCCCTGGCGGATGCCGTCCGGGAGGCCGGCCTGAAGGTTTGAGGAGGTCGTTCAGCGCGGCCAGGCAAGACTTTGAGGCGATTATGGTGGACGAGCAGAAAAATCAATCGCAAAACGATATGGCCCCGGATGCGGCGACCGGGCCGTATGCCGATCATGCCCCCTCCGGCACCGCGGGTGGTCAGGGAGGCTACAGGGGCGGGCGGCCGGGCAGAGGCGGTCGCGAAGGCCGGCCCGGGCGCGGCGACCGCTTCCGGCGAGACAGCGAAGCCGGTGAGAGCGGCCTCGACGAGGCCGTCGTCAAGGTTTATCGCTGTGCCAAGGTGGTCAAGGGCGGACGGCGGTTCAGCTTCGCGGCCCTGGTTGTTGTCGGCGACCGAACTTCGAAGGTCGGTGTGGGTTACGGCAAGGCCAACGAAGTACCAAGTGCCGTCGACAAGGCCCGCAAACAGGCCCAGCGCAACATGGTCGAGGTCAAGCTGGACGGGACGACAATCCCCCATCAGGTCAAGGCCAAGTACCGGGCCAGCCAGGTCATCGTGGTGCCGGCCGGCCGGGGCACGGGCGTCATCGCGGGGGCCAGCGTTCGAGCGGTAATGGAGTTGGCCGGGATCAAGGATGTGCTCACCAAGGTGCACGGGTCGACCTCACCCAAGAACCTGGTCAAGGCGGCTTTCGCGGCCCTGACCTTGCTCCGCAGCAAGGACGATGTTGCCCGGCTTCGCGACGTGGCGATCGCCTGAGTGGACCGGTGGCAGAGTGGGCTTACGGGGGAGTGTGCGGATCATGATGATCTCCGATGTGACATCCAAAGGGCGAAAGAACAAGACCCGCAAGCGGGTCGGGCGGGGCATCGGGTCCGGGCTGGGCAAAACCGCCGGCCGGGGCCACAAGGGCATGGGCCAGCATGCCGACACCGGTGTCGGCTTGGGCGAGGGCGGGCAGTTGCCGCTGTTTCGCCGGATTCCCAAACGCGGGTTTAACAACGCCCGGTTCCGCATCGTCTACCAGGTTGTCAATCTGGCGGATCTCCAGGAGATATTCAAAGACGGCGCCCACGTGACGCCCGCGGCCCTCGAGGAGGCTGGGCTCATCCGTGACGCCGCCGCGCCGGTCAAGATCCTCGGCGACGGCGATCTGTCCAAGAAGTTCAGGATCGAGGCTCATCGCTTCAGCGCGACGGCCTCCCGGAAGATATCCGACGTCGGCGGCGAGGCCAAGGTCATCGGGGCATAACGGAAAGCGACCATGTTCAGTATCATCGCCAATATCTTCCGGATACCCGAGCTCAGGAGAAAAATCCTGTTCACGATCGGGTTGCTGGCCATCTATCGGCTGGGATTTTACGTCCCGCTGCCGGGCATGGACCAGGCCCAGATGGCCGAGATGGTCAAGAAGCAGGGGTCGGACCAGGGCGGGTTCGGTCAACTGGCCACGGCCTTTGCCCTGTTCACCGGCGGCGACCTGATGCAGAGCACGATTTTCGGGCTCGGCATCATGCCGTACATCTCGGCTGCGATTATTTTTCAGCTTCTGACCACGGTCGTTCCGGCCCTTGAGAAGCTGAAACGCGAAGGAGACACGGGCCGCAAGAAGATACAGGAGTATACCCGGTACGCGACGGTCGGGCTGTGCCTGATCCAGGCGATGTTCTGGATCAATTACATGCAGCGTCAGGGCTACGTGTACAAGGAGTTTCAGGGCACCGCGCAGTTCATGATCATCGGAATTCTCGGTCTGACCACCGGGACGATCTTCCTGATGTGGCTGGGCGAGCAGATCGACGAGTACGGAATCGGCAACGGGATCAGCCTCATCATCATGGCGGGCATCGTCGCCCGCATGCCCAACGCGGTGATGTACGTCGCCGGTCATACCAGCTTCGAGATGGGCGCTGCCAGCGAGGGAGGCACGCTCGGCCCACCGAGAATCCTGTTCCTGATCGCGGCCTTCGTGGGCGTGGTGGCCGGGACGATCCTGATTACTCAGGCTCAGCGGCGTATCCCGATTCAGCAGGCCAAGCACACACGCGGCCGGCGCGTGCTCGGCGGACAGCGCCAGTATCTGCCCTTGCGGGTCAATCACGGCGGTGTCATGCCGATCATCTTCGCCAGCTCGCTGATGATTTTCCCGGGCGTCATTTTTCAGTACCTGGCGAGCTTCACCCAGTGGTCGTTTTTCATTTTCCTGAGTCGGGCGTTCGGCCATGACAGCTTCGTTTATGTGCTCTGCTACGTCGCGATGGTCTATTTCTTCGCGTACTTCTGGACGGCCGTGCAGTTTCAGCCCAAGGAGATGGCCAACAACCTGCGAGACTACGGGAGTTTTATTCCGGGGTTGCGGCCCGGGAAGCGGACGGCGGACTATCTCGAGCGGGTGATGGGGCGGATCACTTACGTGGGCGCGGCCTTTTTGGCCATCATCGCGATCATCCCGACGCTGGTGGCCACCAAGATGCAGATCCCGTACATGGTGTCTTCGTTCCTTGGCGGCACGGGTCTGCTGATCGTGGTCAGTGTCTGCCTGGATCTGGTTCAGCGGATCGAGGCGAATCTGGTGATGCGGAACTACAAGGGCTTCCTGAGCAAGGAGTGAGGGCGGCATGATCGTCATCCTGTTCGGACCGCCCGGAGCCGGCAAGGGAACCCAGGCTGAGCGGCTGGCCGCCAGATATTCGTTCGAGCACCTGTCCAGCGGGGACGTACTGCGTGCCGAACGCAAGAGCGGAACCGAGCTTGGCAAAAAGGTGACCGGTTACATGGATTCGGGGGCCTTGGTCCCCGACGAGATCATCATCGAGGTGATCATCAGCCGTGTGCTGAAAAGCACCGGCAAGGCCGGGGTGCTGCTGGACGGGTTTCCCCGGACGCTGCCCCAGGCTGAGCAGTTGGACGAGGCGTTGGCCCGGGCCGGCAAGAAAGTCGACCTGGTCCTGTCGATCCTCGTGCCGGACGAGTTGATCGTGGAGCGGATCACGGGTCGGCGGGTCTGTCCGTCGACCGGGAAGATCTACCACGTGAAGCATCTTCCGCCGAAGGTCGAGGGAATCTGTGACGAGACTGGCGAGAAGCTGATCCAGCGTACGGATGACACCGAGGCGGTGGTTCGACAGCGATTGACCGCCTATCACCAGCAGACCGAGCCCCTGGAGGCTTACTACCGGGGCCAGGACTCGCTGGTGGAGGTGGATGGGGTCCAGGATATCGAGGTGGTGGCCGGCCTGATCAACGGGGTCGTGGACCGCTGCCTGACCAAGGCGGGATCGTGAAAGGCATTATGAAACGACGAGCCGGCACCGCGGGCCTCAAGCGATCCGAAGAGATCGAGGCGATGCGACAAGCCGGTCGAGTTGTTCATCAGGTGCTTGAGCGGGTCGGCCAGATGGTGCGACCCGGAGTGACGACGGTTGAACTGAACGCCGAGGCCGAGCGTATGATCGCGGCCGCAGGAGCGGAGCCCCTGTTCAAGGGGGTGGAAAGCCGCCAGGCGGCGTTTCCGTTCCCCTCGGCGCTGTGCACCAGCGTGGACGAGCAGGTTGTGCACGGCGTTCCCGACGGTAAGCCGCTGGTTGAGGGCAGCGTGGTCAGCGTGGATTGCGGCGTCCGGTTGCATGGGTACTGCGGCGACGCGGCGATGACGTTTCCGGTGGGGCGGATCTCCCCGGAAGCAGAGCGTCTGCTTGCGGTGACCCGGGAGGCGCTGGAGATCGCGATCGGCCGGATGCGGCCGAAACGCTGGTGGAGCGAGATAGCCGGGGCGATGCAGGCCCATGTGGAGGCCGCCGGTTTTTCAATGGTCCGCGAGTTCGTGGGGCACGGCATCGGGCAAATGATGCATGAGGAGCCGAAGGTGCCCAACTACGTGGATCCGCGGGAGCACCGGCTGGATTTTGTTTTGTTGCCGGGGATGGTTCTGGCCGTCGAGCCGATGGTCAACATGGGCACCGCGGCGGTGGAGTACACCGACACGACCGGCTGGCCGGTGACGACGCGGGACCGGAACTATTCCGCCCACTTCGAGCACACCATTGCGGTCACGGACCGCGGGGCGGACGTGCTCACCGACGGGCGGTGACTGGCGGGCGGATTCGGAAGGCGAGAGCAGAGCCATGAAAGTCAGAAGCAGTGTTCGTCGGATATGCGAGAACTGCAAGATCATCCGCCGGCGCGGGGTGGTGCGGGTGATCTGCACGAACCCCCGGCACAAACAGAGACAGGGTTGATGGCGGATCGGTCGTCTAGTCGGATGAATTGATTCAGGAAGGAGGGTCAGCGTGCCGCGTATCGCAGGCGTTGACGTCCCGGCCGACAAGCGGATCGAGTACTCGTTGCAGTACATCTTCGGAATCGGTCCGCAATTGGCCAGACAGATTCTCAAGGAAGCGGGCATCGAACCCGGGGTTCGGGCCAAGAACCTGACCGAGGACGAGGTGACCCGGATCGCCGGGGTGATCGACCGCAACTACGTTGTGGAAGGTCAGCTTCGCCGGCAGTTGGCTCAGAACATCGCCCGGCTGAAGGAAATCGGGTGCTACGGGGGGCTGCGGCACCGCCGGGGCTTGCCGGTTCGCGGACAGCGGACCCGGAGCAACGCCCGGACACGCAAGGGCCCCAAGAAGACCGTGGCCGGCAAGAAGGGCGTGAAGGAGATGCATCGTGGCTAAAGGCGGCAAGAGAAAAGCTCGTCGCAGCGTGACCCGCGGCATCGCGCACGTGAGGGCGACGTTCAACAACACGATGATCACGATTACCGACACGGCCGGCGAGACCCTTGCATGGGCCTCGGCGGGCACCGCCGGTTTCAAGGGCACGCGCAAGAGCACGCCGTTCGCGGCTCAGCGGGCGGCGGAGATCGTTGCGACGGCGGCCAAGAAGTACGGCCTGACCGAGGTCGAGGTGCGGGTCAAGGGGCCTGGCTCCGGCCGTGAATCCGCGATCACCGCCCTGCAGGCCGCCGGGCTGCGTATTCAGTCGATCGAGGACGTGACCCCGTTGCCCCACAACGGCTGCCGGCCCCGCAAGCGCCGCCGCGTTTGAGTGGACGCGGCGCGTGGACGGACCGGTGCTGACCGAAATTGGAGGATTCCCGATGCGAACAAGGTGGCGTGGTCTTGAGTTGCCGACCCAGATTATTTGCGATCAGTCCGTCAGCACGGATACGTATGCCCGGATGCTGATCGAGCCTTTCGAGCGCGGCTTCGGGACCACGGTTGGTAACAGCCTCCGAAGGATTCTTCTCTCCAGCCTCGAGGGGGCCGCGGTGACCCGGGTGCGGATCGCCGGCGCCAGCCATGAGTTCATGAGCCTGCCGGGCGTCCTGGAGGATGTCACCGACGTCATCCTCAACATCAAGAGCCTGGTCATCAGGATGGACGCCGAGGGCGAGCGGACCATGCGCCTGGTCCGCAGGGGGCCCGGCGAGGTCTTCGCCCGCGACATCGTTGCCGACCCGTCGATCACGATCATCAATCCGGGCCAGCTTGTCGCCACGTTGACCGAACCGGTCGAGTTGGCGATCGAATTCTGGGTCGGGAGCGGGCGAGGCTACCTGACTTCCGAGGAAAACCAGGCGCTCACCGATGAGCTGGGCATCATCGCCGTGGATTCCGTGTTTTCTCCGGTCACCCGCGTGCGGTACAAGACCGAGGAGACGCGGGTCGGTCAGCGCACCAACTACGACCGCCTGATTCTGGAGATCTGGACCAAGGGCACCATTCGCCCCGAGGACGCCTGCGTCGAGGCCGCCAGGATCCTCCGCAAGCACCTGAACCCGTTCGTGCAGTACCGGGAACTGGGTGAGGAGACGGTCAGCCCCGAGACACCCGTGGAGGTCGAGTCGGTCGACCAGGTGATGCAGGACAAGCTCTCGATGCCGATCTCTCAACTGGATCTGTCGGTTCGGGCCGGTAATTGCCTGGAAACAGCCAAGGTTGTCACGGTGGGCGAGCTGGCTCGCATGACCGAAGCCGACCTGCTCAAGGTCCGCAGTTTCGGCCGGACGTCGTTGCGCGAGGTCAAGCGGAAGCTGGCCGATCTGGGATTGAGCCTCGGCATGACCTTCCCGGGCGACAACCCGCCCGGCGGCGGAGCCTCGGTCTCGATGCCGGAAGCCCAGGCTCCCGAGCCATCGGTGGATCCGATGGCGGGTGGAGATTCGTTGGCGGCGAGCATGGTTTTCCCGCCCCAGCAGGTCTGACCGAAGATGGAATGATACAACGATGCCGGCTCGTGCCTTGGAATGCACCTGAGGTCTGACCCCGGCAGGGAAAGTGGAGCGTTGCCATGAGGCACCTGGTAGCACGAAGGAAACTGAATCGAACGAGCGAGCATCGGCTGGCTCTTCGCCGGAACATGGCCCAGAATCTCTTCGAGCGCGGCCAGATCCGCACCACGCTGGCCAAGGCGAAGGATCTGCGGCCCTGGGTGGAGCGGCTGATCACACTGGCTCGCAAGGCTCGTGGGGGGAATTTGGCCGCCCGACAGCGCCTCACCCGGCTGCTGGGCGACCGGGCGATCATCCCAGCCGAGAACCAGGAGGAATACGAGGGTATGTCCGACCCGATCCGTCAGCGGGTGCTGCGTTCCCGCAGTGGCCGGCGGTATCGGCTGGGCCAGGCTCGCGGTGGGCAGAAGTTCACCGCACTCTCGGTCATACACCACCTGATCAACGACGTCGCCGGCCGATATGAGGATCGCCCCGGCGGCTACACCCGCGTGATCAAGCTGGGACAGCGCGGCAGAAATGACAATGCTCCGAAGGCCGTTCTGCAACTGCTCGGCCAGGAGGAGTCGCCGGGCACCGTGACCCGCCCGGAGAAAACCGCCCGCAAACGCCGCACGGAGCGACGTTACGGCGCTGCCGCCAAGGCGATCAAGAAAGGCAAGGCCGCCGCGGAAACCGCGGAGGAGCAGGCCTGAAAACGCATGATTGACCGATCGCCCGAACCCGGGTGATGACCGGTTCTGAACCTCGGCCCGACAGGTGATTGCCTGTCGGGCCTTTTCGCTGGGGCGGCAAGAACGGGGACTGGCTCGCTGGATGAAGGCTGTTATGATGTAGAATGTAGACGACTTTCCGCGGCCGGCTGGCGTGGCCGGTCAACCTCCGAGACCAGGTGACGTGGCTGCCACGCGAGGGTTCCGCCATGAGCGCCGCCGACTGTGTTTTCTGCAGGATCCTGGCCGGCCAGATCCCCGCCCTGCGGGTGTTCGAGAATGAGGACATCCTGGCGTTTCTGGACATCGGCCCGTTGGCTGAAGGGCACTGCCTGGTGATCCCGAAGAAGCACCATGTTCTCTTGAGCGACATGTCCGACGACGAGGTCGCGGCAGTGACTCGGCATCTGCCCCGTTTAACCCGTGCGGTCATGAAGGGGGTGGGCGTCGAAGGCTGCAACGTGCTGGTCAACGTCGGCCGGGTGGCGAGCCAGGAAGTGCCGCATGTGCACTGGCACGTTATTCCCCGCAGGCCGGCCGATGGACTGGGCTACCGGTGGGACGCCTCGAAATACCCTCCCGGCCGGGGCGAGCAAGTGGCCGCACAGGTGGCTGCGGCCTTAAAGCCATGATGAACTTGACGGGGATTGGAGGGAGTCGCATCATGATAAGCTGTGATGTACCCGGCGGCGGATTCAGGCCGGTCGGCGCGGACCCGGCGTGTAATCCGTGTATGGAGTTCGTGAACCCATGAGCGACACCATCTTGGGCGACAATCCGGCCATCATGCTGTTTCTCATTCCGTACGCGATCATTCTGCTGATGGTCTGCACGTACGGCCTGCACCGCTATCAGTTGGTCCACCTGTTCTACAAGTACCGCCGGAATACGCCCGCGCTCCAGGCGTGCTTCCGCGAGTTGCCGGTGGTGACCATCCAGCTTCCGATGTACAACGAGCGGGCGGTTGCCCGGCGGATCATCGATGCCAGTTGCCGGATCGACTACCCGAAGGACCGGCTGCATATCCAGGTTCTGGACGACTCGACGGACGACACCGTGCAGATCGCTTGTGAGGCCGTCGCCGAGTGGCGAGCCCGTGGCTTCGACATCGACTATATCCACCGCACGGATCGAACGGGCTTCAAGGCCGGCGCCCTGGCCCACGGTTTGCGGACCGCCAAGGGCGAATTCGTTCTCATCTTTGACGCCGACTTTGTTCCTCCGACCGAGATCCTGCGGGAGACGATTCACTACTTCACCGATCCGCGGGTGGGCATGGTTCAGGCCCGCTGGGAGCATCTGAACCGGGACCTGTCGCTGCTGACCAAGTCGCAGGCGATCCTGCTGGACGGGCATTTTGTGATCGAGCACGCGGCCCGGAACCGGTCGGGGCGGTTCATGAGCTTCAACGGAACGGCCGGCCTGTGGCGGCGCACGTGCATCGACGATGCCGGCGGATGGCAGCACGACACCCTCACCGAGGATCTGGATCTGTCCTACCGGGCCCAGATGCGCGGCTGGCGGTTCCTGTTTCTGCCGAACCTGACCTCCCCGGCCGAACTGCCCCCGGACATGGAAAGCTTCAAGCAACAGCAGTACCGCTGGGCCAAGGGCGGCGCCCAGACCTGCAAGAAACTCCTGCCGACCATCCTGCGATCGCGGCTGCCCAAGCGGATCAAGATGGAGGCCTTCTTCCACCTCACGTCGTGCACGGTGTATCTCCACGTTGTCTTTCTGACGTTGATGCTGTACCCCGTGGTTTACCTGAAGGTGCACATGTTCGCGGAAGGCTGGCTGCGGTACTTTTTCGATGTGTCCGTGCTGCTGCTGGCGACCTGCGGGGCGACCACCTTCTACATCGCCAGCCAGCGCGAGCAGTTCAAGACCTGGGCGGACAGCCTGAAATACATCCCGTTCCTGATGGCCCTTGGGATCGGCATCTCGTTCAACAACGCCCGGGCGGTGCTGGCGGGTTTCTTCGGCAAGCCGGGCGAGTTTGTTCGGACGCCCAAGTACGGCGAGGCCGCCTCGGACTTCTCCTGGAAGCGCGATATTGAGAAGGTCCGCAGGGCCGGTCGCCGACGCATCCGGATTCAGCCGTTCGTGGAGTTCGGCCTGGGGCTGTACCTGCTGGCCTGCCTGATGCTCTGCCTTTTCAACCACAAGATCACGGTCGGAGTGCCGCTCTTGTGCCTCTTCATGGTCGGCTACATGTACGTTCCGCTGACCACGTGGTTCGGTCATCGCTTTGGCCGGCAGGCGGCTCAAGTCCCCGCCACCAGCAAGCCTTCCGAAATGCAGGCCGAGGAGTTGCCGGTCCCCGTCTCACTGCGGCGAGCCGGCTGATTCCTTCGAGGTTGCCTGCCCGGCCTTCCGGTCCTTGGTATCGCCCGCCGGGCTCGGCCGGCGGATATGGAAATCCGCGTCCGTCAGCGTGACATTGGTCTGAACGTCCGAGTATCGGTAGCGGGCATCGAGTTGGCCGTCCTCCAGCCACAGGTCGGTGCCGGCCGGCAGCCCGGTTTCCACGTCGACGAAGACATCCTGCCGGGTGTAGCGGTAGCCCTCGGTCGGTGGGCGCTCAATCACCAGGTAATAGGCCGATCGATGCATCGGCTCGAGGTCCACCACCCCATTGCACTTGATGGTCATGACCTTCCTGAGTCGCTCATCCTCGAACGGGGCCAGCGTGCGGCGGGCCAGGTTGGCCAGGCCGAACACCGTGATCGGGTTCTTGGCTTTGCCGATCTTGACCGGCAGGTCCACGTTCACCACCCGTACCTGGGGTGGGGCAAACAGCAGCCCGTGCCGTTCGCGGATGATCAGCTTGTTGTCGTTGCGGCCCTCGACGTAAACCGATTCGTAGTACGGCATCTTCTCATCGGGCCATTCGAACTTCACACTGAAGGGTTTGCTGCGGAACGCGGCGTTGATTTCCTCCATCGCGCCGATGGTCGGGATCAGGCCCAGACGTTCCTGCCGATGGAACTTGAGCCGATACCGATCGAGCCGGTCACATCGCGCGGCCAATTCCCGCAGGAAACCCACCGGATCACGGTTGATCGCCCGGACGTCCTCGGTGACGTTTCCCGTTCGGCCGATGTCGGCGGCGGGTTGCGAACAGCCGACGGCCAGCGTGGCCGTCCCCACGGCCGCGACGAGCAAACGGGCCGCGGACAGGCCCGGTGAGAGAGCTTTCTCCATATCTCCACTCTCCGTTCTTAATTCAGGGCAGGCGTCGTCCGTCCTCAGTAATACCACGTGACCGTTTTATGGTGCTGGTTGGTCACGCCCGCATCATGTGAATGGTACCACAGGTATTCGTCCACCATCCAGGCGGGCTTGTCCGCGCCGCGGCGGTCGCTCAACGCCTGCACCATCAACTCGACAGCGCGGATCGTGCAGGCCCGCAGTTCGACCTCTTCCTCGCTGGAGGCGGCGATCGGGTCCCCCGTCTCGATTCGCTGTTCGAGCCGGGAATCCAGTACCAGGATTTCCAGGTGTCTGAGGATCTGGGGCACCCGGTAGTCGGCAAACGCGGTCAACGCCTCACGATTGGTGACGGCCGGCCCGCCGTTGCGGGCCATCGCGTCAGCCAGGTCGGAGGCGAAGATCTGAGCGCGCTTCAGGATCGGCACGGCCAGACCGCGATACGAGTGAATGTCGCGGAAGGAGTCGAAGGCGTCGCAGACGAGAAGGGCGATGCGGTCCGCGGCGAAATCCACCTGCGCGGCCATGTTCTGGACATCGCCGCTGAAGCGCGACAGGAGCACGCGACCGGTCTCATTGAGAATTCGCACCCGATCCTCAAACATCGGGATACGGCCTCGGCCAGCGAAAACTTCTTCGAGTTCGTCGGCGGACGCGCCGGCCCACCGTTGGGGGCTGAGCCAGCCTGCGTCCCGATCGATCGCCCGGCGCAGTGCCGCCACCAGGGCCGGGTATCGTCGCCACGACCGCCCCCGATACTCCACGGTCCAAGGCTCGCCTTCGGGCGTCCAGAAGAAGAAGTTGAGACAATCGACGAGCAGTGCCCATCGGGCGGCCGCCGCCGGTTTGCCCTTGAAGATCAACTCCGCTGGCATCGGCGCAGGGATGATCTCCGCCGGGTCGATGCCATCCGCCCAGCGGTCGATGGCCGCGGTGTCAATTCGCATCCACGACGCCCGCTCGCTGACCTGCCGGGCGACATCTCGCACGTTACTCACGCTTGCCGCGGTTTGCGTTATATCCACTGGCACTCCTTGCAGCCGGGTGCTGCCTTGTGATTGCCGCGTCAGATCTCCCGGCCGACGGCCGTGGCGATGGCCTTGAGTTCCTTCATAAGGCCCGCGAGCGTCTCCGGCGTGACCGACTGGGCTCCGTCCGTCAGGGCATGTTCAGGATCGCGGTGCACCTCAATGATCAGGCCGTCCGCACCGGCGGCGACCGCAGCGCGGCACATGGCCGGCACCATATAGGCCCGACCGGTGCCTTGCGACGGGTCGACGATGATCGGCAGGTGCGACTCGCGCTTGACGGCCGGAACGATCGCCAGCGCCAGCGTGTTGCGCACGTAATCTTCGTGTGTCCTGATGCCGCGCTCGCAGAGAATCACGTTGGGATTGCCGGCGGTGATGATGTACTCGGCTGCCAGGAGGAACTCATCCAGCGTCGCGCTCCAGCCGCGCTTCAGCAGGACCGGCTTGCGGGTCTTCTCGCCGATGGCCGCCAGCAGGTTGAAGTTGTGCATGTTCCGCGTGCCGACCTGAAGCACGTCGGCGTACCGGGCGACGACCTCAATCTGCTCGATGCTCATGACTTCAGTGACCACGGCCAGGCCGGTTTCCCGCCCGGCCTCGGCCAGGATTTCCAGCCCCTTCTCGCCCAGCCCCTGGAACTGGTACGGGCTGGTCCTCGGCTTGTAGGCCCCGCCGCGCAGGCCGGTCGCTCCCGCCTCCTTTACCGCACGGGCGACCTCCATCAGCATGGACCGGTCCTCCACGCTGCACGGGCCGGCGATGACGCATATCCGTTTGCCGCCCGCGGTCGCGCCGAGCCCGCCGCCCAGTGCAATCACGCTCGGCTCGCCCTTGGTCTGGCGACTGGCGATCTTGTAGGGGGCCAGGATCGGCACCACCCGGTCCACTCCCGGACAGCTCTCCAGCACCGAGCGGTCCTTGTACCGGTCGTCGCCGATGACCGCGACCACCGTGCGTTCCGTCCCCACGATTACGTGGTCCTTGAGTTTCATCTCCCGGATGAGCCGGCAGACGTGCTCCACGTCTTTCTTCGGGCATCCCTCTTGCATCACGACGATCATGTCCCTACGCTCCAATAACCTCTCGCCCGCCCATGTGGGGCCGCAGCGCCTTGGGAATCCGGATCCGCCCGTCCGCGTTCTGGTGGTTCTCCACCAGGGCGATCAGCACCCGCGGGCTGGCGATCACCGTGTTGTTCAGCGTATGGCAGTAATGAATGTTCTTGTTCCGGTCGCGATAGCGCAGCTTGAGACGCCGGGCCTGGTATTCGTGGAACCGCGACGCGCTGTGCGTCTCGCCGTAGCTGTTCCGCGACGGCATCCATGTCTCGATGTCGAACTTCTGCACCTGTCCCTGCCCGAGGTCGCCGGTGCACACGTTGACCACACGGTAGGGGAGCTCCAGTTTCCGCAGCAGATCCTCGGCGTTCCGGAGGATCTCGCGGTGGTGCTCGATGGAGACCTGCTCGTCGCCGCGGCAGATGATGACCTGCTCGACCTTCTCGAAGTAGTGGATGCGGTACAGGCCGTAAGTGTCCTTGCCGGCCGCCCCGGCCTCGCGCCGGAAGCACGGGCTCATGGCAAAGTACTTTTTCGGGAGTTCGTCCTCGTTGAGGATCTCGTCACCGTGGTAGGCGGTCAGCGGTACCTCGGCCGTCCCCACCAGGCTCATCTCGTCGCGTTCGCAGCGGTAGGCCTGCTCCTCGCCGCCCGGGAAATATCCCGTTCCGACCATCATCGCGTCCCGCACGAGCACCGGGACGAACATCTGCGTGTAGCCGCGCTCGTTCATCATGTCGACCGCGAGTTGCAGCACCGCCCGGTGCAGCGCGACCCCGTCGCCGCGGAGGACATAGTTCCGCGTGCCGGCCAGCTTGACACCGCGCTCGGTGTCCAGCATGCCCAGACCGGTCATCAGCGCGACATGGTCCTTCAGCGGGAAATCGCTCTTCGGGAGCTCGCCTTCCTTTCGCAGTTCGACGTTCCCGGACTCGTCGGGGCCGATGGGCACCTCGTCGGCGGGCGGCTGGGCCACGGTCAGCATCATCGCGTCGAACTGTTCGTTCACCGGCCGGGACTGCTCCTCCAGCTCCCTGACCCGGGCCTTCATCCGGGCGACCTGGTCGATCAGCTCCTGGCCTTCGGCCTGAAGATCGGCCGGGCTGCGGCCGGCCGCGATCTGCTGCCGGTACCACTTGCTCTTGGGGTTCTTGTAGTGGGCGATCTGGGCGCTCGACTCGTTCTGGGCGTGCTTAAGGTCGTCCAGCTCCTTCTGCAGCGACCGCCTGCGGTCATCAAGTTCGCACAAGGCGTCGATGTCGCAGGCGATCCGCTTGTCTCGGCAGGCGGCCTTGAAGCGTTTCGGATCCTGACGAACCAGCTTGATGTCGATCATGAGGTCACGGTCCTTTTTCCAAGTCCCGCCCGTATGCCTCGACGGGCGGCGCATCCAACAAAAAAGCCCTGAGCGCCTTTACGCGTCTCAGGGCTGAATCATTTTCCATGTGTCAGGTTCAGTCCCCGAGACGGCTTCGCCCGCTAAACCAGAACCAGCCAAACACCGAGAGCATACGGCAATCGGTCCCGGCAGGCGAGCCGTTCGAACTGCTGCGCGAACCTGACTTTCGGTTTGCGTTCATCATCAAAGCGGCATTCATCCGGGAGCACGCCCGGCGTGTCCCGTTGACCCGACCGCGCCCGGGGGGACTCGAACCTCCAACCCTCTGGTCCGAAGCCAGATGCTCTGTCCAATTGAGCTACGGGCGCATTCTTCGGACCCGTCGGCGGTCTCGCCCCGCCGGCCGATCAGATACCCACGTACGGCAGCAGGGCCAGGAACCGTGCTCGCTTGATCGCCCGTCGGACGTCCCGCTGCTCGGAGGCGCTGGTGCCGCCGCGCTTGCGCGACATCATCTTGCTGCTGGCCGTCAGAAACTTCCGCAGCAACTCCACTTCCTTGTAATCGACGACCGGTCCTTCCCAATTCGCGTTTCCCCGATCGGGAAACCGGCGCCGTTCCGTGTTTCTACGTCTTTGCTGGACCGCTTTGTTCATTGCGAAACCTTCTCCTGGGCCGGCTTCATGATCCGGGCGAACTCCGCCTCGTCCACGACCTCGGACTCGTCGATCAGCATGATCGGAATCCCTTCCCGGATCGGATAACGCCGCCGGGTGGTGGGATCGGTGCTGTACAGCCAGTCACCGATCTGAACGAGGGGGGCATGGCACTCCGGACAAACAAGAATCGCCATCAATTCCGGATCCAGAGGCTCGCTCATGGGGCCTGCCCGCCGTACAAGAACAAGCCGGCGAAGCGACCCGATCGCTCGGCCGGCTGACCCAGGAAGATACCGCGCCCACGGCCTCGAATCAAGGCAGGCCGCCCCTGCTCCGGCCTGAGAGGTCCGTGGCAAGGTAGGCGGCCCGAATGCGGGGCAGGCACCTGCCCTCAATTGGGAACCCTGAAGACCCCCAGCCCGACCCGGAGGTTCACGGCACTGAGAGGACCGGATACCGGGTTTATAAAGTATAACTGTATTAATCGGCTTGGCCCCTTGGCGGATTTGCACGTCCGCCTGCGGCGCGGATGATAGCAGGACAGGCCTGACGGGTTATCACAGCGGGCGTTGCGTATGTGGGATCTGGATTTCTTCGAGACTTTCCGATGGCTGTTGGCCATGGTCTGCACGGTCTATGCGGCCGTGGTGACCTGGCGGTCGCTGGTCGGCTGGCTGGCGTACTTTCAAAGCTCGCGCGAGACGGCCGTCCTTGGCCGATACACGCTGGTCCTGCTGTTGCGGATGCGGGTGCGGCGGTTCGCCGGCGAGCTTCTGCAGATCGTGGTCCTGACGGCCATCCTGATTCTGCTGCTGTATGCCCATCGCGGCGGGAGTCCTGCGGGATGAGTGAGACACCGAACAGCAGCCCGCGCAAGAGCGTGGGCGTGAGCGAACTGCCGATCGACGAGCTGGTGCATTATGGCCGCCAGCTCGGCCTGGACCTGGACCAGAAGATGGGGCAAGGGGAGCTGCTCCGCCGGGTGCGCGAACGGCAGGAACTGCTGGTGGAGCTGGACCGCGAGGCGATGCTCGACGTGGTCGTCTGGGCCCGCCGGCCGGTGCGGGCGTCGGCCAGCAAGGAGGAACTCGCCGAGCAGATCGCCACCATCGGCCGGATGAAGTTCAAAGGACTCAGCGATCGCGGCCTGATCGCCCTGGCCCGGCTGCGCGGCGTGCCGGTGCTGTCCAACACCCCCAGGGAGCTGATCGAAGCGGCAATGAAGGATTCCGAGCCGCTCTGGCAGCGGGTTCGGCGAAAACGCCGGGAAGTGGTCGGCGGATTGCTGGATCGGATGATCGCCGGGCGGCAGGAGGAGAACGTGGGTGATTACCGCTTTCTGCCGGAGGACAAGAACGCCGTCTCGCTGAAGGAGCGGATCGCCGAGAACGGATTCGTCGGGGGGATCGCCCACAAGCTCCGCGGTGTGGCCGACGATTACGTTCGTGAAAAGCTCGACGAGATCGAGACCCGCATCGACCGCAAGCTGGACGAGATCGACCGCCGCCTCGGCGAATGGCGGGATAAGGAGATCACCAACCGGTTGCGGATCATCAAGGTCACGCTGGTCGCATCGGTGATCGTGGCGATCCTGAGCCTGGGGTACAACTACTTCAAGGGGTGCCATGCCGACCCCGTTCCGCCGCCGGCCAACCAGACGCAGGTTGGTCGATGACAGCGCGACAACGAATCATGCGTGTTGCGGACAGCCGTTGGTGAATGGCTTGTGACCGGTTTGCGCTGGCGGTATAGTGGGCTCCAAGGTCATGTTGGTAAGGAAGGGTAGCCCTCGATGTACGAGCAGTTAAGCAAGCGGGTCGACGGGGTAATCAAGCTGGCCAACCAGATTGCCCGCCAGTACGAGCTGGAATACGTGGGCACGGAACACGTGCTGCTGGCGATTGGCAAGGAAGGCACGGGGCTGGGCGCGGCGATCCTTGGCCGGCACGGCATCACCCACGACAAACTCAAGGCCGCCGTCGACAAGCTGATCCAGGCCAGCCTTGAAGACACCTGGGTGTTCGGACGGCTGCCGGGTACGCCGCACTTCCGAAACGTGGTCGCCCTGGCCATCGAGGAGGCCCGCAACCTCAAGAGCCGCGAAGTCTGCACCGAGCACCTCCTGCTGGGTCTGCTGGATGAAAAAGGCTGTGTCGCCCAGAAGGCCCTCCGTGAGTTCGGCCTGACGGCCAAGCAGGTCCGCGAGGACATCCTGGCGGCCCAGACGAAGTCGGAATCGCAGGGGTAACCCCGCCTTGCGATCCCCGTCGCATTGATCTCAACGTCGGCTCCGGTCAAACCTGGTTGGGGCTTTCCGCTGTGATATCATTCCCGCCATGAGTGGGTCGCTGACTCTCCATCTTCCTGGTTTCCAGCGGTTTGATTGTCACCGCTGCACCCACTGCTGCCGGGACATGCTTGTTCCGGTCACCCAATCGGAGATGCGGCGGATCCTGGATTCCGGCTGGTCGGAACGCCTCCCTGGAGTGACCCTGTTTCATCGCCGGGGTTGCCTGGCGGACCGCACCCACATGTTGGCCCATCAGCCCGACGGGGCGTGCGTGTTCCTGTCGAAGGACAACCTGTGTCGGCTGCATGCCGAAACCGGCGTTGATATCAAGCCGCTGCCGTGCCGGCTGTTCCCATTCATGCCCGCCTCGGCAATCGACGGCCTGCGGATGGATCTGCGATGTGACTGTCCCTCGGTTGCGGTCAACAAAGGCCGATCCCTGCACGTGCACGCCCAGGAACTCGCCCGATTGGTGGGCCAGATGCGGCTGGGGCCTCGGTTGTCGGCCCCGGCGTGGTCCGGCCGCCTGCGGTTGAACGGCCGGGAGTTCGCGGCAGTGGTCGAGGCGTTCGTGCGGCTGTTGCGCGGCAAGGCCCTGAGTCCACGCGATCGTTTGCGGGCCGGCTGCCTGCTGCTCGATACTTTGTATGAGGTTCGGCCACATAAGGTCCGCGGCGAGCGTTTTGTCGAGTTGATGGCCCTCCTGTCAGAGGGGGCGGAGACAGATGCCGCGAGTCGGGACAGCAGGCCACCAACTGTGCCGGATCGCCTGGACCGGTTGTTCCGGCAATGGTTGTTTCTCCACATGCTGGCCGACGATCCTCATCTGCTGCGGGCCGGCCGACTCGCACGGACGCGCCAGTCGTGGCGCCGCTACGGGCAGTCGCGGGCCTTCCTCCGCGGATGCGGCACCATCCCCCGCCTGCGGGACGGCTGGCCGGACATCACCTTTGAAAGTGTCATGCAGGTTCGGCCGGCGCCGGATGACGCCCTCGAGCCTGTCCTGCGGTTCATCCGGGTCAAGCTGGACGCCCACGCGTTCGCCGGACCGGGCTACTACCGCCACGATATGATCCGTGGGCTGACTGCCTTACTTATGTCACCGGCGCTGGTCGGGTGGGCCGCGCGGTTGCGCGCCGCCGGCGCCGGCCGGGGCGCTCTGGCGACTGATGACGTGATCGAAGGTCTTCGCACCACGGCAATGACCTTCGGCCTGTCGCCGCTGATGTCCCGACTCAGCGAGCGACTCAGACTGCGCTCCCTGGCGGTTCCGGGCGGGCCGTCGGGACTGTTGGGCCGCTATGGACCGTGAGTGGTTCTGTCGGCAAGAAAGCTTGAAGGCGAATGGGGGGGGGGGGGGGAGGGG
>DATIKE010000385.1:0-24539 GCA_035477895.1 Phycisphaerae bacterium
CGTCAGCGTGCTGCTCAGCGAAACGCCCGAAGGCAAGACCCGCGTCAACCTGCGAAGCAAGGCGCCCGACGTGTGTGGCCTGGACGTGGACGTGGCGGCGCTGGCCCAGTCGCTGGGCGGCGGCGGCCATCGCCGGGCGGCCGGCGCGCGGATGACCGGCTCGATGGAAGAGGTCTACTCCAAGGTCCGCCAGGCCGTCGTTGCCGCGGTCCAGGCCGCACAGGCCAACGACTGATCCGAGGCCCACGTCACTTGGCATGACCGTACAGGCCACCTATACTGCCGGTCTTCCGGCCGGAACAAGGGGTCGGGAGTCCTCATGGCGTCATCCAGCGCACCAGGTTGGTTCAACACGGCGGACTTCACGAAGGCAGGGAAACGCCGAAGACTCCCGACCCCTTCCAAGGCTCTGATTACCGTACACGCGTCGATTGAGGGTTGTTCATGTCGTTGCTGGTCACCGGCAGTATTGGGATCGACGATCTGAAGACGCCGGTCGGCCAGGCCAGGGGCGTCTACGGCGGATCTGCGGTGTATTTTTCGATGGCCGCCCGGCTGTTCACCCAGGTTCGGTTCGTCGGAGTGGTCGGGGAAGATTTCCCGCCGGACTTCCGGGCGTATCTCGAACGATTCGGCTTCGATCTGGCCGGCCTCGAGGTCCGCAAGGGCAGCAAGACGTTCAAATGGGCCGGCGAATATGACACGGTGACCAGCGATGCCCGAACAACCGGCATCGAGCTGAACGTGCTGGCCGAGGCCGGGCCGAAGATACCCCCCGCCTTTGCCGACAGCGAGTTCCTGTTCCTGGCGGCCACGCATCCCAGGCTGCAGGAAGACATGATCCGACAGGTCCGCTCTCCCAAGCTCGTCGTCGCAGACACCCGCGACCTTTGGATCAATACCCAGCGGGACGCCCTGCTGCATACACTGAGCCTGGTGCAGGGGGCGATTCTGAACGACGTGGAGGCGATGCTGTTCACGGGAGAGAAGAATCTCGTCCTGGCCGGTCGACGGATTCTTGAATGGGGCCCGCGCTTCGTGGTCATCAAGAAAGGCGAGCACGGCTCGATGATCGTGACCGCCGATCGGGTCGCGGTGCTGCCGGCTTATCCGACGACGGCCGTCAAGGACCCCACCGGCGCGGGCGACAGCTTCGCCGGCGGAATGATGGGATATCTCACCACCCGACCGGACCTGGGGTTCGACACGCTGAGGAACGCGCTGGCCCGCGGCACGGTGGCGGCGTCGTTCACGATCGAGGACTTCAGTATGGCCCGCATCGAGAAAGTCACGCGGGCCGATCTCGACCGCCGGCTGCAGGAATACGCCGGCATGTTGCACGTGGAATAAGAGTGCGATCGATTCGCGCATGACCTGGAAGGAGTGAAAGCAATGGCGACGTACGGCGAACAGACGCGACGTGGATTTCTGGCTGAATCCGCCAAACTCGCTGCGGTGGCCGGCTTGGTTTCAGCCGCCGGCTGCGGCATGGCCGACCGCGGACCCGCGATGCAGGTGGTAGCCGGGCCAAAACCCCGCAGGTTCGGGCCGAACGACAAGATCCGCTTCGGCATCATCGGGGCCGGCAACCGCTGCAACTACGTCATGAAGCAGCTCTTCGAGGCCGACAAGAACATCTCCATCAAGGCCGTGGCCGAGCCCGTCCAGGCCAACGTCGACCGCGCGCTCAAGGACATCAAGGAAGCCCTCAACGAAACCCCCGACATCCACATGGGCGCCGAGGATTACAGAAAGCTGCTCGAGCGAAACGACATCGACGCGATCCTGACGGCCACACCGTGCAACATGCACGCGAAGGTCTTCCTCGCCTGCTTCGCGGCCGGAAAGCATGTCTACGGCGAAAAGCCCATGGCCATCACCGTCAACGAAACCGACGCCATGATCGAGGCCCAGAAGAAGAACCCCGATACCGTCTGCCAGATCGGCTTCCAGCGCCGTGGCACAACCCTCTACCCCAAGGGCATCGAGCTGATCCGAAGCGGGCGCATCGGCCGGCCGATGGACGTGCGGGCGGCATGGAACAACGCATGGGGCCCGATCGGCAAGCCGACCGACGGGCACCGGAGCTGGTTCGGGCGGCGGAGCATCAGCGGCGACTGGATGCTCGAACAGGCCTGCCACACCTGGGACGTGCTCAACTGGGTCGCCGGCAAGCTGCCCGTGGCTGCCACCGGTATCGGATATCCCAACCTCTTCAAGGAAATGGACCCCGAGCGAGACGTGACCGATCTCTACTATGCCCACATCGAGTACCCGGAGTTCTACGTCGACTACGAACACAGTTGGATCTGCCCACACCACGACGGCTACCAGAACGCCCCGGGCGGCCGGTTCACCGGCGTATTCGAGCACATCGGAGGCCTCAAGGGCGGTGTCGCCCTTAACGAGGGCAAGTTCTTCCCGCGCGACCCGGAGGCCAGGATGGAGCAATACACCGAGGCCGAGTCGGAGCCGAACTGGACACGCGGATCGGTCGGCGCGTTCATGAAGACGCTTCGCGGACAGGGCCCGAACGTCTGCACGGTCAACGAGGGCCGGGCGGCCACACTCGTCGGGCTGCTCGTCCGACGCGCCGTCTACGAACACCGCCGCGTCACCATGAACGAGATCATCGGCTGAACACCTGTCACGAACGAACGCAGTCATTAACCTCGGGTCCGGAAGGCAACCCCTTCCGGACCCTTCATTTTCTTCGCCCCGTGTATACGGCGGAATCCTGAGACCCGCACAGGAGTTGCCGACCGGGATGATTCGGCAGCTATCGTGTATGATGAACTTGACAGCTACGGATAACAACAGGCATGGAGACGGTTCATGGTATGCAGATTCGGCAAACAGGGGCGTTTCCACGACGCGGCGACACGTTTTCACAAGCGAGGACCAAGGGGGTTCATGCTCTCCCTGCTCGTTGGCGTCTCTTTGACGATTGCCCGGTCGGCGTCCGCCGGGCAGGAGGGTATGCTGGCGTGGTGGCGGTTTGACGAAGGCAAGGGTAACGCGACCATCGACGCTGCAAGTCGGATGACCGATCAACTGGGCGGGAACTTCAGGTTCGCCGAGGGTGCATCGGGAACGGGTCTCAAATGTGATGGCTTTACCACCTGCCTGACACGAAAAGCGAAAGATACGCCCAAGCTGGGCGACACGTTCACAATTCAAGCTTGGATCGCGGTGCAGGCCTATCCCTGGGGATGGTGCCCTGTCGTCACTCAACGCGCCGGGCAGACAGCCGGCTACCTTTTCGGCGTGGATGCCCGCGGCCGTGTCGGTCTGCATCTCGCCCTCGGTGGGCAGTGGCGCGAATGCACGTCGGAGACGATGCTTCCGCTCATGAAATGGGCCCATGTGGCGGGCACCTTTGATGCCGGTTCGGGCCTGACAATCTACATCAATGGGGCAAAGGCCGGCCATCTTCCCCTGTCGGGTGCACCAACCTACGCCGAGGATGTCGATCTGCTCATCGGGCGGAACCACACCAGGGAACCCGCCATGTTCTCGGCCCTGTGGGGAGCAACCGATCAGCCGATCCATTTTTCCTTCGACGGAATCATCGACGAGGTGAAGATCCACGACCGGTGCCTCACGCCGGCCGAGATTCAGAAATCGTTCGAGGATGCTCAACCGAACACGCCGCCGGGCCTGAAACCGCGACGAATGCCCTCGGGGCCGGAGGGCACACATCGCTTCGGCGCGTTTTATCATCAACTCAAGTACTGCGAGGAATGGGACGCCATCTGGCGCGGCAGCGGGCCGGACGTCCTCGTCGCCTTCAAGTTCGCTCCCGTGCGCCTCGTATTTTGGCGCGGAGCTTCCTATGCGCCCTGCTGGGTGACTGAGAAGGGCAACTGGTTCACCAACGAGTTCATGGAGCGCGGGCCGAACCGAAAATCCCACGGCTGCTCGGAATCCATGTCCGACAAGCGGGCCCACTATTCGCACGTCAAGATTCTCGAAAACAGCGACGCGCGTGCGGTCGTGTATTGGCGGAACGCGCCCGTCGGCGTCAACTACGAATTCGCTTTCGTCGATGAGGTCACGGGCTGGGGAGACTGGTCGGAGGAGTACCATACCATCTACCCCGACGGCGTCGCCGTGCGCAAGGTCGTCATGTGGAGCAGCAACTTCAAGGAGTGGCACGAGTGGTGCCAGTCCATCCAGCCGTTGCATGACGGCCAGCGGCCCGAGGACGTCCTCGACCCGAAACGGATCATGTCCGTGGCCAACATGAAGGGCGAAACGAAATCCTTCGGCCGGGAATCCGGCCCAAAGTCCTATGGCTTCCCGACCATCCCGGGGGCCAACATCCAGATCGTCTATCTGGATTCGCGGTTTAATCCCTTCCTGGTACTCGATGATAGTGACGGAAAAAACGACCGCGGACGCCCTGGGCCGGAGATCGTCCGTGCCAGCGGTGACGGCTGGTCCGAGCATTCGATATTCCCCTGGGGAAACCACTGGCCGGTGACCCAGGTCCCGCTGTTGGCGCGCTATCCCCAGGCTGCCGATCGCCCCTCACATACATGGACCTCGACCCAGTACAGCGCCCCCTATGAATCCACCAACAACTCCATGACCAAGATCATGCTCTGCGGCATGACCGACAAATCTGCCGAGGAACTCCTGCCACTGGCACGATCCTGGCTGCGGCCGCCCGGACTGACCATTCACTCGGCCGCCTTTGCCGACGAAGGCTACGACCCCACCCAGCGGGCCTACGTGCTGACTTGCAAGAACCGCGGTAAGCCAGCGAAACTGGAGGCTGTCCTGGCGGCCGGTCAGGAATCCCCCGTGGTGAATCCGGCACTGATCATCAGGGATTGGGGCAAAGCCGGCGTCAAAGTGAGCCTGAATCACGTCCCGATCGTATCCGGTGAAGATTATACGATCGGCCACCGGGAGAGATTCGAGGGCGCCGACTTGATCGCGTGGATCAGAACGACCTCAACGACTCCCATGCATATCGAGTTGGCACCTTCCGGCGACTGACACCAAAGTCCTGTTCCTCTTTCGCACAACCACGATTCTCAGTGCATCCTGAGGACCGTCTGGGGCCGGACTCCTTCTCCGATCTGAGGTCTCAAGGTCCAAGGCCGCCGGTCGGTTTGCGGGTTTTTCCGATGCACTCCGGTTTGATCCCGGACATGGGTCCTTCGGCATGGGGAAAAACCGAAAACCGGTTGACGCAAAGGGGGAGGGGAAAGACTGTATAATGATCGAACACCGCCGGGCGGCGTAGCCGGGTTCGGCACAGGGTATCTCTGAAATCCCGGGGAATCCGGGGATACTCTTCCTGCCGGACATGACGAACCGGGCTGCCCATTTCGCCTGCGTCAATGAGGCCATGATCCCATGATCACAATCGAGCTGATCTACAATCTTTCCATCCTTGTCGCCATCAGCGTCATCTCCTCTTTCATCTCCACCCGCTGGAAAAAAAGCTCGCATGTCAATTCAGCTCTGCAAGGACTGCTGTTCGGCGGAGCCGCGATTATTGGAATGTTTCGTCCTTTCGTTCTTGCGCCGGGACTGTTCTTCGATGGAAGGTCCGTGATGATCAGTCTGTGCGGGCTGTTCTTCGGACCCGTATCGGCTGCCGTGGCCTGCCTCATGACGATCCCCTGCCGCATTATTCAGGGCGGCATGGGTGTCCGCATGGGTGTCCTGGTGATTCTCTCGTCGGCGATCATTGGTATCGTGTTCCGTTATCGCCGCAAGGGCGGCACGGCCGACATGTCGGCATGGCAACTCTACGTGTTCGGCATTGTGGTGCACCTGGCCATGCTCGCGATGACGAGCGTGCTGCCGTCTGGAGAGGCCCTGAAAGTGCTCAGTCACATCAGCCTGCCCTGCCTGGGCCTGTATCCCCTGGCCACGGTCCTGATCGGTAAGATCCTGACGGACCACGAGAAGGGCATGCGGCTGCTCAAACAATTGAAGCTGAGCGAGGAGCAGCTTCGCACCCTGATCGAAAATATCCCCGGTGCCGTCTACCGCTGCATGGCCTCTTCTCCACGCTTTGCGACGCACATGAGCAACAACGTTGTAACCGTCACCGGGTTCAAGGCCGAGGAGTTCCTCCATCGCCGCGTCAACTGGGCCGATCTCGTTTCCCCGGAGGATCTGCCCGATGTGATGCGTTCAGTCAACAACGCGATTCTTTCGCGACAACCCTATGAAATCGAATACCGCATCAAGTGCAGGGACGGACATTGTCGCTGGGTCCAGGAGAAGGGACGGGCCGTGTATTCGGGCAACAACGAGGATATCTTTCTGGACGGGGTCATCCTCGATATCACACAACGAAAAAAGTCCGAAGAGGAACGGCTGCGACTGGAGGCCAACCTGCGCCATGCCCAGAAGATGGAAGCGGTCGGGACCCTCGCCGCCGGGATCGCTCACGACTTCAACAACCTGCTCACCGCCATTTCCGGATACACCGAACTGGCGAAAGCGGACCTTCCTCCCGGGCACCCGGCCCACCAGAAGCTCGATCTGGTCGTCACGATCGTGCACGATGCCGGCGGAATCGCCAATTCGCTGCTGACGTTCAGCCGCAAGACCGTCTCGGGAAAAGTCCGCGTCAACCTGACCCGGGTCGTCGTCAATTCGCTCAAGCTGCTGCGCCGCATTATCCCCGCGGGCGTCGAGTTGCGCGACTCGCTCAAAGTCGACCGGCCGGTCTATGTTCTCGCCGACATGGGCCAACTCCACCAGGTCCTCATGAACCTGATCACCAATGCCAGGGACGCTTTGCCGAACGGCGGCGCGATCGCGGTGGGACTTTCCGAGCGGAATACGCCGGCCGGGGAAAAGCACGCGGTGCTGACCGTCGAGGACTCCGGCGTTGGAATGTCGCAGGAGGTCGCGTCCCGTATCTTTGATCCATTTTTCACCACCAAGCCCCGTGGAAAGGGAACCGGACTTGGGATGGCGATCGTGCATGGAATAATCGAGGAGCACGAGGGGCATATTGATATCCAGTCCGAACCCGACAAGGGCACTCGTGTTACCGTCTGCTTGCCAACCTGCGGGCCGCCCGCACCGCCACCCGATGAATCCGAGGCTGCACTGCCCCGGGCTTCTCTGAAAGGCTTGAGGATCCTGCTGGCCGAGGACCAGGATTTTGTCCGCGCGATCATGACCGACGCGCTTCAGACGGCCGGATTCATCGTCGATGAATCGCGCGACGGCACCGAGGCCCTCGAGCGGTTCAAAGCGGAGCCCGACGCCTGCTGTCTCGCAATCCTCGACATCGAACTGCCCCGGATGAGCGGGTTGCAGTGTTACGCCGAGATCCGAGCCGACAGGCCTGATCTGCCCATCGTGCTCGTGACCGGCAATCCGGAGTACTCCGTCGAGGGCCGCCATGACGAATACCTGACTCTGCTGCGCAAGCCGTTTACCATGTCGGAACTGACGTTCCTGTCGAAATCGATGCTCGCCAAGCAGCCCGGCACCGGGCAGGAGATCTGATACGCCCCGCGGCGCGCCGGGATTCGGCGATGCCGGTTGCCCGCGACCCGAACGGGTGAGGTTCTCTCAGCACGATCCGGCTGTTATTCATCCGTGCTGATAGTGCTCGGAGCCTCTTGGGGAATCTCTCGGCCTATCCGCGAGCCGGTCAGGCCGTATACCAGCCGGACGGCCTCGGTCAGGGACGTGGCATCCTGGATGGCCGCGGTCTCGGCGGGCGCGGTTCGCAAGGTTCGCTGAGAGCCGCCGGGCGTTTTTGCATTCGATGACGTTGTTCGACGACCGGCGAGCGAGCCCAGCACCGTTGCCAGTTTGGCCAGGTCGGCCACGGACAGCTCGGCGTCGCCCCTGCCGTCGGTCAGGAGCTTGACGACCTTGCTGAGCAGGAGGACCTGGCTGCCGGTGAGCACTCGCCTTCGATGCCCTGCCGGCAGACAGCCGAGCACACCCGCCAGCACCTGCGATGTCATGGCGGGTCGAGCAAACTCCTCAAGCCTTCGGGCATAGCTTCGCAGCGCCGCCGGTGAAATGCCGTACCGCCCGGCCAAATCGAACCGCCCGCCGATCGCCTCCAGCGTCGGGCACTTCTCCGGACGAAGCAGAATGGCTGCATCCACTTTGGCTCGAACTGCTTGCGGAAGCTTACGGTGGACTTGCGATCGGGTCAGCCAGGATGACGCCGGTGTTCGGGTTTCCGTTTGCGGCTCGGCGTTTTCGTTTTCGGCCGGTCGCCGCCGGCCAAACCCGATCCGCGTTCCCGCGCGACGCTTTTTACCCCCGGCTTGCCGCCTCGTCTGCCGTTGTCCGCCGCGCATCATCCCCTCCCCCCATACACCCAATATCCGGCGAGTCCCCTGTAAGTAGATCATGGCGCGCGCTCCGGCTGGCGGACGCTGGCCTGGAGCGCGGAAAAAATGGGAACCGAAAAGCCCCTGGCGTGTCCAAGATGAGGTGGCGGGGCTTTCGGGATCGCCCGTCCGGTAGTATGTATAACCATCGTGGACGTTGGCCAGCGTATCCCCCTTTTTGAGGCAAGGAGACGAACCATGTTCGATCGGCCCATGACTTGGAAACGAGCGTTCATTCTGAGCGGGCTGTCTTGTGTCCTGTTCCCGATCGCGTCAGGCCCCACGGTCCTGGCGGCGGAGGAACCGGGGGCGACGGCCCTGACCATCTACAGCTCCGCTGAACCCGGCGCCCTGCCGCCGGAGCTGTACAACCCGTCCATGGCCGGCCACTTCGGGCGGGTGCAGGTCCCCGGGTACGCGGTCGTGAAGCAGGAACGGCCGATCGAGCTGACCCAGGGCCGATCGACCGTGCGGTTCACGGACGTGGCCGCACAGATCGACCCCACGACCGTCTCGTTCCAGTCGCTGACCGACCCGGGCACGCGGGTGCTGGAGCAAAACTACCAGTTCGACCTGGTGAGCGCCGACAAGATCATGGAGCGGTATCTCGACCAGATCATCACCGTCGAGCAGGCCACCGGGGAGCAGATCCAGACGTTCACCGGCAAGCTCCTGAGCACCTCCGGCGGGGTCATCCTGCAGAAGGCCGGCCAGGATAAGGGCGTCGAGATCGTCCGCAGCTACACGAACGCCAAGTTCCCCGAACTGCCCGGCGGGCTGATCACCAAGCCGACGCTGGTATGGGACGTGGCCACCGACAAGGGCGGCCCCCACCGCGTGCGGGTGACATACCAGACGTCGGCCATGACCTGGTGGACGGATTACAACATCACGTTCGCCGAAGGGGCCGACGCCAACAGCGGGCTGCTCGACCTCGGCGCGTGGGTCAGCATCATCAACCGCTCCGGCGCCACCTACAACGACGCCAGACTCAAGCTGATCGCCGGGGAAGTCCACCGGGCACCTCGGCCTGAGCGCCGGGCCGGAGTCATGAAAATGGCCCGGGAGATGGCGGCTCCGGCAATGGACCAGGACGGCTTCGAGGAAAAAGCGTTCTTCGAGTACTACCTGTACACGCTGGGCCGGCCGACGACCCTGCCCGACAACTCGACCAAGCAGATCGAGCTGTTCCCCGTCGCCCGCGGGGTGCCGTGCGAAAAGGTGCTGGTCTATTACGGCCTTCAGGAAGGCTTCCGCGGGTTCTTCGGCAGCCCGATGAGCGATCGTGAGTTCGGAACGCAGTGCAACAAGAAGATCGACGTGTACCTGCGGTTCAAAAACGAGCAGAAGACCGGGCTGGGCATGCCGCTGCCGGCCGGCAGAATCCGGGTCAGCAAGCTCGACCCGGCGGACAACAGCCTGGAGTTCATCGGCGAGGACGCGATCAACCACACGCCGAAGGACGAGGAAGTGCTGATCAAACTCGGGTCGGCGTTCGATGTCGTCGGTGAGCGGACGCAGACCGACTTCCAGACCGACAGCCGGCGGCGCACCATGGACGAGACCGTCGAGATCAAGCTCCGCAACCACAAGACCGAGCCGGTCAAGGTCATCGTCAAGGAGAACCTCTACCGCTGGACCAACTGGCAGATCGTCGAGTCAACGCACAAGTACGAGAAGGCCGACGCCCGCACGATCCACTTCCCGGTCACCGTGGACAAGGACGGCGAGGTCGTCATCCGGTACAAGGTGCACTACTCCTGGTGATGGAAATACCCGATCGCGACGCGCGGGGCTCACTTGCGACGGGTGGCGGGTGGCCTATCCATCCGGGCGAAATCGGATGAATGGGGTCACGATGACCATGAGGCACCCGCGGGATCGATTCGCCACGCGATCATTGCGACCCCGGCCCTCATGACTATTTGATCGTCCGTACACCAGGCTCTACGCTATCTTCCCGTACGAGTCGCCATCGACCGCTTGGCCAGAGAGGACGCACATGGGTCGTTTCATTTGTGCCGCCGTGATCCGACTGGTATTCGTGGCAGTTGGCGGGGCATCGGCAGGTGTGGCCACCGCCGAAACTCAATCCCCGCCCGATCGGCCGAACATCGTTTTCATCATGGCCGACGACCTGGGCTATGCCGACCTGGGTTGCTACGGCCAGGAGAAGATCAGGACGCCGAACCTCGACCGGATGGCGGCCGAGGGGCTGCGGTTCACACAGGCATACTGCGGGACGAGCGTGTGCGCGCCGTCGCGGTGCATTCTCATGACCGGGCTGCACGGCGGGCATTCGTATATTCGGGCCAACAAGGCGACGCCGCCCGAAGGGCAGGAGCCGATCCCGGCCGGCACGTTCACCGTCGCCCGCATGCTCCAGCAGGCCGGATACCGCACCGCGTGCATCGGCAAATGGGGGCTCGGCGGGACGGGGTCGAGCGGCGCACCCGAGAAACAGGGATTCGACCACTTCTTCGGGTATATCTGCCAGTCGAAAGCCCACGAGTATTACCCCGAATACCTGTGGCGCAACGGGCAACGCGTGGAGCTGGACGGCAGGACGTATTCACACGACCTGATGGCCGACGATGCCCTCAAGTGGGTGCGCGACAATCGCGACCGGCCGTTTTTCCTCTATCTGCCGTTCACGATTCCGCATTCCAAGCTGCAGGTGCCGGACCTGGGCCCGTACGCGGACGAGCCGTGGATACCGGAAGCCAAGGCGTTCGCGGCGATGATCGCGCGGATGGACCGGGATATCGGCCGACTGCTGGATCTGCTGAAGGAACTCGGCCTGGACACCAAAACCCTTGTGATGTTCACCAGCGACAACGGCTCCTTCGGCGGCAGGATGCGGGACTTCTTCAAAAGCGGCGGCGAGTTGCGGGGCATCAAGCGGTCGATGTACGAGGGCGGGCTTCGCGTTCCGATGATCGCCCGCTGGCCCGGCCATGTGCCGGCCGGCAAGGTAAGCGACGAACCGTGGGCTTTCTATGACTTCCTGCCGACGTGCGCGGAGGTGGCGGCGGCCAGGCCCCCCGCCGGGCTGAAGCTCGACGGCATCAGCGTGTTGCCCGCCCTGCTGGGTGGCCGCCTGCCGGCACGCGAATACCTCTACTGGGAACTGCACGAGCCGCATTCGCAGCAGGCGGCGCGGTTCGGAGACATCAAGGCGGTGCGCCCGGGATGGAACGCGCCGATCGAGATCTACGATCTGAAGGCCGATCCGGGCGAGCAGCACAACCTGGCCGGCGTGCGACCGGAGCTGGTAAAGAAGGCCGAGGGACTCCTGAAGAGTGCCCGCGTGGACTCAACGCTCTGGCCGATCAAACTCCCCAGGGCGGCGACAGCAACGGCCTCACGACCAGCAGGAAACCGTGAATGAGCACGTCGCGCGCGACGCGTTATCAAAATCCCGGGGTCCGGGGCGGATCCCCGGTAAATGACCCACAGATTCTGCTGAAGAACCCGAAATCTCGACACGGCGGCCAGGGGATTCTTGTCCGGCCTTTCGGGCGGGACTATAGTAACCCTTCGGCTCGCGCGGTTCCTGATAGAGAGAGGCGGGGGTTGCGACACAAGACACGGGGCATCATGCGCACCACGGTCAGGAGGGTATGGCGAAACATCCTGTGCGGACTGCTTGCGTCGGGCGCGGGTTGCGTGTCTGCTCCTCCCCTGCCCAGCGGTAACGACCGTCCCGTATCACCCCCGACCGCCCGGCCGAACATCCTGTTCCTGATGACCGACCAGCACCGAGGAGACTGCATCGGCGCCGACGGCAACAAGGTCATCCGCACGCCGAATATCGATCGGCTGGCGGCCGAAGGGGCCCGATTCGCCCGCGCGTACACCTCGACACCGTCGTGCACGCCGGCCCGGGCGGCGATCCTGACCGGATTGTCCCCGTGGCACCACGGGTTGCTCGGCGCGGGCCGCCAAGCGGAAACCTATAAGCCGGAACTGCCGGCCATGCTGCGGGATGCCGGGTATTACACTTATGGGATCGGCAAGATGCATTTCCACCCGCAGCGGGCCCTGCACGGCTTCGAGCGCACGATCCTGGACGAGTCGGGGCGCGAAGAGTCGCCGGAGTTCCGCAGCGACTACCGATCGTGGTTCTGGTCGCTGGCACCGACGCTCGACCCCGGGGCCACCGGCCTCGGGTGGAACGACTACCGCGCCCGGCCTTACGCTCTTCCGGAAAAACTGCACCCCACGCGCTGGACGGCCGACGCGGCGGTGAGCTTCCTGAAGGACTACAAGGAGGACAAGCCGTTCTTTCTGAAGGTCTCGTTCGAGCGCCCCCACAGCCCTTACGACCCCCCGCCGCGTTTCTGGAAGATGTACGAAGACGCGGACGTGCCGCCGGCGGTCATCGGCGACTGGTCGGCCCGGTACGCGGCTGACACGGACCCGTCGAACTACAACTCATGGCACGGCGACTTCGGGCCGGAGCAGGTCCGGGTCTCTCGGCGGGCGTACTACGGCTCGATCAGCTTCATCGACGAGCAGATCGGGCGGATTCTGAAAACGCTCGAGGAGCGCGGCTGGCTCGACAGCACGTTGATCCTGTTCACCGCCGACCACGGGGACATGCTCGGCGACCATCACTTGTGGCGCAAGACGTATGCCTACGAGGGCTCGGCCCGAATTCCCATGCTGGTACGCTGGCCGGAGAACATGGAGGCAAAACGCGGGCAGGTATTCGATCAGCCGACCGAGCTGCGCGACCTGTTGCCGACGTTCCTCGACGCCGCCGGCGTGAAGTTCGATCCTTCACAATTCGACGGACAAAGCCTTCTGAAACTGGTGCGCGGCGAGACCGATGACTGGCGGCCGTGGATCGACCTCGAGCACAGCCAGTGCTACGGCAGCGCCGGCTACTGGAACGCGCTCACCGACGGAAGGATCAAGTACGTGTTCTATGCTTTGGATGGAAGGCAATACCTGTTCGACATGGCGAAGGACCCCGGCGAACTGCACAACCTGGCCGACGACCCCGCGCACGCCGAGCTTCTAGGAACGTGGCGATCGCGCCTGATGCTTCACCTCAACGAACGCGGCGAACCGTTCGTCAAGGACGGCGACCTGGTGGTCGGCCGGCCCAACGTGACCTACAGCCCGCACTTTCCATGGTCCAACACCGGCGCGCCGGCTTCGGCACGAAAGCGGCGGTGACGCCGGGCAACGGGATGTCGGGTCTGCGGGACCCGACCTGCGTGCCGAGGAGCCCGGCCTGCACTCTGGATGGCCGGACCTGCGGGCGGAAACACCTTCCCCCCTTATCAAAAGGGGGACCGAGGATACCTGTACTATCCCGGACCGTCTCAATCCTCCGGCAGCGGCTGGCCCTTGGTCTCCGGGGCGAACAGCAGCACGACCAGCCCCAGGAGGTAGATGAAAATGATCAAGAACGAACCGTAGCGGATGGCCAGCTCGGCGTTGCCGACCGCCGACGGCAGCAGCGGCAGCATGATCGCCCCGCTCATGAACATGCCTTGAAGGCCGCTCTTCATCTGCGGCACCAGCGCCGCCAGGAACCGCCCGACGTTGTAGCAGAAGCCGGTGCCGGTCGCCCGCAGACGAGTCGGGAACAGCTCGGGGAAGTAGATGGCGAATCCGCCGAACGGGCCAAGGGTCACGAAGCCGACCAGCGGGAGCAGAATGAAGGCATCGACGATGGTATTGGCGAAAAGGAACGTGTATGACACGACAATGAACGCGATGATGAAGAAGAATGCGAAGGCCGGCTTTCGACCGACGCGCAACGAGAGGACCGTGTAAGCACCGATGCCGAAAAACGCGCCAAGCTGCTGGAGGAAGAAGGTAATGGCGACGTATTTCTCCTTCTGGACGTCACTCATTCCCTGGCAGAGCGTGCGGGTCAGTTCCGGGGTGAAGAACCCGACGCCCCACAGGCCGCCGACGCCGACCACGCCGAGCAGCATACCCACGATGGCCCGTTTGCGCCAGCGGGCATCCTCGAACAGCCCCACGTAGGAGGCCCCCTTGGCAACACCGCGGGCCTTGTCATCGAGCCACTTGGCTCGGGCCTGCCTCCACTTCTCCGGCTCTTTAAGGGCGATGAACACAAAAATCGCCAGAATGCCGGGCAGCGCGCCGACGGCAAAGAGCCATCGCCAGCCGAGCGTCGGCATGATAAACAGGGCCAGGATCGAAGCGGTCATATTCCCGAACGCCGACAGCGCCTGGAGCGTCCCGAGAGCGGCGGGCCGGGATCGGTCGGGCATGGTCTCGGCCACCAGAGCGGCGCCGGCGGCGAACTCGCCCCCCACTCCAAGAGCAGTCAGAAAACGATAGACGAAGAACTCCAGCTCCGTGGTCGCCAGACCACTGAGCCCCGTGAACAGGGCGTAACACAGGATCGTCAAGGCCATGGTCTTGGCCCGGCCCAGGGCGTCGCCGATCCACCCGAAGATCAGCCCGCCGATCGCCCAGCCCATGACGAAGATCAACGTAGCGGTGGCGCCGGATTCGGAGACCTCGTTTTTGGCCATCTCCTGCCCGATGTGACGGGCGACATACTCTCTCGGGATTACCCCCTCGGGGTACTTGGCCAGCTTCTTGCTCGCGGTCTCCGCCGAGATAATATGCTTGCCGACGAGTTCCCGTAGCCCGGCTTCGTCATAAACCTCTCTGACAACGCCCTGCTCTTGCAGCCTGCGGCCCCCCATCTCAAGGAACCGCGGCCCCACGATGTTTTCACCGACGGCCATGGCGACCTCCGCGCGGACGACGCGCGGGCGCAGCTTTCCGTCGGCATCGACAAGGAGCTTGTCCTTCTGCTCGCTCTTGAGCAGGCCGGCGGCGACGATGGCGTCGAGATCGGACACGCCGTAGACGTCGGGAGCGCCCTTGCCCAACCTCTTTGCTCCCGCCTTGGCCGGATCGTATTGGAGGATATCCTGCAGGGCCGGTCCGCGGGCGAGGTTGAAGAACTGTTGGTCCATCGTGTCGAACATCCACCCCAGCGAGGCGATGATCAGCACCCACCACTGATAGCGCGTGAGTCCGCGGTACCAGGATTTCGGCTCGGCGGCGGCATTGAGATTCGGTTCGGCCATCAGCTTTCCTCGCTGTCTCTATAGTCTTATCAGTCTGCAATCGATCCGGTTTCCGGGGCGGACCCCGACGATATCCCCCCGGCACGGGCGGCGGGAATCCATGAAGATGACGTAAAGTTAAGTGGTTACTGTGGAGTCTGTCAACCAGCGGCGTACGATTCGCCGGTCGGCGCCGTCCGCTCGATGCCCGCACGCGCGCTCGGCAAGGCATCCCGCGAGAGACCGAAACGAGGCATCAAGCCGGCGACGAAACCGCGGGCGGGTCGGCCGGCCAGGGCGGGGTAAAGCGCTTCCATTGAAGGAGTTACATCAACACAGGCCGCCGGACGAAAACCCGTTTTGCCGGTGCCGCGGGCAGCCACGGCTCCGCACAACCCCGACGGCGATGCTCCCGGCGGGGTCTTTCTGGATACCGCCGGTGAGGCTATACTCTCGGCTCATGCAGACCATCACACACCGCCGAAAACATCGTGCTCCCCGCGCAGTCGCAGGCGCGATCATCCTGGCGGGTGCGTTGCTGGGCCCGGGGGCAGGCTGTCAGCAACAGACGCAAAACCAACCGGCCAACATCCTTGGGCCGCTGGACGTGCTGGGCGTCATGCGCAAACCCATCCGCGTGGGCGAGACTACCATCGAGTTCACCTTGCCGCCGGTGATTCTTCCCAAGCGGGAGTTGCTGCGACTCGGCATGGCCGAACACCTCAAGGAGCCCGTGCAACTGGAGCTGATGACGACGCGGCAGATCCGCGTGCACCTGAGTACGGGCCGAATGAGCTTCGCCCTCGTGCGCCCGCATGAATTCACCGAGGTCGCCCAAACCGGCTCGTGCGAGATCCTGGCCGTCCCGCTCAACAAGGCCGGCCAGACCCACAGACAGGGTTTGCTCGTCGTCGCGCCGAAGTCACCCGTCAAGACCGTGGCCGACATGAAGGGAATACGGTTCCATTTCATGCCGCGCGGCGATCTGCTCAACGATGCGGCACTGGGCGCGCTCATGGAAACGGGCATCCCGGTCAAGGAGGTGGACAAGAGCCTGCTCGGCCTAGGTCTGGATACGTTCCACATCAACTCGCTGGAGGTTGCCAAGAGCGTGGTCCTGGAAAACGGCGCCGGCGTGATTGACGAGGCGGACTACAACAGGTGGCCCGAAAAAGGCGGCAGCTTCATCCTGCTCAGCCCCTCCAGGGACCAGGTCCGCGTGGTCGGCAAGACGATCCGCATTCCGGAAGGCCCGTTCGTCTGCTCAACGCACGTCAGCCCCGAGCTCAAGCAGCGGATGTCCGAGTTCCTCTTCAAGGTCGCGCCGAACAAGTACAAGCTGGCCCTGGCGGCCATGGATGCCAGGGGCTTCGCCCCGCCGATCGGCCCCGAGGAATATCAGGCTTTCCATGATTTCTACCGCAAGTTGCACCCCCTCCCGCGGGAAGAGCGCGCGACAATGCCGTCATCGGAAGGTGAATCGCAACCGGCCGAAAACCCATAGGCCCGGCGCCGAAAACCGGCATACCGACATCTGACGAGAGAAGCCCGATGCCCTTGGAATCGCCGGCCCACCGCTGTGTCCTGACGATCAACGGGGGCTCGTCGAGCCTGAAATTCGCGATTTTCCGCGCGACGCGGCCGCTGACTCGCGTGTTGTCAGGCAAGTTCGAACGGATCGGCCTGCCTGATGGCTCGCTGAGCGTGGAACCCGCGGCCTGCGGCACTCAAGAACAGCTCAAGCTTGAGCTCCCGAACCATGCGGCGTGCATACCCGTGTTGGCCGAGCTGCTGCGAGCGAATGAAGCGGACGCTCCGATCCAGGCCATCGGCCATCGCGTCGTGCACGGCGGAAGCGATTTCTCCGAACCCGAGCGAGTCACGCCCCGGTTGCTCGAGCAGCTCCGGCCGCTCAGCCCATTCGCCCCCGAACACATGCCCACGCAGATCGCGCTGCTCGAGGAACTCGGCCGGCAGTATCCCGATCTTCCGCAGGTGGCCTGCTTCGACACCGCGTTCCACCGCGACATGCCGCGGGTGGCCAGGCTCCTGCCGATCCCCCGGCGCTACGACGCGGCCGGCGTGCGGCGGTACGGATTCCACGGGCTTTCGTACACCTACCTGATGCAGGAACTCAAACGGATTGGCGGCCCCGCTGCGGCCAACGGGCGGGTCATTCTCGCTCACCTCGGCAACGGCGCGAGCATGGCCGCCGTCCGCGGCGGCCGCTCCATCGACACGACGATGGCATTCACCCCCGCCGCCGGCCTGGTCATGAGCACGCGCTCCGGCGACCTGGACCCCGGCGTGGTCGCGTACCTGGCCCGAACAGAGGGCATGACCGTCGAGCAGTTCTACCATATGGTTAACGCCGAGTCCGGCCTGCGCGGCGTTTCCGAGACCAGCTCGGACATGCGCGATCTGCTCGAACACGAAACGACCGACGTGCGAGCGGCCGAGGCGGCCGCCCTGTTCTGCTACCAGGCGAAGAAATGGATCGGAGCGTTGGCCGCGGCCCTGGGCGGCCTGGACACGCTGGTCTTCGCCGGCGGAATCGGCGAGCGGGCGGCCGTCATCCGGGCGAGGATCTGCGACGGCCTGGAGTTCCTGGGCATTCGGCTGGATGCGGCCCGCAACGAGGCCTGCTTACCAGTCATCACAAAAGACGACAGCCCGGCCACCGTTCGCGTCATTCCAACCGACGAGGAGCTGCTGATCGCCCAAACAGTGATCACGCTGCTGGAAAATCATCCGAACCGCGACCGTAAGGGAGCGGACGTCTCGAGTCCATCCCCCCCACCTGGCGTCCGGCCTTGAGGACGGCGACCGGCATCGGGCGGCAACGAATCGCCTCATGCACTTGATCCACGGGGAGAATCACCAGGTCACCCCGGCCGCCCGGCTTCAGGCCGTAGTTGTCCAGGTGCATCGACCGGGCCGGGTTGACCGTGATCGCGTCCATAGCCTTGTCGACCAAAGCCGGCGAGGACAAGTGGTCCGCGTGGACGAGCAGGTGGGCCACCTCCAGCATCTGCCCGGTGCCGAAGGGATAGAACGGGTCCTTGATGCAATCCTGCCCGGCGGACACGTTGACGCCGGCGGCCATCAGCTCGCGGACGCGGGTCAAGCCGCGGCGTTTCGGATACGTGTCGAAGCGGCCCTGGAGGTGCAGGTTCACGCCGGGGTTGGTGACGACGTGGACCCGGGCCTCGGCCAGCAGCCCGATGACCTTCGCGGCGTGTACAGGTTCGTAGCTGGCCAGCGCGCAGACGTGCGAAGCCGTCACCCGCCCCTGCCGGCCGCGTCGGATCGTCTCGGCCGCCAGATATTCCACGCAGCGCGACTCGGGCGAGTCGGTCTCGTCGATGTGGCAATCGATGTCGGCGTCGAACTCCTCGGCCAAGTCGAAAAGCAGCTCGATCTGGCGCCGGCTGTCGGTCGGCGTGCGTTCATAGTGGGCGATGCCGCCGACAAGGTTGCAGCCCATACGCATGGCCTCGCGCATGCGATCGATCGCCCCCGGATCGCGGAGCACGCCGTCCTGCGGGAACGTGACAACCTGGATATCGATGCGGTCCTTCACTTGTTCCCGAGCGGCCAGGATGTCCTCGCACAGGCGCAGACCCGCCGTTTGCCCGACATCGACGTGGTTGCGGATCGCGCCTGTGCCGAACGCGATTTCCGCCTCGATCGCCCGAACGGCCCGCTCGCACACGGAAGCCGGCGTGAAACCCTTCTTGGCCTCGGCGTAGAGCCGGATGGCCTCGACCAGTGTGCCGCTCTGGTTTTCCGGCACAAGATCCAGCGAGTAGGCCAGATCCAGATGCAGGTGCAGATCGATGAAGCTGGGCAGCACAAGCCCGCCCCGCGCGTCGATCGTCGCCCCCGCCGCATGTCCACCGGGCGTCATGTCGGCAACCGCGGCGATGTGCCCCTTTTCATTCAGATCGATCCGGGCCAGGCCCTGCCGCCCCCTCAGTCGAGCGTTGATGATTCGGCGGATCATGATTCATTGCTCTCTGTGTTCACATGAATCGCGTCGTGTCGACTTCCATCATATCGGCCACTTGTCTTCGATGCCGCTGTGTCGAGATTCCCATCTCGACACGACCGCCTGGGGATTCCCATCCCCTTGCCGACGAACGAGGAAAGAGTTCCCGAGGTAGATCGGCGCGAGAAGGGATTCTCGTAGCCAAGTCGAAGTTCTCATAGACTTGCTCGGGCAGGCTGGTGCCGTCGAGATACACAACAGGAGAAGGAGAAGGCGCCTGGCTGCGGTTCTTCTGTCTCACGACCATTGGTTTCTGTCTACCCCCCTCGACCGTGCGGGGATTGCCACGACAGACGTTGAACCGCTTTCCTTCCCCTGGCAACAAGAGCGCCCGCCAAGGTTGCCGATGGCTCGTGAGGTTTCGCGTGATGACGCCGGACCGTGCCGGAGCTACAGGTTCATGGTCATGAGGAACTCGGCATTGGTGCGGACCTTCAAGAGCCGGGTGCGGAGCAGATCGATCGACTCGACGACGTTCATGTCGCTGAGGACACGGCGGAGCTTGTAGATCAGCTCCAGCTCCTCCGGGGCGACCAGCAGCTCTTCCTTGCGGGTGCCGCTGGCGTTGATGTCGATGGCCGGCCAGGTGCGGCGGTCGACGAGCCTTCGGTCCAGGTGCAGCTCGGAGTTGCCGGTGCCCTTGAACTCCTCGAAGATGACCTCGTCCATCTTGCTGCCGGTATCAACCAGGGCTGTGCCGATGATGGTCAGCGAGCCGCCCTCCTCGATGTTGCGGGCCGCGCCGAAAAACCGTTTGGGCTTCTGCAATGCGTTGGCATCGACGCCGCCGGTCAGGATCTTGCCCGAGTGCGGGATCTCGGTGTTGTATGCCCGGGCGAGGCGGGTGATCGAATCGAGCAGGATGACCACATCGCGGCCGTACTCGACCATCCGCTTGGCCTTCTCGATGACCATCTCGGCCACCTGGACGTGCCGGCTCGCGGGCTCGTCAAAGGTCGAGGAGATGACCTCGGCCTTGGTCGCCCGTTGCATTTCAGTCACTTCCTCGGGGCGCTCGTCGATCAGCAGGATGATGACGTAGGCGGTCGGGGAGTTCCCGATGATCGCGTTGGCCATCTTCTGCAGCAGAACCGTCTTGCCGGTCCGCGGTGGAGCCACGATCAGCATGCGCTGGCCCTTGCCGATCGGCGTGACCAGATCGACGATCCGCATGTTGATCTCGTCCGACGCGGTCTCCAGCCGCCACCGTCCGTCCACGCCCAGCGCCGCGGTGGTCGTGTCCTTCGGGCCGGGATGCAACGGAGTGAGATCCTCGAAGTTGGTTTTCTCGGTTACTTTCTCGGGGTCCTCGAGGTTGATGGCCTCGACCCGCAGCAGGGCGAAATAACGCTCGGATTCCTTGGGCGGGCGGATCTGGCCGGCCACGATGTGCCCGGTCTTCAGGCCGAACCGCCGGATCTGCGACGGGCTGACGTAAATGTCGTCCGGGCAGGGCAGGTAGTTGTATTCCGGGTTGCGCAGGAAGCCGAAGCCGTCCGGCAGGATCTCGAGCACGCCCTCGCCGTACATCAGGCCGTTCTGCCGGATGCGCTCCTTGAGGATCTTGAAGATCAGCTCGGACTTGCCCAAGCCGGTGTAGTCGATGAGCCCTTCCTGCTTGGCGATCGCGTGGAGGGCCTCGACGTTGAGCTTCTGCAGGTCCTTGATGTGCAGCTCGCCCCGCTTGATTTCCTCGTACTTGGCGTGCGTCTCGGCGTCAATGGCCGAGTGCGATTCCTTGGGCAGGCGGGGATCCCCATGGTTCGGGGCCTTGGCTGCCGCCGGGTTTTCCTGGCACTCCAGGTCCGGCCCGAAAGGCGTTTCTTCCTCGTTGTTATGTTCGGTGTCCATATCCGACTCCATGACCTCTTCGACCTCGTCGGTGGCCGGCCGTTCCACTTTCCTGCGAGGGTTCGCCCTGATTCCACCGCGCGGCGTCCTGCCTCTTGACTTGTCGCTGGCTTTCGCCATGTACCAATCCTCCTGGATGTTGTCCGCGGGCTGCGCCCGCCATATTGCTTATAGGTTTATTGCACCACGGGCATGGCCGTGTCATCAAAGAAACGGAATGATCCGCGGTGAAGCTCTCTAAGTGCCGGAGAGTATCTGGGAAAAGACTATTTCAACCTGCCGCCGGAGCGAATCCCGGTCGGAGTTGTTCTCCACTATATAATCGGCCTGCTCCTTTTTCAAGTCCAGGGCTTTCTGGGATTTCTCGAATTCGCAAAAATCTTCGGCGGTCCAGGCCCGGCCCTCACGCACGCGGCCAAGGCGGACCCGCGGATCGGCGTCGACGAAGATCACGCAGTCGCACCGTTCAACCAGCCCGACCTCGAACAGCAGTGGAGCGTCCCAGACGATCGCCCTCACGCCGGGGTCGGCCTGCCACCCGGCAATCAACTCGTTTGACCGCTTCGCAATCCGCGGATGAACCAGGCCCTCCAGCCGGCGAAGTTCCCCGGGATTGTCGCGGACGATGCCGCGGATGGCCGCGCGGTCGGCGCGGCGGTCCGGCGTGACGACATCCTCGCCCCACCATTCCCGTAAGGCGGCAAGAACTTCCGGGGCGTCCAGCTCCTCGTGGTTCAGCCGGTCGGCGTCGACGACCGCGGCGCCCAACTCGGCCAGCATCGCCGCCACGGTGCTCTTTCCGGATCCAATCCCGCCAGAGATACCGATGATCGGTTTGCCGGCCCAGGCCAATGTCACACCTGCCAATGGGCTTGGAAACCCGAACTCGTGCCCGGCTGCATCAGCCTCATGGCGCGAACCGACTCAGCCCATAGTCGACTCAGCGGTTCATACGGTAAGGAAACCGACGAGCGCGGGAAGTGGCGCCTGGATGCTTTGGACCTTGCGCCAGGTCCTGACGGACGTCCCCCCGGACACGCTGCCATGTCCAGCTTGGAAAGAGTATACACCAGGTTCATCGGCTTGTCACGCCCCCGGGCCAACTATTTGTCGGTAACAATTCCTCGCCGGCATGCCGGCCGGACATCACCCCGCCCACCCGCAGGAAGATGGCAAACCCTTTATAGATAACGACTTATGAAAAGAACCGGCGGGCGGGCGGTTCGACGGCCATGACCGGCTCACCACAACTCATGGTAAGCCACCAGCTCGATCCGGTTGCCGGCCGGGTCCTGCAGGCACAGCCGGCGGTCATAGTAAGACCATCCGCGGGCCCATTCGTGGGGGATGCCCCATTCCAGCAGCCGCTGCCGGCAATCGAACAGGCCGGCCACATGGACGAGGAGCTGCCTCTTGTTGGAGGGCTTCGGCGGCTCGCTCACCAGATCGACCCGCACACACGGGCCGGAGCGAGGATGCCCGCGAAAACACAGCCGCCCTCCGCCTTCGTCCGCGGGCATCGGGTCCAACCCGATCAACTCGGTGTAGAAACGCGCGACCGCGTCGGCCAGATCTGTTGCCGCCGAAAGGTGGACATCGCCGACGGCCAGAATCCGCGGCGTCTGGCTGCTGCGACCGCGGTCCGGGTCGACCTCTCGGCTCCGGTACATGGCATCAACCGATCAGCGGCCGGACCGCCTGGGAAAAGTCACCAATCCAAGAAAAACCGTCAGCCCGAGGGCTGCTTCCGCACCCATGACTCCGCACAACGGCCAGCCGGGCAGCAGCCGGCTTTGCCGAGTAACCGTGACGCGCGTCGCCGGGTTGTCCGTCGTGAGCGGCCGTGCGGCCGTCAGCCCAGACTTGAGATGAATATCAAGCACCTCGGCCAGGATGCCGCCCAGGTCCGCGCCGGCCACATCACTCAGCAAACCGGCAATATCCTCGACCGATGGGCCAAGCACCACCGCCGCACCCGCTTCGCTCGGACTGCTGATCCGGGCATCCGCGGTCGCCTTCAGCGTGAAGCTCTCAGCCACCAGTGCGTCATACTCGTAGGGAATCGCGAGTTTCGGCAGGATCGCCAACTGAACCGTCCCGAGTTGCGGAACCAACTCACTGATATCCAGCAGGATCACGTTTTCGGGCACCAGAGCCCCACCGGCCTGCAGCGCCGCGAACCCGCCGGGCTGACCCGTCAGAGACATGCCGGCGGTCAGGACGACAACGGGGTCCGCGTCGCCGCGGGTCTGTTGGACCTGCACGACGACCTCGGCACCGGCGCCGGTCAGATCATCGCCGCCGCCCTGGTGCCAAAGCACCATCACGCCGTCCAGGAAGAAGTAGCTTCGGGCCCGCAGTCCAGTGCCGTCGGACGCCCCGATCTCGTCGGCGAGGAAGGCGACTTCGCGGGTTTCCGTCGCGATGCCGGACGCCGACCAGGACGAGGGGCCGTTGAGGCTGTTCGCCAGGGCCGCCAGGCCGAACTCCGCGGGATCGGGAGTCTCGGACAATCGCGGGTCGGCCAGACGGGTCGATGCCGCGGAGCCGGAATCGGGAAATCCGCTTTCGAGCAGTCGGGCCTCGGCCACCAGCGGCAGATTGCCCGTCGTCTCACCAAGGCTTTCGAAGGCCGTGTCCGTGTTCACCGTATCCGGCGGAATCGTCTGCTCGACGCGGACGCTGACCGTGGCATCGATGGTCTGGACGACGGCGTGGGCCACCCCTGCAAGGATCAGGACGGCAGCCAGGGTGCTTGCGGTGATGCGGTACATGGTCGCTTCCTCATGTGTCACAGCCGGACTCGAAGCCGATACGAGAAAATGACTCGCCAGGCCGAAGGGATACACGGCCGGATCGTCCCACGTGGTTCGAGCACCCGGCGCGAGTCGGCCACCAGTCTTATATGGAAAGGTTAGCTTTCCTGGGCCGGAAAGTCGATGCCCGGGGTATGCGAGGCAGGTTTTAGCCGCCGGCGGCGTTATCGCGGTCCGCACAGACATGTATCTCGAAGTGCCGGCACACCCTGGGCACGCTGGGCCGGCAGAAGGCGGTAGTCATGACCGGCAGCGCGTTCTCGGGCAGCCCTGATGAATAGGGGATTCTTCGCACCTCGGGGGCTGGCTGAGGGGCTCGAAGGCCGATGAGGGAGAGGAGAATCGGGGGGAGAGAGCATCCCGACCGAAATTGAAAGTTTTTTTCTTCGCAGGCGGTTTTTTGTTG
>DATIKE010000386.1:0-24191 GCA_035477895.1 Phycisphaerae bacterium
AGCAACCGCTCTCCGTATGCTCGGGTGACACGGTCCGGCAAGGTGGCCAGGAACTTCACGTCCCGGATCAGATGGGCCAACCGCGACGGATGATTGACCTCGCGGCCCAGGCTGCCCGTTCCCTGCCTGCGAGCAGTAAACCGCCGCTTGACAATGGCTTGGGAATGGCATCCAATTATGTGCCCCAAGAGGCACAAATTGTGCAGATTGGCCTAACTGTTTGCCGAATATAGGTTTATTGATGGACACGCAACACCTGGAAACGCTGTTGGCCCCGTATAACCCGTGGTGGCAGCCGGTGGTCGCCTGGGAGCGGAGTCTCCCGGACTATCAGCGCCCGGTAGTGGATGACGTATGGGCCGACCTTCGTGACCTGCCTCAGATCATCTCGGTCACTGGCCCGAGGCGGGTTGGCAAGAGCACTGCCGCCAAGCACGTTATCTCTCGTCTGATCCGGGAGCAGGGCGTCGATCCCACTCGCATTCTGTACTTCGCCTTTGACGACCCGGAGCTGTTCGCTGCTGCTGATCTCCAGCGCGTCATCTTCGACCAGCTCGTGAAGCACTTTGAGCGGCAGGACTCTCTCGCCTACTTTTTCCTCGATGAGATTCAACGCCTGCCCCAGTGGGAGCTTCATCTCAAGAAGGCGTACGACCTGAAGCGCCGAATTCGTTTCGTTGTGTCCGGCTCAGCCTCCTCCCCGATCTTCCGGAGCAGCCAGGAAACACTCCTGGGCCGGGTGAAGGACCGCCATCTCCTGCCCTTCGGGTTCCGCGAATATTGCCAGTACCGCCTTCGTGAGAGGCCGGAGTTCTCCCGAATACTCGAAGCCCACCGTGTTCTCAGGCCGGCGCTACTGGCAGGAGACGGGCAGGCGGCTGCTGAATGCGTCAATCGGCTACACGAGTCATTGCTGCCGTTCCATTCCGACGTGTCGCAGGCCGTGCTCGACTACTGCCTGGAGGGGGGCTTTCCGGAAGTATGGGCCCTGACCGACCCTGTTCGCAAGATCGAGTACCTGATGGAACAACAGGTTCGGAAGGTGCTTTACGAAGACCTGATGACGCTGACTCAATACCGCAAGCCGGAAAACGTGCTGCGGTTCTTTGTCTATCTATTGGCCCATCCCGGCCAGGAAATCAACACCGCGAAGGTCTCCCAGGCCATCGGGGTGGAGCGGCGGGTGGTGGACGAGAACCTCCCCCGTCTGGAGCTGACCGACCTTCTGATCCGGATTCAGCGATTCAGCCACCAGCCTCTTCGGGTTCGCAAGGGTAACATCAAGTGCTATCCTGTGGACCTCGCCTTACGCAACGCGGTGCTCAAGACGTGGGACATGCCGGATGCTGCGATGATGGGTCTTTACGCTGAGAATCTCGTCATTCGGGAATTGAATACCTGGCCGGAGAGGATTGAGGTCAGTTACTTCCGCGAAAAGACCCGCGAGGTCGATTTCATTCTTACTCATGGCGGAGATCGGCATCTGCCCATCGAGGTTAAGCATCGCCCCCAGCAGGAAGAGCTGGCAAGCCTCAGGTATTTCCTCAAGCGATTCAAGCTCGGCCTGGGCGTCGTGGTCACGCTGGAGCAGACCGCTCGGTATGACGAGTTGCTGTTCCTGCCTCTGCGGTATTTCCTGCTGGCGTCCTGATCTTCCTCGTCAAGAAGCTCATCGGAATGGACCATGCTGCGTTCGTAAGTGCGCCTCCGCGCGCCACTTATTCCCTCCGCGACCACAAAAACCACTTACGCGGTCGCCCAAAATGCGCTATCTTCTATGATGAAGGAGGTGTCCTGTGGCACTCGGTTTGAGGGAGCGGAATAAGGGTCGGAAGCCATTTTCAATGCCTCCTGTGGCTTCTTCGGCCGCCCGACGGGCCTCAGCGTGCTTTCCAGGCCCAGTCGACCGGCCGCTCCCTCGGCAATTGAGTGTACCATCATTCATCGGACGAGAATGTTCGCTATGGCCGGCGGAAACGGCGGGGATTTGATTCAGGCGTCAAGGGAAAAGCCGTGAACGGTTACAACAAAGGCTCGCCGGCGAGGTCCATCAGCCGGACCACGAACTCCCAGCCGCCGAACGTGTTCAGGGACTTGACCAGGATCCGGTTGACCCCCGCGTTCAGGTTGACCTTGACGCGATTCTGATCCACGGTCAACGCCCGGTCTTCCAGGACAGCCAGTACCCGCTCGCCATTCAACCAGACCACGACGCCGTCATCGCTGCCGACGCGCAGTTCGGCCTCCTGGCCGCCTTCGACGGTCATTTCCGCATAGGCGTAGCAGGCCACGCCGTCCGCGGCGGTCAGCGCCTGCACGAGACCCACGCTGCCGGCCGGGTTCGAGGTATGAATGGGCTTCCACTCGAAATCCTGCCCGTCGATGCTTGCCTTGACACTCACGTCCGGCCGGGCGTCCGCGAAATGACATTCATCCCACGGCCTGGAGCCGCGCGTCTTGAACGGGCCGGCCAGGTGCCAGCGGGTCACAAAGCCGGCATTGCGAGCCGGGTCGAAGTCCGATCCCAGTTTCCAGAGGTGTTCGAGAATCCTGGACACCATGGGGTCCTTGTCCAGCAGCATGGCGGCCACCTGAAGCACTTCGACGGCTTCATCCTGCCGGTCCCCCGGCATGTACATGGCGACCCGGGCGGCCGCCCGCGAAACTTCCAGGGGCACCTCTTCTTCTGCCAACATGGGAAGCAGAATATCGATCAGGTCGGCATCCGCGGGGCCGGCGGTTCGGGAAATGCCTTCCAGGGCCTGATGAGTCAGTTCCGGCGCGATCCCCATGGCAAAAACCTGCGTGTACAACCCCGAGGCCCGCGAGGCGTCCGATGTTTCCAGTTTCCGGGCGACGGCCAACAGGCCCGGCAAAGCGGCCCGCGTCACCTCGGCCGGCCCTTTTCCGGCCAACTCCAGCAAAAGGTTCTGGCTGTCGGGCTCGGCGAGCCGGCTCAAGCCCAGGGCGGCGGCGGCCCGGATCTCGGCCGACGGGTTGGCCGCCTCCTTCATCAGCAACCCCGCCGCCGCCTCGCCGCCGCGATGCCCCAGCACCCGCAACAACGGAGCCTTCCGCGCTTCCGGAGCCTGGTCGTACCCGGCCAGCAGGCGGGCGGCGATCGACTCGTCCCTGACCTGCGTCAGGGCGCGCTCGGCGGCGTCGCGGTCGGGGCCGGCGGGCTGCCCGAGCCCGCCGACCAGCCGCTCCAGCGCCTTGTCGCCGCCCGCTCGCCCCAGGGCTTTCATCGCGGCCGCCCGGACGACGACTTCGGGGTCTTCAGAGGCTTTGAGAAGTGCATCGACGACCGAAACATCGCCGCGATATCCCAGGGCCGACGCAATAGCCCCCTTGACGCCGGCGGGCAGATCCTTTCGGCCCAATTCGTCGATCAGGGCCCCGGTCACAACCGGACCGGTCATGTGGTGGACGGCCTCTTCGGCCGCGTCATAAGAAGGGCCGCCCGGCTCACGGAGTGCATCCAGAACGGGCCGGATCGCGTCGGCCGCATCGGACCGGGCGATCGCTCGAATCGCGGCCGGGGCCTCGACGGAATTGCCGCCCTCCGAGGCAATCCGGGCCAGTACATCCGCCGCCTTTCGGGTCATCGACGACCCCCGCCGCCCCAGCACCTCCAGAAGATCCAGCCTCAACTGCCGATCCTCCGAACGAAGCAAGGCGTCCGCGACGGCATCCGTGGCCTTCTGGCCCGGCATGACCGCCAACCCGGCCAGCGCCGCCCCGCGCACGTGGTTGGCGGCGGATCTCCACTTGCTCGCGTCCCGGGTGACATCAAGCAACGTTTGCAGACCAGCCGGTTCATCAAAGCGGGCCAAGCCATGCAGAACGGCACAGTACTCGGCGGCGGTCAACGATTTCAGCTTCGCCGCGGCCTGGAACGTCCGCAGGGCGATCTCGCCCCGACCGGCGTCGGCCAGCGTCTCGCCCAAGGTCAACAGTGCCTGCACCGCGCCCGGCTTGCCGCCTTGAGCCAACTCCACGAGCGGTTGCAGCGAGGCCGGGTCCGGCAGGTGCCCCAGCGTGCGGATGGCCGCCGCGGCCAGTGAATCCTCCGGGCCGGCCGCCAAACCCCTCATCGCCGGGGCCGCAGCGGCATCCTTGCGCTCCGCGATCGCGTCGACCAGGGCGACTCGGAAATCTCCCTCGGTGATCTGCAGGCCGGCCACAAGAGCATCGCCCGCGCTGCGGGATGGAATCCGCACCAGCGCCTGCCGGGCGTCCTCCCGTACCTCCGCGTCCATCAGCAGCCTGTACAGGGCGTCCACGCACTCCGAATCGCCGACCAGGCCGAGCAGTCCGCAGATGTGCCTCCGTGTTTCAACCCGTCGCTTGCCGGCCAGCTCGGCGACCAGCCGCTCCGATAGCTCTTTTCGAAGTTTTTCAGAGGTTCCACGACTGACCATGGCCAGCAGGGCCCGGCCGGCCGGCTGAACCGTCGCCGGATCATTCCGATCCAGCTCCGCCACCAGCGCCGGGATCGCCGGAGCCCCTATCTCAACGAACTCCCGCACGGCGGCCTGTCGGGCCTTGGCGTCGTCCGTCGCCAACGCCTTGATGCGCGGGTCGCCAGAGCCCGGGTCCGCGGCCCAAACCATTGTCACGGTGGACAGAATCCCGATGGCCATCCGCGATGACTTCTTCAACATGAATGCGGCTCCCCTGCCGGCACCCGACCGGTCCTTCAAACCCGCCACGGTGCCCGATACGGTCTGCTCAGCCAGCGGTTGAGCGACGGATCGTTGATGATTTCCTCTTTCTCCGGGTCCCACTCGATCACCCGGCCGGTGCGAATCGCGATCGTACCCAGGTGACAAACCGTGGCCGACCGGCAGCCGATCTCGACATCCGCGATCGGGCGGCGACGAGCCCGGATGCAGTCGATCCAGTTGGCGCAATGGTCGCGGACGTCCTCCAGCCGCACATCGCCCGGCACCAGCGGATCGGCCGCGATTCCCGGGTCGCTGACTTCCATGCCGCTGCGATTGACCTTGATCCAGCCGTCGCTGCCGTGAAACTCGACGTCGAAACCCTCCGATTCCGTGTACAGAATCACCCCGTTGGCGTAGGTGTGCTTGACCTTGAACTTAGTGGCCGTCTCGTACAACCCCTTCGTCGGGAACTCGGCGAAAACGGGCTCGGTGCGGATCGGCCCGGTGTGGTCCGTCCCGTTGCCCCACTGGGCGATGTCGTTCTGGTGCGCGCCCCAGTCGGTCATCATCCCGCCCGAATAGTCGTAGAACCACCGGAAAGTGAACAGGAATCGCCTGGAATTGAAGTCCGCCCACGGCGCGGGTCCAAGCCAGCGGTTCCAGTCCAGACCGGCCGGCGGCTTCTCCGCGGGTTCCCAATCGCACGTCGGACCATTGCCCACCCCCGCCCTGATCCACTGCAGTTTCCCGATCCGCCCGCTTCGGACCAGTTCACACGTCCGCCGAAACTGCGGCATCGACCGTTGCTGGCTGCCGACCTGGAAAACCGTTCCGCTCCGCCGGGCGGCGTTCACCATCGCCCGGGCCTCGCGCACAGTCAGCGACAGCGGCTTCTCGCAATACACGTCCTTGCCCGCCCGGCAGGCGTGAATCGCCGCCGCGGCGTGCCAATGGTCCGGCGTCGCGATCACCACGGCGTCGATATCCGGTCTCGCCAGTAATTCCTGGTAATCATTGTATGCCTTGCAGTCCCCCCCCACCTTCTCCAGCGCCCGCTGACGGTGTGGTTCGTACACGTCCGCGACCGCCCGGATTTCCACGTCCCTGCGTTTCTCCAGAATCACCCCGACATGCCCCAGGCCCATGCCGCCCACGCCGATAAACCCCAGGGTCAGCCGTTCACTCGCCGCCGGCCTGCCTTCACTTCCCAGGGCATTGCCGGTCAGCATGTAAGGCCCGGCCAGCCCCCCTGCCACAAGCCCGCCCGCCTTCCTCAAGAAGCCGCGCCGCGTCCACCTACTCTTCCCGCTCATCCGGACACCTCCCGCCACGCTCCCCCCGGCTGCCCCGCCCGCGCAGACCATACTGGCCAGACCCGCCGCCCCGCAAACCGAACCCCTTGTACCTCTTTTATCCTCTATTCGGCGCCGGGCTTCACATTCAGTCGTTCACACAGTCGATCGAAATCCTCCAGGCTCGCGTAGTGAATAATCACTCTCCCCTTGCCCTTTCGGGCCGATTCAACGATTTCCACCCGCGTCCCCAAGGCCCTGACGAAAGTCTGCTCCAGTTCCCGAATCAACGGCCGTTTGACTTTTCCGCCCCCTCCGCTACCGCTCGGTACCGACCGCGCCGCCTGACGATCCCGCACCAGTTTCTCGACGTCACGGACCGACAAGTCCCGTTCGATCGCCTCCTTGGCCACCTGGACGCGCATCGAAGCGGAGGTCAAACCCAGCAGGCATCGGGCATGTCCCATGGACAGGCGATTCTCGACGACCCATTGCTTGACTTCCGCGGGCAAATCCAGCAGGCGAATGTAATTCGTAACCGTTGTCCGATCTTCACCCAATCGCTGGGCCACCTGCTCGGCGGTCAGTCCGAAGGTGTCGCAATACCGTTTATAGGCCGTGGCCCGGTCGATTGCATTCAGGTCCTCGCGAAAAATGTTCTCTACCAGGGCGACCTCGAGCATCTGTTCGTCGCTGGCCTCGCGGACGACTGCCGGCACTTCGGACACACCGGCCATCTGGGCGGCCCGCCAGCGGCGTTCGCCGACGATGATCTCATACGTGTCCTTTCCGGCCGGGCGGACGGCGATGGGCTGGATGATGCCGGTTCTGGCGATCGAGTCGGCCAGAGCCTTGAGTTGATCGGCCGGGAACTCCCGACGGGGCTGGCTGGGGTTTGGCCGAAGCTGACTGACTTTGATCATTCTGGTCCCGGCAGCCTGGATCGGCAATTCCGGGAGGACGGAGGAAGACGAGGGGACTTGGGGGTCCGGAACGGACAGAATCGCGCTCAAACCGCGACCGAGGCGGCGGGGGGGTTGAGGCATGGTGGTTTCTCCTTTCTCAGAGTAACCTGGGCCGACCGGGTGGCCGGCACCACGGTAATACGGCAGGCGGTTTGCCGCAAGGGAGAAGAAGAAGGCTGTGTTTCACGTGAAACCGGTGGGGGGGCGGCGGATCACCCCGGCCGGCGAGGCAAAACCGGCGAGCGGGTTGTTTCACGTGAAACCGGGCCGGCGCACCGCTTGGGTTCTATAAAGAGGTTAGTGCCACCGCAGGCGCTGATTGCCCGGCCGTCGCTTCGGCGCCGGGGCGTCCTTAGAATACGGCCCGGGGCCGTCCGGGAGGACCGGGGCCTCGGTTGCAGGAGCGGCTGCGAGGACGCCGGAGGTTTTTCTCCAGATCGGGGCAAGGGACCGTCATGCCGGAGGATCCGACAGGGTTGTTTGATGTCATCGTCGTCGGGGGAGGCCCGGCCGGGCTGTTCGCCACGTATTACGCCGGACTGCGCGGCATGCGGTGCCTGCTGATCGACAGTCTCGAGCAGCTCGGCGGCCAGTTGGCCGCCCTGTACCCGGAGAAGTTCATCTACGACGTGGCCGGCTTCCCCGCGGTGCTGGCCCGCGCCCTGGTGCAGGAGCTGGTCAAGCAGGCCTCGCAGTACAAGCCGACCATCGTGTTAAGCGAGCAGGTTCGTCGCCTTGACAGCACTTCGGAGAATATTTTAGAGTTGTCAACGGACAAGGCCGCGTACCGGAGCCGATCGGTGATCGTCTGTGCAGGGGCGGGCTCGTTCACGCCCAAGCGGTTGCCGAACGTCAACTGCCAGGAGTATGAAGGGCGGGGCGTGTGTTACTTTGTCCGGGATATTCAGGAGTGCCGGGGCAAGCGCGTCCTGGTCGTCGGGGGGGGGGACTCGGCGGTCGACTGGTCGTTGAACCTGCTGCGGGTGACCGACAGGATCACGCTGATTCACCGCCTGGATCATTTCAGGGCTCACGAAGACAATGTGAAGAAGTTGTTCGCGTCGCCCGTGACGATCAAGACGTTCCACGAGCTCAAGGCCGTCCACGGCAACGAGCGGGTCGAACGGGCCACGATCATCGAGAGCCGCACGAAGGCCGAGGAAACGCTGGAGGTGGAGAGCGTGCTGATCAACATCGGTTTCAGCAGCACCCTGGGGCCGATCCACGACTGGGGTCTGACGCTGGACAAGCACGGCATCGTGGCGAACAGCAGGATGGAGACGAATCTTCCGGGCGTTTACGCGGCAGGCGATGTCGCCAGTTACCCGGGCAAGCTGAAGCTGATCGCGACGGGTTTCGGCGAAGCGGCCATGGCGGTGAACCACGCCAAGGCGTTCATCGACCCGGCCAGCAAGAGTTTTCCGGGGCACTCGTCGGCGCTGGTGCCCAAGCAGCGGGAGGGGGCCGGGGCGGGGGGAAAACTGGACGTGGACGAGTAGGGCGATCCCGCAACTGTGCGCCGCGATTGATGGCCGGAAACGTGTTTGGACAAGAAAACATCAGTATGTGATACTGGGAATATGGCACGGGACAGACTTAAAGCTCCGGCCCCTCGCAATCGAACGCTCCTCCTGACATCCCGGGAGGCACGGGCTATGGATGAGCGTGTCGTCGCTTGGTCACCAACGCTGCCATTCGCAAGCCTGATAAACAGGACTGTCTGTGGCAACAGCATGGAGATCTGCAAATCGCTCCCGAACGGGGTTTTTGATCTCATCATTGCCGACCCGCCGTATAACCTGGCCAAGGCGTTTCGAGGGACACGTTTCAGGAAGCTTCCACGATCTGAATACGTACAATGGCTTGACGTCTGGCTTTCGCAAACGGCAAGGTTGCTCAAGCGGAGCGGCTCTGTTTACGTCTGCGGAGAATGGCAATCCTCGGGGGCCATTCAGGAGGTTTGCGAAAGGTACTTTGTTATTCGAAATCGAATCACATGGGAACGCGAAAAGGGCCGAGGTGCCGAGAGGAACTGGAAGAACTGCGCGGAGGACATCTGGTATTGCACGCTATCTGACGATTATCTTTTTGACATCGACGCGGTGAAACTCAAACGGCGAGTGATCGCGCCATACCGTGACTCCGACGGCAGGCCACGGGACTGGGAGGCGACCGAGAATGGAAATTTCCGGATCACACATCCTTCCAATCTCTGGACGGACATTTCTGTTCCTTTCTGGTCGATGCCGGAGAACACCGAACACCCGACACAGAAACCGGAAAAACTGATTGCCAAGCTGATCCTGGCCAGTTCCCGCCCCGGCGACATTGTTTTCGACCCCTTCGTGGGTTCTGGAACGACATCCGTGGTGGCCAGAAAACTTGGGCGAAAATACGTTGGAGTGGAGATCGAGGAACACTACTGCCGCCTGGCGGAGAAGCGTATCGCCATGGCGGATGAGAATCCTCGGATTCAAGGCTACGCAGATGGCGTTTTCTGGGAACGGAACACCTATCCGGCACAGGTCGAGCGAACACGGGGTTCGGCTCTACAGGCCGCCGGGCATGCAACCTTGTTTGACACCCAATCATGAAAAGTCGCGTCTTCCTTACGGATGAGTACAGGCGGGTCGAGCATCGAGTGAGGGATCTGCTTAACGCGGGTCCCACTTTTCTCTCCAAGAGCACTGCACAAAGCCCCCGCGCGGCCGGAGATGCCATTCAGAAGGTGGTCTCCGACCATTTCAAGGAGATATTGGGGGGCGTCTGTGCGGAGTACTCGGCGAGCTTCGCGCGCCGGGCGATGGCGGACTTGGCATTCCAGGACGTCGACGGTCTCTATTACGTGGTCGACGTTAAAACCCATCGGACCGATACCAAGTTCAACATGCCTAATCTGACTTCCGTCGAACGTCTCGCCCGGTTCTATGAGGACGACACGAACTACTTCTCGATCCTCATGGTCAGCTACGAAGTCCGCGGAGTCAACGCCGTTGTATCCGAGGTCAAGTTTGCCCCGATTGAATTCCTGGATTGGGGCTGCCTCACTGTTGGGGCGCTGGGATGGGGGCAGATTCAGATAGCCAACGCGAACAACATCACCGTGAACCCGGGCTACTCGCGCAAGGCCTGGATGATCGAGTTCTGCGACGTGATGCTTGAGTTCTACCCGAAAGAGATGAGAAAAATCAGTGAACGCGTCACGAGATTCCAAGAAGTAAGGACGTTCTGGCTCAACAGGCCCAACGATTGATTTGCATTCAGTCCTGGCCTGCAGTTAAGTGCAACCAAGTTCCGAGGGAACCCAACCCAGGTGTTTCAAGGCGGTGGTTCCGGGGTGGTCGGAGTTCACATGGCAATGGCAAGCGGCGTTATGGGAGGGTGAATCGCATGGCTATTCCGCAAACCAATCGGCGGCAGTTTCTACAGGGAGCGGCGGCGGGCGTCGCCGCGACGGCGATGGCGAACCGCGTCAGCCGGGCGGCGGAGACGGGCCGGCCGGCGAAGTTCGTGATCGGCCTGATGGGCGCGGGCGGGCGTGGCCAGTGGCTGTTGAACGAGGAACTGGTCAAGCGGCCACATGTCAGGATCGCCTACGTGTGTGATGCCGACCTGAACCGGGCGAACAAGGCGGCGGACGCGGTGGCGAAGACGACGGGGCGGCGGCCGGCGGCGGTTCAGGATTATCGCAAGGTCCTGGACGACAAGGACGTGCACGCCTTGTTCAGCATTACGCCGGACCACTGGCACGCACTGAGCACGATTCACGCCTGCCAGGCGGGCAAGGATGTCTATGTCGAGAAGCCCTGCGCCCACAACGTGTGGGAAGGGCGGAAGATGGTGGAAGCCGCCCGCAAGTACAGCCGGGTCGTGCAGACGGGCTTTCAGAATCGCAGCGCCGAGTACGTGAAGGCGGCGATGGAGCATGTCCGTTCCGGCGAACTGGGCGACGTGCACCTGGTCCGGGTGCGGCAGATGCGGACCCGTCCATCGATCGGCAGGACGCCGGACGGACCGGTGCCGGCGGGCGTGGACTACGATAAGTGGCTTGGGCCGGCGCCCGAACGCAAGTTCAATCCGAACCACTTCCACTACAACTGGCACTGGCATTGGGAATACTCGGGAGGGGATATCATCAATGACGGCGTACATCAGCTCGACATCGCCCGCTGGGTAGTGGGCAAGGAGTATCCGGCCGGCGCGTCGGGGACCGGCGGGATCTTTTTCTTCAAGGACGACCAGGAGACGCCGGACACGCAGGTGGTGACCTGGGATTTCCCGGGGATGACGATGGCGTTCGAGCTGACCCTGTGGACGCCCTACATGAAGAAGGTGGACTGGTCGATCCGGGACACCGGCGCGTTCCCCGACTGGGGTTTCTACGCGGCGCGGGTGGATATCTTCGGCACCAAGAACGTGATGTTCCTGGCCCGGCACGGCAGCGGGTGGCAAGTGTTCGATGAGCACGGGAAGAATGTGGCCGGCCACACGGGCAAACAGGCCCACGCGCAACACATAGATAACTTTCTGGCATGCATTGAATCGCGGGCGACGCCGAACGCGGACATCGAGGAGGGGCACCGCTCGACGATTCTCTCGCACCTGGGGAACATTTCGTATCGGCTGGGCGGGCGGAAGCTGAAGTTCAATGGCCGGACAGAGAGCATAGATGGCGACGAAGAGGCGAACAGGATGCTCAAACGGGTGTACCGCGAGCCTTACGTGGTCCCGGAGGAGGTCTGAGCCACGGGTTTCGTGGCGCGGTGTGTGGTCTCAACCGGGGAGGACGGGAAGCGGCAGGAAACCAAAGGGTGATTGAACCACAAAGGCACGAAGACACAAAGATGGCGGGAGGGCGTGAAACCGCCGATAGACGCCGATGCGTAGGTTGGCCGAGGACCAAGAGCGGCGGGAGCCACCGGGCAGATTCTTTGTGGGCGGGGAAGGGCGCTGGCGGCAGATTTTTTGTTGGACCTCTCCTGCCGCCCCTTGGTAGAAGGGGAGAAGAAAGGAAGGCGGGCAGATCCCGCCCCACACCTGCCAAGCTGCAAGCGACGGGGGAGCATTCATGAAGCTGGCAACCGCGGACCTGCTGATATTCGCGGCGTATTTCGTCGGGATCATCGCGCTGGGCATTCATGCCTCGCGGAAGGTGGGCGCGACCAGGCGGGATTACTTTCTGGCGGGCGACAAGCTGTCGTGGTGGATGGTCGGCGGGAGCATCGTGGCGGCGAACATCAGCAGCCACCACTTCATTGGGGTAATGGGGACGGCCTACGCCCGGGGCTTCGTAGCCATGTGCATTGAATGGGGGGCGATCCTGATCGGGTTCAACGCCCTGCTGTGGATATTCCTGCCGTTCTATCTGCGGAACGGCTTCTACACGATGCCGGAGTTTCTGCAGAAGCGGTTCGGGGCGGGCGCCCGACTGATGTACGCCCTGGTGATTCTGGTCATTTACATTTTCATCGAGATCAGCGCCGTGCTGTACATGGGCGCGATCGCGGTGGACACGCTGTTCGGGGCGCAGATCAACTGCTTCCTGGGAGCGGAGAAGGTCACACTGCTGGGGGCGAGCTTCGCGCCATCGATGTTGTTGTGCATCGTGGCCTTGGCGGTTTTCACGGGCTTCTACACGGTCCTCGGCGGTCTGCGGGCCGTCGTGTGGACGGAAATGGTGCAACTGGCGGTGCTGATCGGCGGGGGACTGGTGCTGTCGTTCGCGACGCTGCACGCGACGGGCGGCTGGTCGGGTTTCATGGCCACGTCGGGCGAGTGGAAGCTGCTGCTGCCGGCCACGGACCCGGACTTTCCGTGGACGCAGTATCTCGGGGCGTTTTTGTGCATCAGCGTGTTCTACTGCGCGACAAACCAGTTTATCGTGCAGCGGACGCTGGCGGCCAAGGACGAGTGGCACGCCCGAATGGGGGTGGTGTTCACCGATTACCTTAAGTTTCTGCTGCCGCTGATCATCGTGGTTCCCGGCCTGATGGCCCCCACCCTGTATCCGGGCATCCAGCCGGACTCGACGTTTCCGACGCTGGTGAAGGGTCTGTTGCCGCAGATCATGCCCGGGCTGGTGGGGCTGGTGATGGCCGGCCTGATCGCGGCGGTCATGTCGCACCTGTCCGGCGCGGTCAACGCCTGCACGACGATTCTGACGATGGACCTCTACCTGCCTTACATCCACAAGCAAGCCACCGAGGCCCAGGCGGTACGGTTCGGGAAGATCATGGCGGCGGTGATCATGCTGACGGGCGTTTTCTGGGCGGCGGTACTGCTCGAGCACTCGGACAAGCCGATCTTCGTCTACCTGCTGCACGCATACGGGTACGTCACGCCGGGCATCGCGACGATGTTCCTGCTGGGGATTCTCTGGAAGCGGGCCACGCACGCCGGGGTCCTGACGGCGAGCATCGTGGCCATCCCGCTGGTGGTGGCCATGGATTTTCTGCCGTCGGCGGTCGAGAAACTCGGCTTTTCCTGGGCGCCGACGGTGGTGCCTTACCTCAAACCGGCGTTCAACCAGATCGGCATCGTATTCTGGCTGTGCATGGGCATCGGGGTGGTGGTGAGCCTGTTCACCCGGCCCAAGACGTGTGCCGAGCTTGAAGGGATGATCTGGACGCCGTCGAGTCTGCGGCTGCCGGCGGAGATGCGGGCGAAAATGAGCTTCCTGAAGAGCCCGGCGCTGTGGTGGGCGATCATCACGGCCGTCGTGGTTTACATGTATGTGAAGTACGCGTGAGACGGGAATCAAACCCGAGCGACCCGCGAATCCGCAAGCGGTAAAGGATCGTCGGAAGCCGGCGGGCAGAGCCCGCCCTACCTGGGCTCGTTTTACAAGTATAGGGTTCTCTCGGCACCGGCCGGCGGGCAGAGCCCGCCCTACCGCGCTGCATCATCACGGCGTGTGTAGCGAGGCGAAATCGCGGTGTAGGGTCGGCCGAGGAGTTTCTTGATGAAGACGACCTCGCCGAGGTCGTTGCCCTCGATGCGGTGGCCAACCCACTGAAGAAGGTAGCTCAGGACCAGCAGGCCGACCGGCCGCCACCAGAGGTCCCACCGCCACTGGGCCAATTGCACGCCGGCCAGGACGAGGGCGGCCGGGATCATCGGCACGCCGATGATGTGCAGCACCCGGCAAGCGGGGTGCTGATGTCTTTCCCAGTAACGCTTCCACCAGTCGGGCATTGGGACCTCACGGGCAAAAACGGGGACAGGCGCGCGGTCTTTGTCGCCACGGCGACTCGACCGGGCAAGTTGATTGAACCCCTGCGGGTCTGAACTGGTCGGGGGATGCACCCGCTTCCTCCGCATCCAGCGAACCAGTCCCGTTTCTTGCCACGATGACGTGCGGCATTATAGCGTTGACAACCGGCGCGACAACGCTCTACGATTCGGACATCGGCTGAGGTTGGGGCTCCGTCTCCTGCCCTTGCCGGCACTACCGTCGCTTCGGGGATACCCGGATGATCTTGAGCGACCGCGCATCCAAACAACGGTTTCCCAGAGGAACCCGGCCCCCGGGCCGGTTTGTCGCCCTCTGCTGGTGTTTTCTGCCTATGACGTCGCCGTTATGGGCCGGGGAGACGCCGGCGCCGCTGTCCGCGGACTACCTTCAGACCGTCCGGACGTTCGCCGACAACGTCCTGCAACACGGGCGCGATGTTTACGGGCCGCGGCATACGCCGCTGTTCGTGGATGGCATCAACGTGGACACGCACGAGCCGCCGGTCTGGCACCTCGCGCCGGATTACGCCCGGGCCTGGAACATGCCGACGCAGTGGATCATGTCGAACCTGGCCTGCCAGCAGGTGCTGTTTCGCGTGTTTGACGCGCTAACGACCCTGACCGGTGAGGCCGGGTATCGACAGGCGGCGATTGACGCGTTTCGCTATCACTTCGAGCACCTGCAGTACCGGGATGGGCTTCTGGCGTGGGGCGGACACGCGATGATTGATGCCGCGACGGAACAACCCGTCGGCGAATGTCTGAGGAACTGGCGCATGGGCACGCCGATCACGCCGTTCTGGGATATCGGCGTCGAACACGAACTGAAACATCACTACCCGCATTACGATCTCATGTGGCGAACAGACCCGGAGGCGACTCGCCGCTTCATCGAGGGGTTCTGGTCGGCACACGTGCTGCGGTGGGACGTTCTGGATTTCAATCGTCACGGGCTTTACGGGCGGGACAAAGGGTGCCCGTGGGACCGTGCGTATGTGGGCGGGACGGTGCACTTTGAGGGCGGCGGCCTTTCGCTGATGGATGCCGGCGTGGAGCTGATGTACGCGGCGGTGGAATTGTCCCGGTTCACCGGCGACGCGCGGCCTTTGGCGTGGGCGAAGCGGCTGGCTCAGCGCTACGCGGATGCTCGCGATCCAAAAACCGGGCTTGGTCCGGACGTGTACAGCCATTACCGCAACGGGCGACTGGCAGCCCAGTTCGACGGCGAGATGAGCGAGCGCGTCTCAGAAACCAAGATCACCAGCATCTACGGTATCCGCTACGGTTACGCGGCGGTATGCCAGCTCAAGCTGGCGGAAATGCTCTGGCCGGCCGGCGACGAATTCCTTCACCACGCGACGGCTGACCTGACGGCCTTCGCCAGGCATGCCTTCGATCCGGCGGACGGACGATGGTGGTTCATGCTGACGGACGGCACCCGTCTGGAGTCGGCCGACGTGAAGCGGGCGGGGCCGCTGCCGTCTGCGCACATCCGCAAGAGATCCGTCGGCCCCTTCCATTTCTGGGGATACGTACTGGCGTACAAGCTGACCGGAGATGCGTCGATGTGGAAGATGGCCCGTCGGATCGGACAACTGCTGGATCTCGGGGACATCGGGCAGGCGGGGGGCAAGGACTCCGCTTTGCGGCTGACGACGACAGCGCGAGGCGCGTACACCATCTTTGCCCTGCTGGACCTGTTCGAGGCCACGGGGAAGCTGGAATACCTGGCGCTGGCCCGGCGACTGGGCGACAACGCGCTGGCGGCGGAATTCGATCGCGGGTTCTTCGTGCCGGGCAAGTCGTATGTCATGAGCTCGTTCGACACGGTGACGCCGCTGGCACTGCTGTACATCGAGGCGGCGTCGCGCGAGCCACCGGTGAAGCTGCCGTTGTTCCTCGGCAACCAGTCGCACTTCATGTGCCCGGACGAGACCGGCGAACGGGCAGAGATGCAAACTGTTTTCGGAGTTCAGCGGAAATACTCGCCGGACGGCGGATTCTGATCACGGATCGGTTTCAACCGATTGCTCAAGTTTCCTTGGGGGCGCTGCGATGCGATCAAGCCTTATCTGGCTCGGCACGCTGCCGATGGGGATCTTGTCCCTGGTACAGGTGGGATCGGCGGCTGAGGCGATCCGGCTGTCGGTCACGGAGCCTTCGGGAATGTCGCGGGCTGACTGGCCGGTGACGTCCGGCGTGCCGTTCGCACGGGGTGTGCTTAGGGAGGCGGATTCGCTCCTGTTGACTGAGGCGGACAGCGACGAACGGTTGCCATTCCAGACGAGGGTCACCTGCCGATGGCCCGATGGGTCGGTCAAGTGGATACTGCTGGATACGCAGGTATCGCTGAAACCGAAAGAGACGAAGGGGCTGACGCTTCACTCCGGGTCCGGGGCCTCGATATCGGCAGCGACGCGTCCGGGCGACGCAGTCATCATGTGGAAAGAGGTCGGCCGGGGTGTTTGCGTCGACACCGGGCCGCTTCAGACGACGATCCGCTCTGGCGGCAATCTGCCCGGGGCGATCCGGTTGGATCTGAACGACGACGGCCGTTGTGTGGAGGACGAACAGATCACGGGTCGGCCGTGGAGCCTGGTTCTCGAAACGGCGGATGGGCGGCTGTATCGCAGTGATGCTCTGCCGGCGGAAGTGCGGGTCGAGGAAGCCGGCATGCTGCGGACCGCGGTACGCATCGAGGGGCAACTCGCGGATGCCCAGGGAACAACGAGGTTCCGATACCTTGTGCGGTTGCATTTCCACGCGGGCAAGCCGTTCGTGAGGGCATTCGTCACCCTCATCGTCGATGTGCCCGACCAGGTGATGGTGGATATCCGTTCGTTCAAGCTGATCCTGCCGGCCGACGAGGCGGGTGATTGGCGAGCGGTGTTCGGGGCGGAGGAGGGCGGGGGGGCCGGGGGGGAACTCTCCGGCGGCGGACAGAGTCATCGGCTTTTCCAGGTGGATGACACTAAATACCAGGTGGACGGCAAAGACGCCGGGAAGCGAGCGGCCGGTTGGGCAAGCCGGGGCGGCCCGAGGCATCGCGTGTCCGCCGGGGTGCGACACTTCTGGCAGCAATGGCCAAAGGCGATCGCGGCCACCAGCCAAGAACTGAGCATCGAGTTGATTCCGGCATTCGAGAAGGGCTTATACGACGGTTTCAAGCCGGCGGACGAATCGAAATGGACTTACGCGCTGCGCGACGGAAAAACGCGGCTGAAGCAGGGCGTAGCCAAGACGCATGAAGTCTGGATCTTTTACGGGAAACCGGATTCGCCCATGGAGGAGACTGTTCGACTCTTCACTCAGGCGTTCGAGCCGCTGCTGGCGACCTGCGAGCCGGGTTACATCTGCGCGACGAAGGCGCTCGGTGACTTTCCGCCTTCCGACCCTGATCGTCCCGATGGATTCATGGGATATGACCGCTCTGTGGCTCAGATGTTCCAGGACCACATGGCTGGCCGGGAAAAGACCCGTGAGTATGGCCTGCTCAACTGGGGCGACTGGTGGGGCGAGCGGGGCTACAACTGGGGGAACCTTGAATACGACATGCAGCGGGGCCTGATCGCCCAGTATGCGCGCACGGGAAAGCGTGAGTACTACTTCCGCGCGGAGGAGGCGGCCCGGCATCATATCGACGTGGATGTCGTGCACGCCGTCAACTCCGAACTCAAGCATCGTCACGGACCTGGGCCGGCGGTCGGAGACGTCTGGGTCCATGCCACCGGTCACACCGGCGGCTATTTCCCTGACGCCGCATTCAACCTGGAATGGCCTTACACCATGGGCTACAGCCGCAACCTCGGGCATGTCTGGGACCGGGGAGACCTGGACTACTACTTCCTCTCCGGCGACGAACGGGCCCGCGAGGTCGCCCTGCGGATAGCCGAGCGGCTCCGGGTCGGCGCCGCCCCGTCTTTCAAGATCGGCACGCACATGCGGGACATCGGCTGGCCGATGATGGCGATGATGGCCGCCTACCGGGCGACGGGAGAAACGAAGTACCTTGAAGCGGTCCGGCATGGCTGGGAAGTGTTGAAGGAAGGCGAGGATCCGACCGGCGGCTGGACCATCCGGCTGGCCAAGGGGCACTGCCTGCACGAGCCGACGCAGTGCAAGGGCAACGTCGATTTCATCATGGGCATTGTGATCTCCTCGCTGTGCGACTATCACCGCGAGACCGGTGACCCCGAAGTGGCCCGAACGATTGTGCGGGCGGTCGACTTCACACTGCGAGAAACCTACCAGCCCGACAAGAAGATGTTCCGCTACACCTCGTGTCCGCTGACCGGCGCGAGCGCCGAACGGATCTCCTTGATGTCTGAGGGCCTGGCATATGCCTGGCGGCTCAGCGGCGACGAGAAGTACCTGCGCGTATTGCACGACGCGTGGGAGGTCTTTCGTCAGTCGCTTGCCAAGAGTGGCGTGGGCAAGTCCTTCTCGATGCACCTGATTTTCAGCCCCGAGGGGCTGTGGGGAATCGAGCCATCGGCGCACAGATGAGGATTGCTCGCCACCCGCGGGGGCGATAAGCTTGTGACCATGTGCTTCGCGGCCCGGCAGACTGATTCTTTCGGGAAAGAGGAGGGTTCATGACGCACGCACGGACTATAGGCCTGACTTCGGCCTTGGTGGCTTTTATCTGCCAGCAGACCGGGGCAATCGAAATCGCGAAAGACGGCGCCGGCAAGGCGACGATCGTGGTCGTCAAAGGGTCCTCGTATCCGGTACGCCACGCGGCCCGGGAGTTGAAGGATCACCTGAAGAAGATCACCGGGGCGGACCTGGCCATCGACGAGGCCGGGGCCGCCGGGTCACCGAGGATTCTGGTCGGCCCGAAGTCGGCCAGGCTGGCCGACCCGGATTTCCCGGCCGAGGAACTGGGCGACGAAGGCATCGTAATCCGTACGGTCGGCGACGATCTCATCCTGGCCGGCGGCGAGCCGCGGGGCACGCTCTACGCGGTGTATACGTTCCTTGAAGACCATGTCGGTTGTCGCTGGTGGACGCCGGACGCCAACACGATTCCGCACAAACCCACACTGTCATTCGAGAAACTCGACGTGCGATACGTGCCGCCGCTGGAATACCGCGAACCATTCTGGGAGACGGCGTTCGATCGCGACTGGGCGGTGCGGAACAAGGTGAACGGCACGCACCTGCCCTTGACGCCGCAGGTCGGCGGAAAGCAGGTGATCGCCGGATTCGTGCACACCTTCTATCCTCTGATCCCGCCGGACCGGTACTTCAAGGATCATCCCGAGTGGTTCAGCGAGATCAACGGGCAGCGGACCCACCAGTCCGCCCAACTCTGCCTGAGCAATGAGGAGATGGGCCGTGAACTGGTCAAGAACCTGAAGGAACTGTTGCGCAAAAACCGGATGGCGACGCAAACCTCGGTTTCGCAGAATGACTGGGGCGGCCATTGCCAATGCGCTAAATGCAAGGCCGTGGACGCGGAGGAGGGAGGCCCGTCAGGATCGATCCTGCGGTTCGTCAACGCGGTGGCCGCGGACATCGAAAAGGAGTTTCCAAAGGTTTCAATCAGCACCCTGGCTTACATCTACTCGCAGTCGCCGCCGAAGATCACCAGGCCGCGGGACAACGTGGTGATCTGGCTGTGCACGATGAATTGTTCGTACAACCTGCCGCTGAAGTCGCACAAACGCAACGAAGGTTTCGCCCAGGACCTGATCGGCTGGGGAAAAATCGCCGGGCGGCTCTATATCTGGGATTACACGACGAACTTCCGGCACTATCTCTTCGTGCATCCCAATCTTCGCGTGCTCGGTCCGAACCTCCGGTTCTTCGTCGAGAACAATGTCGCGGGCGTGTTCGAACAGGGGGCGACGGGAACGCTCGGGGCGGAAATGATGGAGCTTCGGGCGTGGGTGCTGGCCAAGCTGCTATGGAACCCGAATCTGGACGACAACAAGCTGATCGGCGAGTTCCTGGATGGCTATTTCGGTCCGGCCGGCAAGCACGTCAAGGCTTACATCGACACGATCCACGACGTGATGCAGGCGGGGATGCAGCCGCTGGGCTGTTACGAGGAACCCGACCGGCGTTTCATGGACATCGAGCCGCTGACCCGGGGCTGGTCGCATCTCAAGGAGGCCGAGAAGGCGGTGGCGAACGACCCGGAACTGCTTCAGCGCGTCCGCTACGCCCGGATGCCGATGATGTACGCGTTCATGATCCGCTGGGCGGACCTGCGAAAACAGGCGGAACAGAAGAACGTCGCCTGGCCGATGGGCGACGACCCCCGGGCGGTGCTGGCCGAGTACAAGACCATGGCCGGCAAAATCGGCATCAAACGGGTCTCGGAGCAGGAGACGTTTGACAAACTCGAGGAGAAGCTCAAGCTGCCGGAGTGACGGAAGCCGGGCAAATACGCCCGTTAATCCTCGACCGGTTGTCGCCGGAACAGCCTGCGGCGACGGCGACACTCACACGGGAGGACCTGTCATGAACATCCAGCTTGCGAGATTCGCACGAGCCGACTTCGGCCGAGTGATTCAGTGGATCGGTTCGCCCGAAGCTCTGCACGAATGGGCGGGTTACCGGTTCAAGTACCCTTTGACCGAACAGCAGCTCGAAGCCCATCTCGAAGAAGCCGAGCGTGATTACTCACAGCGCCAGATCTTCCGGGCGATCGACGCCGACACCAGGCTGGTGATCGGGCACGTCGAGCTCACGCACATCTGGCCTTATCTCTCGGGCCGGGTCGCGCGTCTTCTGGTTGGGAGCAGTTCCCTTCGTGACCAAGGCGTCGGCTCGGAGGTGCTGCGGGCCCTGCTCAAGCACGGCTTCGAGACGTTTCACTTTGATCACATCGACGCCGGCGTCGTGATCGACTACACGGCGACCATCCGATGCCACGAGCAGTGCGGCTTCCGCCATGTGGGCACGTGGCCGAGCGGGTACAAGTCCGGCCAGACGAACATCAGCGTTTACTGGATGACGGTTTCGCGATCCGAATGGGAGCAGGCGGCCGGATCGCCGACATAAACGCCTTTGTCGTACCACATCCGTCGCCGAAGCGGGCGCCGGCGGTTACGGCTTGATCACCGGGAACTCCGTGATCCGCAGCCGGGTGCTGCCGTAGGGGATCAGTTCCAGCTCGGTGTCCGGCTGATTCGAGGCCGCGGGGCTGGCGGGCGTCTCACCCGCCTGGTCGTCCACGAGTTTCCAGTCCGGGATCCGCCGACCCTTGACCTTCAGGACCACCGGGGCGGCCGCCGTGTCGTACGGCACCTGGCCGACCTTTGAAGCAGCGACAGTGATGGATGCTTCTGGATTGGCCGGATCGATCAGCAGACCGTAGTTCCACGGCGTGGTCGGCTCGATCTGCCAATCCATGCTCGGGAACTTATCCGAGTACTTGGCGAGCTGGGTCCACTTTTCGCCGATCTTGAGCGCGAAACAGAGCGGGCCGCGAAGGATGGACACGGCGTTGTTGTATCGCGTCTCCGTGCGGAGCTTCATGGGCAGGACCAGTTCGACAACGTCGCCGGGCTTCCAGGTTCGTTTCACGACGGTGAAGCTGCCGGCCTTGGTCGCGATGTTCTCGCCACCGGCGGTCAGTTTCGCGCCCTCGGCCCAGGCTGGGATGCGCAAATGCAGCGGGAACTCCACCGGCTGCCCGGCCCCGATGGTGAACCTGATCATGCCATCGAAGGGGTAGTCGGTTTCCTGGGTGATCGTCACCTGCCCGCCGTCGCCCACCTTGGCCTTGACCAGGCTCGGGCCGTAGGCGACCGCCGCCAGGCCCTGGTCGTGCGTGGCCATCCACATGTGAGAGACGAACTTCGGCCAGCCCTGGTGCATGTTGGCCGTGCAGCAGCCGAAGTGCGGTTCGAGGCCGTAGATGTTGGCCATGTCGCCGTTGTTCATCCAGTGCCGCTTGGCTTGGGAGACTAATACCTGGTTGGCCTGCTGGTCGTACTGATGGGCCCAGTAGTCGGCCGTGCAGGTGCCGGGATTGGCGTTGTAAGCCAGCAACTCGAGTCGATCGGCAAGCTTCACGTCCCCCAGGATCGCCACGAGTTTTTCGAGCGAGAACATGAACTCCACGACCGCGCAGAGTTCGGTGCCCTGGGTGGGTGATTTGCCGGCCAGGTGTTCATCGCCGGAGAATCGGCCGGCCGCCTGTCCGTGATACTTGTCGAGATTGTCCAGACCGATATACACCGCCTCGCGATGCGCCGGATCCTTGGAGTACTGGTACCAAAGACCCGCATGCTTGGCGGCCATCCCGATATTCACCACGTGGGAGCGCAAGCAGAAGCCGTCCGCGCGGACCTTGGAGGTTTCCTTGTAGGGAAACTCGACGAAGTACTTGATCCAGTCGAAGCTGTTGGCCTGGATGGAGGAGGCGGCCTTCAGCACACTCGGGTCGCCTGTGCGGCGGTAAAGCCAGGACGCGACAACGACGTTCTCCATCGCCCGAACCCCGCGCCATTCGTTGTCCGGCCAATCCGGGGGGTTGTCGTTGATATACCTGAAGTAGTTCTGGATGACCTTAAGGGCTCGTTCATCACCTGTCGCCTCGTGATACTGGGCCAGCACCTTGAGAGCGACGGCCAGCGGCCAGCGGTCCTTGTTCTTGCCCGGCCCGAACCAGCCGTCGGGTCGAGCGCTGGCGATCATGTCCTCGATCCAGCCCTTGACCTTGGCGATGAGTCGCGGATCATCCAGCACGTAGGCCAGCGGCACCAGCCCGTCCAGGTAGTACACTCCCCGTTCCCAGCCCTCTCCCTGGCCGCCGCGCCAGGCCGAGTCAATCAGGCTCGGCCAGAACTCGTCGAGATGCCCGGTCAGGCCGTCGGCCTGAATCGTCAACTGGTCCCGCAGCCAGCCGGTCGGCCTGACGACTCCGAGGGGTAATTCCGCGAAAGCTGTCTCGGCCAGCGGTTCCCTGTTGACCGGGTAGTGTTTGTTGGCCCCAAGTACGGTCACCGGGATCACCGTCAAGGCGCCCACCACAACCAGCGTCGTTTCCAGTCCGTTCATCGAGTTTCTCCTTCAGTTCAAAGTCCGCAGCGGCCCCATACCATACAAGCAAGACTGAAGCGGTTCCAACCGACACCCCGCTACGACCATAACTCATTGATAAATATAAGCTTATGCGGCTGTCGGGGCGAAAGTCGTCTCGGTATTGCTGTCCCATTCGGCCAGTGACGCCGCTGCGGGGATCCCGGTCGGGCGACGGGACAAATCTGCCGGAATCGCTTATCATGCCCCGGTCCGCAGGTGTGGGGATACCAACGGAAGGATTCACGAAGGAGAGTGCCAATGAGCAAGTCGACGACCCGAGTGGCCGTCCTGGTCGGTTTCATCCTGCCAAGCCTGACATTCCATTTGCCGGCCGCCGGCGCGAAGGAATCCGCCTCGGCCGAGGCGGTGCCCATCCGAGCCGGCGTCGCCCAGTTGTTCATCGACGATTACCTGATCGAGTGCTCCCGCGACCTTAAACGAACCCTGCACCAGCCGAGAAAGGACAACGGCGGAAACGTCGCCATGATCCCTGCCAGCAAAGGAACGACTTTGCTGGCTTACGGTTCTATCGTGTTTGACGCCAAACAGCAGAAGCACGTCATGTTCGTGCAGGAGTTTCCCTCGCGGGACATGTACCTGGCAACGTCGAAGGATGGCCTCAACTGGGACGCAACCCGGCACGAGGAACTCACGCCGGTGAAGATGGACATCGACCTGGGGCCGCTTCCCCCCGACGCGAAGGGAAATTTTGGCATTGACCTTTTCTCGTGCTTCTATGACAAGAAGGACTCCCGGCATCCGTATAAGGGGTGGCTGTGGTTCGCCAACGCGGGCAACAAGTGGGAGGGCATATGGTACATACGTTCGGCCGACGGCCTGGACTGGGAGCGCGTCGGCCAGGTGGTGGACGGCTTTTCCCAGCCGGACGATACTTCGTGCCGGGTCATCACCCAGAACGGCCGGACGGTTTACGGCCCCGGGGATGTCACGCTGTTCTACTACGACGAGCAGGAGGACCGTTTTCTCGG
>DATIKE010000387.1:0-2035 GCA_035477895.1 Phycisphaerae bacterium
GACAGTCTCGTTGACGACGTGGCGGATGCCGGCCCGGATCTCGGTCGCGACGCCGATTTCGTCTACGACGTTCGGATCGCCGGGAAGTTCCATCGAGAAGCGAAGCTCCAGCTCATCGAACGACCGACGGGCCTTCGCCAAACGTTCGCGTGCGAGAAATTCTTGGATCTGACTCATTAACAGCACCTTTCTGGGCCGTTCGGCCCGCTTCGATATTCTGTCGTCGGCTTATCGCCAAATGAACCGAACAAACTTGCTTTGGGGTTGAACCGGCCGCAGGCTCTCCCGCGTAGCCCTTGAGGTCACCGACGGGCGGGGGACCAAGCGCACCAGTCCGCCCGACGGCTCCAGAGGGCTTCCCTATTTTGTGACTGTGACCTGCCTTGATTCGATGCCGCCGGCCTCTTCGACGGCTGCGACGACCTCGGAGAGGTTCTGCTCGGCAAGCTGGGCCATCTGCTCGCCAATCTCGACCTCCTTGGCAAGGGCCGGCGACGTGGCCTCGCGCCACGCCTTCGACGCGGCAACGATCGTCTCGCCGGTGAGGCCCTTTTCGCGGAGGATGAACGACGGGATTTCCATGATCGCGGAGAACATCGTCGAGTCGCGATTCGTGACGGCCCGGTTCAGCTCGGCCAACAACGTTTGCCCGTTCATATCCTTGAGGAAAGCCTGGACGCCTTGAACTCGCATCAGGTGGGCAAGCCGGTCAATATCACTCTCGCCCGTCGGCCGTTCGGCCGCGGCAAGGCGGTTCTTTGCGACGTTGGCCTTCTTCTGGATCAAGTCGAGAAGCCGGTGGCCATCCTCGGACTTGAGCTTGGCCAGGACGCCCATCGCCAGTTCCCGGCGCCGCGCGTCCTTGCCCATGCCAGTCAGGTTCGGGTCTTTCCCGACCTTCTCGACGCCTTCATTGAACTCACGCAGATGTTGAAGCAAAACGCTTTGCTGCCGCGCCGCAAGCCAACGCGGACACTGTGCGGATTCGTCACCGCCGACGCACAGTTCAGCCGTCGGGAAGCCGAATCGCAGGAGTTTTTCGAGTTTCTTGGTCATGCGAGTCTCCTTTTACGCCGAATACGTGCGGATCGACGCGGCAGGCCGCGCGTACGTTCCCTTGCCGGTTTCGAGCGTGCCCGCTGCGACCGCGTCCAAGACGGCCAACGTCGCCGCCTCCGGCGTGTACGTACTGCTCACAGGCGTGACGCCGAAAGCCGACACCAAGTGGGCTACCTGACGCTGGAGTTCCGCGACCGAGCTACCGGGCAAATCCGGAATCAGAATTTCGATTGCAGTTTTCATAGAACCACCTTTCTGGGCAAAAGCCCTCTGGAATTACAATTGTGAGACAACAGCCTCGCGGCCGGACAATGGCCACTTCTCATGCGCGATGTAGCCCAACGCATCACTGATATGGCTGAGCGTCGGGGATGTCTTCTTGTCGATGTCGCCGCTGTCCGACCAGCAGACGCCCTCAAGATCCTGGACGACGTGCTTGCAGGACGGATCGACCAGCAGATGAACCTTGCCGTCGGCGCTCTCCAAGCGGCTGTTCAAGGAATTGATCCTGCTCCGAACCGGCGGATTCGCATGCGGGACGCGCCACCGCAGACGATTACCGAAGACGGGCTCCAAGTGCTTGCGGATCAGGTCCAGGTCCGAGCCGTCGGTCTGGCTGCTGTGACCGCTCCCGCCGGACGCATCAGCGTAGACTTCCACCGGCCCATCGTGGCGGCTGTACCTCGCGATGATCTCACGGCAGACGGCTGGCGTGTTCGAGTCCCGCTCGATCCAAACTTCACCGACGACGACCGCGATGGGGGCGGCGCGATCGACCTTCGGGTTCCTACCATGGTACAGCCGCTCCTGGACGAACACCGCGACGCCCGGCGAAATGTTGAAGTCGAAGCCGATCATCAGCGCCGCCGTCGGGTCGTAGGGCAGGCTCTCGACTGCGTGAACCTCTCGCTGGAAACCGTAGTACACGCGACCCGAGACATCCAAGAAGCTCGCCTCAAACTCCTGGGCGTACGTC
>DATIKE010000388.1:0-20844 GCA_035477895.1 Phycisphaerae bacterium
TTTGATATCAACCGCATCACCCACGTCGAGCTGATGCCGGCCATGGCCGAGGCGAACGGTGATCGCCTGTTCGACGAGTACTATCAGAGCACGGCCTGGCGCTACGAGTCGTTATGGCTGGGCGGGTTGAAGATCTATCACGGGTACGGCCATTACCCGTACTCCTCGGCGGACTGCGCGTTTCTGAAGCTGGTGGTCAGCCGTGACGGCCTGCACTGGAAGAAAGTGCCTTTCGAGAACGACGCCGGCGTGCCGGAGGTGTTCATCCCCAACGGGCCGGAGGGCGGCAACGACGGACGGAACGACGGCGGCTACATCACCGACTTCAGCACCGGCCCACTGCGCGTGGGCGACGAGCTTATCTATTACTACAGCTCGCCCTCATGGGGCAAAGCACACCCACGCGACAAACTCATCCGCGGAGGAGGTATTTTCCGCTCGCGGCTGCGGGTCGACGGCTTTGTCTCGGTGGACTGGGGCACGCTGACCACCAGGCCGCTGAAGTTCGACGGGAAAGAGCTCACCATCAACGGCATCGGGCCGATCACTGTGCGGGTGCTCGATGCCGGGGGGAACCCTCTGGCGGCGGCGACCGTCGCCGAGGGTGATTCGCTGGCCCACGCGGTCAAGTTCGACGGCCGATCGCTCGGCGAGGTCCTTCCGGGCGGTGTCGGCCGACTGCAGTTTGAGGTTGACTGGCGGGGCAGGCTTTACTCTTTCAAGGCGAATTAAGTCCGGTTCAAGGCGAATTAAGTCCGGGCAGCGGGCAGGGAAAGCCCGCAGCCCTTCACAAACCCTCATCCCATTGAAAGGAAATGGCCATGACCATCCGTATGCGCTCCGCGCTGTCACTCGGTGCGATGATTCTTGTGTCGATCGGCGGTGGGGGTTTGATGGCGGCCGAGCCCGCGGCCATCGACATCGGCTCGCGGCTGGAGTTGTTCGTGGATCACTATCTGATCGACGGAATGAAGGACGCCGAGCTTCGCCTGCACTCCCCCGTGCCGCGCGAGATTGTCTTCACCTTCGACAAGCCGTGGGAAGGGGGGCTCAGCGCTTACGCCAGCATCATCAAGGACGGCGACCAGTATCGGCTGTACTACCGCGGCGGGGGCGACCTCGTGCGGGAGTACACCTGCCTGGCCTTGAGCAAGGACGGCGTTACCTGGGAGCGGCCGACACTCGGCCTGATCGAGTTCGAAGGCTCCAAGGACAATAACATCTTCTGGACCGGCAAGGACAAGGCCTACTGCGAGTCCCACAACTTCGCGCCGTTCATCGACGCCAATCCGGAGGCCAAGCCGAACGAGCGCTACAAGGCCGTGACCGTGACGCGGATCAGGGAAGGCCCGGACTCGAGGAAAAACGTCCTGCTGGCCCTGGTGTCGGCCGACGGAATCCATTGGCGCAAGCTGCGCCAGGAGCCGATCATCACCGAAGGCGCCTTCGACTCCCACAACACCATTTTCTGGGATACAACGCAGAACCAATACGTGTGTTACCTGAGGGCCGGCCAGAAGGGCAAGAAGAGCGTCGCCCGCACGACGTCGAAGGACTTCATCCACTGGACCCAGCCCGAGTTGCTCGACTTCGGCGACACCGTGCCGGAGCACCTGTACACCAACGGTATCATCCCGTATTTCCGCGCGCCGCACATTCTTCTCGGCTTCCCGCTGCGGTTCATCCATCCGAAGGACCGCAACAAGATCGGCCTGGAGCAGCGCGAGACGGACGGCTTCTCCGACGCGATCATCATGTCCAGCCGGGACGGGCTGAAATGGGACCGCACGTTCATGGAGGCGTTCATCCGCCCGGGGCCGGACCCGCTCAATTGGGGCGGCGCGCACGGCAACATAACGCCCGCGTGGGGCATCGTGCCGGCCAACCAGAACGAGATCTCGATCTACTGGGCCGATCACTATGACAACTACCCCAAGAAGGACCTGATTCCGAGGCTGTGGCGGGGCACGGTTCGGACCGACGGGTTTATCTCGGTCAACTGCCCATACCGCGGCGGCGAGATGGTCACAAAGCCTCTGCTCTTCAAGGGGAAGAACCTGGTCATCAACTTCGCCACGTCGGCTCCAGGAAGCGTCAAGGTCGAGATCCAGGATGCATCCGGAAAGCCGATCCCCGGCTATGCACTGGCCGACTGCATCGAGTTCTGGGGCGATGAGATCGAGCGAATCGTCGCCTGGAAGGGCGGGACCGATGTGAGCAAGCTGTCAGGCAAGCCGGTTCGCCTGCGGTTCGCCATGCACGACGCGGATCTGTATTCGATTCGCTTCCGCTGATGCGGGAAACAGGGCCGAACCATGAGAAAACACGCTGCACTGTTGCTGACCATGATTGCTGTGAGCACACTCGCGACGTTCTCGGGCATCGCCATTGCCGAGCGACAGCCGATCTCCATCGGTTCGCGCGTGGAGCTGTTCTGCGACGACCGGTTGATCGAGAAGATGAACGACGTATCGCTACGCCTGCACTCCCCTGTGCCGCGGGAGGTTGTCTTCCGTTTCGATGCGCCGTGGGAGAATGGGGAAGGTGCTTATGCAACCCTGTTGCAGGAAGATGATTGTTATCGTCTTTACTATAGGGCGGGGGGAGAGTTGACCCGCGAGTACACGTGCGTTGCCTTCAGCAGGGACGGCATCTCGTGGACGAGACCGAACCTCGGTTTATTCGAGTTCGAGGGGACCAGGAACAACAACATCATCTGGACGGGCAAGGAGAGGGCCTACTGGGAGTCCCACAACTTCTCGCCCTTCAAGGACACCAACCCGGCCGCCAGGGAAGATCAGCGGTACAAGGCGGTGACCTTGGGTCGAGCCACTCCACCCGGCGAATCCGACCGCCGGAAAGTGCTGATGGCCTTCGTCTCTCCCGATGGCATCCGTTGGAGCCGGTTACGGGAGGAGCCCATCATCACCGACGGCTCGTTCGATTCGCACAATGCGGCCTTCTGGGACACGGCGCAACAACAGTATGTGTGTTACCTGCGGGTGGGGCGCGAGGGCAAGCGCAGCGTCGCCCGTGCCACATCGAAGGACTTTATCCATTGGAGCAAGTCGGAACCGCTCGACTTCGGCGAGAAGCCGATCGAGCACTTCTACACGAACGGGATCGAGCCGTACTTCCGCAACCCGCACCTGTACCTGGGTTTCCCGATGCGGTTTGTGCCCCCGCAGGACCGCAACACGGTCGGACTTGAGCGTCGCCAGACGGACGGCCTGTCGGACATGGTGTTCATGTCCAGCCATGACGGGCTGCGCTGGAGCCGGTATTTCATGGAGGCCTTCGTCCGCCCCGGCACAGATCCGTACAACTGGGGCGGAGCGCACGGAAACATGACGCCTGCCTGGCATGTCGTGCAAACGGGAGAGACGGAAATCTCGATCTACTGGCTGGAGCGTTACGGCTTCTACACACTCTGGGTACCGGGCAGCCAACCCGGCTCACTCGTGCCGGAGCAGCGCGCGAAGGGCGATGGAGAGGCGATCATCCCCCAACTGCGCCGCGGGACGCTGAGGCTGGACGGGTTCGCCTCGGTGAACGCCCCCTACAAGGGGGGCGAAATGGTCACTTGGCCTCTGACGTTTGAAGGCGGCCGGGCCGCGATCAACGTGTCGACTTCAGCCATTGGCAGCGTCCGGGTTGAGATTCAAGATGCCCAGGGCAAGCCAATTCCAGGTTTTTCGCTATCGGAAGCGGAGGAGATCTGGGGCGATGAGATCGAGCGGGTCGTCGCCTGGAAGGGCGGGACCGACGTGAGCAAGCTGGCAGGCAAGCCCGTACGCCTGCGGTTTGTTATGCGCGACGCCGATCTGTACTCTATCCGCTTCCGACCGTAAGAAAGGATCTTCCGCTACATTAGCCTTCCCAGGAGTGCAAGGAATCATGACAATGCTGAACCATAGACTTCGAGGCGTGTTTTTTCTTCTTCTGTCCATTGGCGGGCTGTTTGCATTCGCCGCCCCCGCGGCCGTGGCCGGCCCCGTAGGCGGGGAGTACCGCGCGGACATTCCTTTCCCGGAGTTCATGCCCATGTGGCGGGAAGGGTGGCCGTGGCAGGACGAGAACGGCGAGCGGGTGCGATACGCCTACGATGGCATGCCGCTAGGGGGGCATCTGTTCGTTTCGTTCCATAACAGCGGCGACCAGCCGCTCGAGGTCAAGGATGTTCTGCTGGATGGCGTCAGCCTGGCGCAAGGTGTCGCTCCCGAGCACCAGCCCAAGAACACCCCGGATGACAAGTATCCCTCCAGCCTGAAGTTCTCGAAGCTGCCCCAGGAGCAGCTCGACAAGCTGGTGTCCGCCGGCGAGCCAGTGTGGTGGAGGGTCGAGCCGATGGTGGTGCCGGCCGGCGGTTACGGCCAGGTCACGATCCGCCTGCGCCGGGACCCCAAGGTTGAGAGCCTCACCGTGGCCGTCCCCGGCCTGCCCGATGCCGACGGCAAGACCGCCATCGCGGTGGCCGCGAAGCAACCGCGGTTCTTCAGCATCAACTTCACGCTCGAGCTCGACGCGGTGTACGCTTTCCTTCGCCACCCGAGCGGCAAAGGCATCGCGCCTCAGCGGATTCTCGTGGACAACCAGGACGTGACCGCCCAATGCACGGTCGTGGCCGACGAGGCCGTCGACTCCGTGCCGGTCATCATCAGGCCGAAAACGCCGTTCAAAAAGGGCACGTGGCACCTGTTCCAGGCCGACTACGCCGACGGCTCGACCGCCCGGGTCAGCATCGGAGCCTGGCAGCCGGGGCTGGTCTACGGCATGTGGGGTTACTCCAGGGTCGGCAACGAGGAAGAGAACCGTAAGTTCTTCCTGGAAGACATGCGCGTTCACAACATCAACACCCTGCTGTACTCCATCCCCGGCGAGGTCCGGGCCTTTCTGAGGACCAAGGAAGGCCAGGAGTACTCCCGGAAAACCGGCATCCGGGCCATGACCAACTGGGCGGGCGACGCGGTCAACGCGCCGTTCATGTTCCTGACCGATGAGCCGGACGCGGGCGACTTCATGAGCAACATGCTCGATCCGTACAAGCGGATCGGAAGTCTCGGGCAATGGCTCGTCGCCCGGGCGAACATGTTCCGCCGGGAGGAGCCGGACACGCCCGTGCTGCTGAACGTGAACAACACGTTCAAGCCGGAGAACTGGTACACATACGCGCAACTCACGGATATCCCTTGCGCCGATCCGTACTACCAGGAAGGCGTCCAAAGCGTGCTGAAGAACGATCCGACCAATCTCGGGGCGTATCTGAAACCGACGTACGTTTACGGCGTGGGGACGATCTACCAGTCGGCCGGCGCGCCCCGGCCGATGCATCTGATCCTCCATACATGCGAGATGCGATTAGAAGACTTCCCGTTCAGGGGCCCGACGCCGGAAGAGAAACGCATTGAGGTGTACTACGCGCTCGCGGCGGGGGCGAAAGCTCTGTCGTACTGGTGGTATACGCCCTTCGGGGAGTGGTATGGCTGCGGCGGCGATACCAAGGAGATGAAGGCCCTGTGGAAAGAGATCGGCCTGGTGGGCGCGGAGATCCGAGCGGCCGAGCCGGTCCTCCTGCAAAGCTGCCCGGCCGCCGTCAAGGTCAAGGGGCCGCGCATGCTGTGGATCCGGTCGCTGCTGGCCGGCAAGGACACCCTTGCGCTGCTGATCGTCAACGACAACTTTGCCTCGGATCGCCTGGGGACGGTCATCAAGCCCGTCGAGAACGCGAAGGTCAATGTGCAGGTGCCGTCCTGGATCAAGGCGGGCGATGTGTTCGAGATGACCTACGAAGGCACCCGCGACCTGAAGTGGCAGGGCGGCGAAGGCGCGATGACCATCGAACTGGGCACCGTGAACGTCACGCGGTTCGTCCTGATCACCGCGGATGCCGCCTTGCGTGAAAACCTGCAAACCCTTTATGAAACACGGTACGCGGACAACGTGAAAACCCTGCTGAGCGAGAAGAAAGAGAAGTAGAACCGCGTGTTTCCAGTGCCATGACTGAATGATGAGGAAGATCCGATGAAAACCCGTGCAGCTGTCATCCTGTTCGTTCTGTTCAGCGCGTTTGCCCAGATCGCCTGGGCCCAAACGCCGGCTCCCACCTCCGCCGAGTATCGTCCCGACGTTCAGTATCCCGAATACATGCCCCTGTGGCGCGAAGGCTGGCAGTGGACGGACGAGAACGGCGACCGCGTGCGATATGCATACGAGGGCATGCCGCTGGGCGGGTATCTGTTCGCCACGTTCCGCAACACCGGCAGCGAGGCGCTGGAGGTCAAGGATGTGCTCATGCAGGGAGTGAGCCTGGCCGACGCCGTCGCGTTCGAGTCCCAGGCCAAGGTGCCCGGCATGGAGGCCATCCCCGCCTCAATCAAGTTCTCCAAGCTCCCCGCGGAGCAGATCGACAAGCTCGTCGAGGCCGGCGAGCCGGTCTGGTGGAAAGTCGAGCCGACACTCATTCCGCCGGGCGGCATGGGTGAGGTGACCATCCGCCTGCGGCGCGACCCGAAGGTGGAATCGATCCGGCTTTCCGTCCCGGTCGCGCAAAACAAGACCGAAGCAACCGAATTCCAAGTGGCCCGTCGTCAACCGAGATTCTTCAGCATCAACTTCTCGCCGTCGCTGGACGAAGTGTATGCGTACCTTCGGCACCAGAGTGGAAAGGGCATCGCGCCGAAGCGAATCCTGATTGATGACCTGGATGTTACGGAGCGCTCGCGTATTCTGGCCGACGAAGCCGTCGATACCGTCCCCGTAATCATCAAGATGGATCGGCCTTTTGAGGAAGGTTCCTACCATTTCTTCACGGCCGAGTACGAGGACGGATCCATCGCACAGGCGTGCCTCGGTGCGTGGCAGGTGGGACTGGTCTACGGCATGTGGGGCTGCACGCAGGGCAAGGACCCCGAACAAACCGCCCGCACGTACATCACCGACCTGGCCGCCCATAACGTCAACGTTTTCATGATTCACTGCGGCGGGGTGGCCAACGAGTACCTGCACACTCCCGAGGGGCAACAGCTACTGGAATCCCACGGAATCCGGCGGATGATGACCTGGCCTTCGCGCGACCGCGACGCAATCTTTTACTTCCTTATCGACGAGCCTGACGCAGCGGATTTCACCAGCAAGATGCTCGACCCGTACAAGCGGATCGGCAGCCGGGCCCAGTACCTCGTCGATCGATGCAAGCTGTTCCGCCGGCATGATCCGAAAAATCGCCCGATCCTGCTCAACATCAACAACACCTTCAAGCCGGAAAACTGGTACACCTACGCGCAGCTGACGGATATCCCTTGCGCGGATCCGTATTACCAGGAGGGTGTGCAGAGCGTCTGGGCGTGCGATCCGACGAACATGGGCGCCTACCTGAAGCCGACTTACGTCTATGCCGTCGGCGAGATCTACCAGTCGGCGGGGGCGCCGAACCCGATGCACCTGATTTTGCACACCTGCCGTTTCGATTTCAAGCCGGAGGAATCGCCGTATCGCGCTCCGACGCCGGAGGAAAAACGCATCGAGGTGTATTACTCGCTGGCCGCCGGAGCAAAGCAACTCTCCTACTGGTGGTATTCCGCGACGGATAATTACCCGGATTCCCGCTACTACGGGGTGGGCGGTTCGGCACCGGAGATGAAAGCCCTCTGGAAAGAAATCGGCCTGGTCGGCGCGGAGGTGAGGACGCTGGCTGAGCAGGTGACGCTCGGTTGTCCGGCCGGCCTGTCGATCAAGGGTCCCCGAATGATCTGGGCGCGGTCGCTGCTGGCCGGTGAGGATACCGTCGTTATCCTTGTGGTGAACGATAACATGGCCTCGGACCGCGTGGGCACGGTGATTCGGCCGATCGATAACGCGAAACTGACCGTGCAGACGCCGGCCTGGCTCAAGCCAGCCGCCGCGTTCGAGATCACCTGCGAAGGCACGCGCGACGTCTCCTGGCAGGCCGCCGACGGCGGCGTGAGGTTCGATCTCGGAACGGTCAACGTTACCAGGCTGCTGGTGATCACGAAGGATACCGGCCTTCGCGATCGCCTTCAGCATCTGTATCAGAAGGACTTCGCCGCGAATGTGCAGAAACTCCTGGCTCAGTCGGCCGCACCAACCAAGTAATCCAGGCGTCCATGACGTCATAAACGGGCAACGACGCGCATCGGCCGGCCGAATCAGCACGATCGGTCTGTCGGCGATATTGCTCGCGGTTTTCGTGGCAGCGCCGGCAGGCGGTGCCGATCTGCTGCAGACCGTTTTTCAGGCCGACCAGGCCTTTCCCGAGTATCTCCCGTTGTGGTGGGACGGATGGCCGTGGGAAGACGAGTACGGGGTCAAGGTGCGCCATGCCCGGCCGGACATGCCCCTCGGGGGTCACCTGAAAGTCTATTTCCGAAACGACGGCAATCGACCCATTGAGATCGCGGACATTCTGATCGAGGGGATCAGCGTTTCGCAGGCCGTCGCTCCCGAGGATCGCAACAAGGCTCGGGCAGGCGAGAACTACTTTTCCAGCATCCAGTTCTCCAATCTGTCCAAAGAGGAAATCGAACGAATCACGACGGCCGGCGATCCGGTGTGGTGGAAGCCGGACCCGGCTTCGGTACCGCCGGGGGCAATCGCGGAGGTCACGGTTCGCCTTCGACGGGAGCCCAAGCCGGACAGGTTGAATGTCGAGGTGGTCACGAACAGGGAGAACTATCGGGGCACAGCCGCCACGCGCGGCACGGCTCCTCGCATCCTGAATGTCAGCTTTGCACCCGGGATGGACAGGGCCACGCTTTATCTGCGCCACCCTTCAGGCAAGGGCCTGGCCCCGACCAGTATCCTCATGGACGGGCAGGATCTGACTGGCCGATGCACCATGGTGGCCGACGAGGCCGTCGCCGTCGTGCCCGTCGTCCTCGCGCTGCCTCGACCCACGCGCGAGGCCCAATACCATTGCTTTCAGGCGATCTATGCCGACGGATCGTCGGCAATCGCGGGCCTGCGGGCCTGGGAGCCGGAGTTCCGTTACGGCATGTGGGGATGGCCGCGCCCGGACGAGTCTCCCGAGAAGACCGCCCGCAATCACCTGGTCCGCATGCAGGCCCACCACATCAACACGCTGATGTGGAGCCTCGGCGAGCATGTTCTCGATTTCGCCGTGACGGACTCTGGGCAGGCGGCACTGAAGCAGTCGGGCATTCGCCTGATGCACCATGTGGCCGGATATCTCAAGGATCCTTTGTATCTTTTCCTGACCGATGAGCCGGACGCGGCCGACTTCGGCGCGAAGGTCATCAACCCGCCGGACAAACGCCTCGGGGCAACGGCCCAGTCGCTCGTGGAAAAAGGTCGGCTCTGGCGCAAGGAATGCCCCGGCACTCTCCAGTTGCTCAACACCGACGCGACCTTCCAGCCCGAGCAGTATTACACGTACGCCCAGCTGGCGGACGTCGGCTGTTTCGATCGCTACTACGCCGGCGAGTTGCAGGGAGCCTACGAGCGACACCCGGCCGACCTCGGCGAAATGACCCGGCCGACCAGCGTGTACGCGGCCGGCAGGATTTTCCACTCCGTCTGTTCCCCAAAGCCGATGCACATCATCCTGACCGCGTCGCTGTGTAATCCGGAGCAGCACCCGTTCCGGGCCCCGACCCCCGAGGAGAAACGAGTCGAGGTTTATTACGCACTGGCGGCCGGCGCCAAGGGGTTGTCCTACTGGTGGTATGCGCCATACGGAGACTGTCCCGGAGTGGGTGGGGACTACCCTGGAATGCCGCGGCTGCTGAACGAGATCGGCATCCTCGGAGCGGAGGTCCGCACCGCCGGAGCGATCCTCAGCCAGGCGTGCCCGGCCGACCTGGCCCTGCAGGCGTCGCGGGACTTATGGGTCCGGTCGCTTCTGGCCCGCAACGACACGATCATCGTCGTCGCGGTCAACGACAACATCGCCTTCGATCGGGCGGGCGCCGTTGTCGTTCCGGCAGAGAAGGCCCGCATCGAGATCAGGCCCCCGGCGTGGATGCAGCCCGGTTCCGTGTTCGAAATCTCCAGCGAAGGAACACGCGACGCGGTATGGAATAACCACCAGGGGACCGTCACGATCGAACTGGGGACCGTCGAATTGACACGGTTGATCGTACTGACCAGTGACGGAGGATTGCGTCAGAGTCTTCAGAAGCTCTACCAGGAACAGTTCGCGGCCAATGTCCGGCAGCTCGTGTCCGAGCGAGTCCGGCTGACCTCGCGGCCCGGCACGATGACGAACTGACTTCAATCTCGAATAGACCGAAAGGAAGGCAATTCATGCTCCGCTCACGAATATGCGTTATCTGGGCGTTTGGTTTCGGATGGATGATCGGCGTGGGCACGGGCGGAAACGCGATGGCCGCACCGGCCGAGATGGTGCATGTCGTGTACCGCGCCGACCAGCCTTTCCCCGAATTCATCCCGCTCTGGCATGAGAGCTGGCGAACCAAAAAGGAGGGCGACAAGGAGACCCACTACTTCAAGGAAATGCCGCTGGGCGGTTACATTCACATTTACGTCCGCAATACCGGCGATCGGCCGCTGACCATCAAGGACGCGCGACTCGACGGCATCAGTCTGACCGAGGCGATCCGGTTGTCCAAGGACGAAAAGGCCGGCATCCACCCGGCCAGTGTGCGCATCGCCAAGATTCCCCAGGAACAAATCGATCGCCTCATCGCCCTCGGTGAGCCCGTGTGGTGGAAGGCCGATCCCGATACCGTCGCCCCCGGCGGCCTGGCCGACATCACCATCCGCCTTCGCCGCAACCCACCCGAAGAAACCGTCAAGGCCGATGTGGTCTGCGGAGACGACCTCCTGCCGGTCACGGTGCCCGTTAACAAGCCCCAGCCTTACCTGGCCGGCGTCAGCTTCGCCCTCGACTTCAGCGACGTGGTCACGTACGTGCGATCGCCGGGCGGAAAGGGCGCACCACCGACCCGCTTCTCGATGGACGGTCGGGACGTGACCGCCCAGTCGACGATCCTTTCAGATCCGGCCCTCGACACCGCCGTGATCCTCACAACGCTGAGTAAGCCGGTGGACCGCGGCTCGTTCCACTACTTCCAGGCGGACTTCGCCGACGGCTCGCGAGCCGCCGCGGGTTTGCGTGCGGTGGCCGACGAGTTCCGTTACGGCATGTGGGGTTACATCAACAAGGGCGCGACGCCGAGGGAGCGGGCCGAGTACTTCCTCAAGGACATGGAGGCCCACAACATCAATGTCCTGATGTATTCCATCTCCAAGGACGTATCGGAGTTCCTGATGAGCGAGGAGGGCGCCGCCTACAGCCAGCGGACGGGAATCAGAATGATGGCCAACTGGCCGGGCAACGCCCGCAAGCCGGTTTACTTCTTTCTGCTGGATGAGCCAGACGCCCAGGACTACGCGGTCGGTTTTCTGGAGTCGGGGACGAAACTGGGCGCGCTGGCCCAGGGACTAGTCCTGAAAAGCAAGGAGTTCCGGGCCAAAGATCCCGTGCCGCCCATCCTGCTCAATATCGACAACACATACAAGCCGGAGAACTGGTACATGTACGGCCAGCTCCCGGACGTGATGTGCGCCGACCCGTACTACAGCGGCGAGCTGGCCTCTGCCCTCCGGTCGCGCCCGTACGCCTTGAAATACCAGGAAAAGCCGACTTATGTGTACGCCGTGACGACGATCTGCCGGTGGGCGTGTGCACCGAGGCCCCTGCACATCATCCTCAACTGCGTCCGTGACGACAACAAGGACCATCCGTTCCGATTCAGCACGCCGATCGAGAAGCGCATCGAGGTCTACTACGCCATCGCCGCCGGCGCCACCAGCCTCTCCTACTGGTGGTACACGCCATACGATGACTGTTACGGCGTCGGGGGCGACGACGCGCTGGGCAAGGCGTTGTGGAAGGAAATGGGCATTCTCGGCGCCGAGGTGCGGACGGCCGGCGAGGTACTCACGCGCAGTTGCCCGGCCACCCTGCCGATCAAGGCTTCAGATAACCTCTGGGTCCGTACGCTGCTGGCCGGCAGGGACACCGTCGTCCTGGTGGTGATCAACGACACGACCCGGGGTACCAGGAACTCCACGACCGTCCGCACCGTCTCGCCTGCCCAGGTGACGGTCCAGATTCCAGGCTGGCTGAAGGAGATTCAGGCTCTGGAGATCGACTCGGCCGGCGTCAAAGACATCGCATGCACGCAGAACGGTCCCGAGATCACGCTGGGCCTGAAGCAGGTTCGGTCGACGAGGCTTGTGATGCTCACGCAGGATCCTGATTTGCGCGATCGACTCCGCAAGACGTACGAGGAACGCTTCGCCGGGACGGTTCGACGGCTGAAATACGGCAAATGACCGCATTGGACTGCCCCAAAAATGGTGATACAATACCCGCCTGCGCGCGGAACCTGCCCGTCGATCCGTCGGGCAGGCCCCGATTGTTCAAACCAGGAGGTCGATCGTGACAGACATGCGGAAAGGACGAGTCAGACGGCGAGATTTTCTCAAAGGCGCCGCCGGCAGCCTGGCGGTCGCGGCCGCCCTGCCGACCATCATTCCGGCCACCGCGCTGGGCAGGAACGGAAAGAAGCCCCCCAGCGAGAGGATCGTTCTGGGCATGATCGGCACCGGCGACCTCGGCCGACGCCACCACCTCGGGGGCACACTCCTCAAGCACGAGGATATCCAGGGCCGCGTCGATGTGGCCGCCGTTTGCGACGTTGATCGCAACTACGTTGACGAAGCCGCCCGCGTGTGCATGGAACGTACCGGCAAGCGCGTCGCCATCTACCATGACTTCCGAAAGCTTCTCGAACGCAAGGACCTCGACGCCGTCTTCATCGTTACGCCGGATCACTGGCACGCGATCCCGGCCATCGCCGCGATGGAAGCCGGTCTCGACGTCTATTGCGAAAAGCCGCTCTCGCTGACCGTCGAAGAAGGCAAGGCGATGGTGGCCGCCGCCCGGCGCTACGGCACGGTCTTCCAGGTCGGCAGCCAGCAGCGCAGCAACGACGGTTTTCACCGGGCCTGCGAACTGGTACGCAACGGTAAGATCGGAAAAATCAAACGTATCGACACCGTGCTGCACAGCGTCAGCGAGGGAGAATGGAAACCCGCCCGGACGCCGCCGCCCGAGCTTGACTGGAATTTCTGGCTCGGCCAGGCCCCGTACAGGGACTATCACCCAAACCTCGTCCACTACCTCTTCCGCTGGCAGTTCGATTACTCCGGCGGCGTCATGACCGACTGGGGCGCGCACCACAACGACATCGCCCAGTGGGCATTGAATATGGACGAGTCCGGCCCGGTCTATGTCGACGGCACGAGGGCCGAGTTCGGTGACGAAGGTCCCCGCGACGTCGCCCTCAATTTTGACGTGCACTACAAATACGCAAACGGGGTGGATCTGTACTGCCACACCGACAAGCAGGAATACGACGACGGCACCCGATTCGGAAACGGCGTGAAGTTCACCGGTGATAACGGCTGGATATTCGTCAGCCGCGGCGATATCAAGGCCTCCGATCCCGACCTGCTGAAGATCGAGCTCGGCCCCGGCGACGTCCGGCTCTACAAGAGCGACAACCACCACCTGAACTTCCTCGACTGCGTGCAGTCGCGCGAGCGGTGCATCTGCGACGTCGAGATCGGCCACCGCTCGGTGTCCGTCTGCCACATCGGGAACATCTCCATGCGGCTCGGCCGACCGCTCAAGTGGGACCCCGAGAAACAGCAATTCGTCGGCGACGACGAAGCGAACGCCATGTTGAGTCGGACCATGCGGGCTCCGTGGCGTCTCTAGACCTGTTGTGGTTCGTGAAGTGGTTTGAGAGGAAGCAGGACATACGACAGTCTGCTGTCGAAGCAGAGTAAGGAATTCAAACGATGGCATCTTCCATTCAGAGCATGATTCCCAGGCTGGGCAGTGAAGACCCCGCCGAGGCTTTCAAGGCCTGCAGAGAAATCGAGAAGATCGCGACCGCCTCGACGGCCCCGGGCAAGGATGCCGACCGGGCCGAACTGGCCGCCGCGCTGGCCGCCGAACTGCTCGTCCAGACGCCCGCGACCAGGGACGCCAAGGGCAAGGATGTGCCGCCCGCGCCCAAACACTCGGCCACGGTGCGAAACCAGGTTTGCCGATTGCTGGCAATCGTGTCGGGCGCCAAGGAGGTTCCCGCGTTGCTCAAGGCGATCGAAGACCTACAGGTGCGTGAGGAGGCCCGCCGGACCCTCGACCGGAATCGCTCCGATGAAGCGACGGATGCGCTGATCGAGGCCATTCAGGCAGTCGGCGCGGAGTTCCGTGTCGGGGTGGTAAACTCGCTGGGCAAGCGGCAGGACGACAAGGTCGTCACCGCGTTGACCAAGGTCGCCACGTCGGACGAGGACCCCGAGTTGCGGATCAATGCCGTCGAGGCCCTGGCCAACATCCCGTCCCCGGCCAACGCGGAGACCATACTGAAGGCCACCCAGTGCCCGAATGCCTGCCACGCCACCAGGGCCTGGAAAGCCGCCGTCCGATTGGCCGAAAACCTGCGAAACGCGGGACGCAAGAATGAGGCCCTCGATCTTTATCGCAAGATCAGGTCCTCCGGCCCGGAGGCTCAACAAGCCGCCGCCAGGATCGGCCGCGAAACGCTGCGTTGAATATGATAGAATAACTCCACACGGCCTGTCCTGGCCGCCGGCCGCCACGCGTCAGGATGGCCCTCGTGCGGGGCGTAGCTCAGCCTGGCTAGAGCGCCTGGTTTGGGACCAGGAGGCCGGAGGTTCGAATCCTCTCGCCCCGACTCAATAACTGTGGGTATCGCCGACCAGACGGCCCGGCCCACCCAAGGCTCATCTGTCCGCGGCGGCATACCTCGCCACGATCTCATGCACTCCCTGGATCGAACCGGGCAGGAAGATCCATTCCTTCGCGGCATCGAAGTGATCGTAGGCCTTGCCGTTGACCGTCACGCCATGGATTGGCTTGCCCAGGGGATGGCGGATGCGGATAAAGATGCTCTTCGGTCGGTTCCGATCGGGCGGTACCACGGTAACCTTGATCTCGCCGTTGGCGGCACGGGATTCAAATCGCACCGAAAGCGGTCCGAACCGCGACGGCGCGCGATCGATGCCGGCCGTGCGGCCGTCCTGCAGCCAGTCCCGCGGGATCGCCTGGCCCAGGAAAATATCGTCGCCGACTTCGCGGATGAACATCAGGCGCAGCCAGTAGGTCGACTGAGCCTCGTCGGAGCTCTTGAAATGATCGCCCGTCGGGTAACCCAGCTCCGGCAATGAGTGTTCGTTGCACATGCGGGTTTCGGGATAGAACGCAGAGGCAAATCCATTGAAGTACGCCCGTAAGTAGTGCTTGATCTCATCTCGGTAGAGGTAGGGCAGGGGACCGCCGAGAAGGTTCGCCTGCATCGAGAAACCGCCCCGCGAGAACCAGAACGCATCGAACGCCGGGATCGAATAGCCATAGGTGTCGGAAATGTAGAGGTTGTCCTCATAGTCCTTGAGTATCCAGGCGGCCTGGGGCGCATCCGGAGCGATCAGGCCGGTGATGAGCAAATGGATCGAGCCTTCGAGTGTCTCGCGGAGCCAGCCGTAGCATCGGCCGCGCTCGTGCAGGTGCGAAGGATACTTCGGCACGTATGTGCCGTCACGCAGTTTCACCACCGGCGTTCGGATGCGCGATTCCTCGACCGCCCGCACGACGTCCGCATGAAACGCTTCGGCCTCGCGCTGAAGCCGCACCGCCTCCGGGTGACCGTAATCAGCCAGGGCGGCCGCCAGGGCGTCGAATCCCCATGCCGTACAGGCGTTCGTAACCATCCAGTACCAGTAATCCCGGACATCCTCAAGCGAGCCGGCAGGCAGGCAGCCGTACTCGATAGGGCGGGTGCCGTCAGGATTATCCTTCAGTGTCGCCTGGCGTTCGCGGATGATCCACTCGCACGCCTGGACCAGCTTGGGCGCGGCCCGGTCCATCCACCGGCGGTCGCGGGTCATCCACCAGTGATCGGCCATGTTGTACATCACCCAGCCGTGATTCTTGTTGTATCCCCCGGTCTCGTGGCCGCCCGCGCCGTAGAATAAGCCTTCGGTCGTCCTGTAGTTTCCGGGCAGAGGGACCGTGCCCTGATAATGCAGGAACGATTCGAGGCAGCGTTCGGCCTCGTTATGATGGCCGCGGAGGTCCAGGTCGCGGATCATCATGGCGGATTCATTGGCGTAGGCGCCGTACACGGCCGTCCCCACATGAGCGTGAAGGCGGGCGGATCCGATCTCCTTCTGGCAGTTGACCATCAAGTGCCGAACGTGTGCCTTGTAGAAATCATTGATCCACGGCGCGGGAGTGGTGATTTTCGTCCCCTGTGTGGTCAGGTCGCGCCAGAAATCGCAGATTCGCGCGGCGTCTTTTTCGAAGTCTCGCTTGCGAAGCGTTTCAATTTCTTCCTCTTTGTCCAGCGTGACCGACGGGATGATGACGTACAGGTCGTGAGATTCGCCGGGACCGAGTGGCAAAGACCACCCCAGGCCAGCGCTCTTGTCTGCGGTGGTCCCGCGGTCGACGCCGATGAGCACGCAGCGAAGACGAAGCTGGTCTCTCCATCGGGCCATGACCCGTCCGTTCTCGAGAAAGAGCGTTTCACCGTCGGGCTGTCCGGACCGCACGTGTAATCCGGCCGTGCCCTTGTCCGCCGAGGAAGTGTTGACCATGCGAATACGCATGAGAAGGACCGTGGGGTCGTCGAGGGCGAGCGCGCTCAGGTTTCCTTCGAGAGAGTCCATGATCGTGCTTTGCTCGTAATGGATCGGTCCGTCCTGCCACCAGGTCCGAAGCAGCGGCAGATATCCCTCACGCAGTTCCCGGCCTCCGCATAGGTGATCGGGAGGAAAACCAAAACGCAACGCCATCCACTCGCCGTCCCACTGTTTGCGCTCGGAATCCCTCGGACTTTTAGGTAAATTGAACCAGCGCTTAGAGGCCGATATCGAGACATCGCCGTTGAGTTGTTGGTGCATCACGTTGCGGTTGCCGGGCAGTCCGTGGACGTAGTAGAGGGGGCGTTTGAGGGGCATGTCCCCCCAGGCCCGCGCCAGCGTCTGCTCGGGCACATCTAGGACGCGATCGTAGACCGTCTTGCCGGGGGATTCTTTGCGCATCTCGCGCAGGCCGGCGAGTGTTACGGGGTCGTCACCGCGAACCACCAGCGCGCCGAGGTCGTCGACGAGGATGCGCTCGCCACGGGCGGCTTCGGCGGCGGCGAACGAAAAGGGTCGGTATTTTGACCGGACGGTCACAATCGTACGGTCGTAGCGGGAATTGTAATCCGTCGGATCGACGGCCATGATCAAATCAGCTTCGATGCCGCCCTCCTCGCCGGCGGGCAGGGCCCATTGGTGATCAGGGGTTACAACCACTTTACCCCGGATCGGGCGGAGGGCGGCGACTGTCCCGTTGTAGACCTCGATTCCACCGGCATCGTCACCGTCGATCCTTATTCGCGGCTCGGCGGGAGGACCCCAGTAAATCCGAACGGTCAACGGACGACAGACGGCATCGGTGAAGGCCTGAAAACGAACCGGCTTGGGCAGAGGCTCCTCGGCGGCAATCCGAATCTTCAGCGTCTTGCGATACGTAACGCCAGGATGGCCAGGCATCTCGAACTCACCGGCTCCGGTGGGTTCGAACGTGAAAATCCATCGCTGGCCCTCGGTTCGAACCGACGTGTCGGCGTCTTTCCATCGGCCGTTGGTCCAGTCGTCCATCTTCGCCCAGCCGACACGCCCGGCCCCATGCTCCGCGAGGATCGGATCAGGCCGGCCGTCCCATGATCCATGCCAGTATTGGACACGGACCTTGTCCGGCTCGGGGAGCCGCCCACCCTCGGCAAACCCGACGGCCACCTGGCGGATCTTACGTGGTTCGCCCCATCGGACACCAAAGCTCTTGCTGTCCACTTCGATAAACCCGTAAGGGGCGGCATCCAATGCGCCGCTGGACACAGCAGGGTCTGTTTCCGTGCCGGCCGTGCATATCCGGCCAACGTTGGCCAACGTCAGCACGAAGCCCGCCAGAGTTGCCGCCCGCCGCAGTTTGTGTCGCACGATGATCATGCAATTGACTCCGAACCTTGCCGAAGTGGCTTCCCCTGAGACCCGCCTTACGCGACATCATGTTAAGCTCGCCAACACGGTTCGGACAACCCCAAGCCACTGCCGCCTCGGGCCCCATCCAACCTGCCGGCTCAATTCGAATTACGGCCTCAACGCTTGCGCCGCCAAACCCCGCTGTTGGGGCCGGGAGGTCGCCCATCCTTTCGTGATTCAAGTCTGGCTACGCCTGTGCGGACAGTGCCCCGCGCGGGTTACAATAGGAACGATGCCGCCTTGCTCGCCATCCCGACTTCACGACAGGTTAACCAACCGATGCCGTCTCGGTCCGCTCGTGTTCGCCTGGGGCATCCAGGCCATTGTCACCCAGTCCCTCCTGATGCGCGAAGCGCTGGTGCTGATGTCCGGCAGCGAGTTGGCCTGGGGCATCGTGTTGTTCGCCTGGCTTTTGGGCGTGGCCGTCGGGGCATCCGTCGGCTCATTGCTGTCGCCGCGCCTGAAGCGACCACACCTCGCCCTCGTCATCGCCCTCCTCGTTCTGGGTGCCCTGGCCGGAGTGGAAATATGGGCTTTCCGCGGTGCTCGCTCGTGGATGGGCGTGGCTCCCGGAGAATTACTGCCTCTACCGAAGACTGCTCTGGCGGCCGTCGTCCTGGTCTCACCCTGCAGCGCGCTGGTCGGGCTGGCTTTTCCACTGGCCTGCGCCGTACGTGCCGCGGGGCCGGGTGATGCCGCCACCGGCGCCGGACCGCTGGCCGGCGTCTATGCCCTCGAGTCGGCCGGCAGCCTCGTCGGCGGCGCAGTGTTCAGTTTCTGGGCGATCGAACACGCCTCACCCATCCAGATCGCCATGTTCTGCGCGGCCATCACACTGGCGGCGGCCGCGACCTTGCTTTCTTCTGCCCGGCAGCGGAGTCCCGCGCTGCTTTGTGCGCTGATGGCGGCATTCGCTGTTGCGGGCGCGATTGTGGTCGGCCCGCGCCTGGATCGCTCGCTCATCCAGCAGCGATGGCAGTCGATGGCCCCGGGTTACGAACTCTGCGCCGAGGCCGAGTCCCGATACCAGAATCTCGCCGTCGGCCGAAGGGTCGACCAATACACACTTTATAGCGACGGGCAGGTCTCCTCGAACTTTCCCGATCCTTACGGCATCGCCCCACAGGTGCACTTCTGGATGTGCCAGCATCCGAGCCCGCGGCGTGTGCTCGTGCTCGGCGGCGGGGCCGAGGGGGTGCTGGCCGAGATCCTGCGCCACCCCGTGGAACACGTCGATTACATCGAGCCCGACCCGCGACAGATCGACATTGTTGAGCCGTTCCTCCCCGCGGCCGACCGCGCCGCCTTGCGCAACCCGCGCGTGACCGTCCATCACACCGACGGCCGGCACTTCGTCAAGACATGCTCCGACCGGTACGACCTGGTGATCGCCCGTCTGCCCGAGCCGACCTCCGCCCTGCGGGCCCGTTTCTACACCGATGAGTTCTACAGGGAACTACACCGGGTGACGCAGCCGCGGGCCATCCTGTGCATGACCGCCGCTGCCGTCCCCACGCACATGACCGCCGCCTCCGCCCGGTACCTTGCCTCCATCCGGACGACGCTGAGGCAGAGTTTCCCGCACGTGCTCGTCGGCTGGGGCGACCCGGCCCAGGTCCTCGCGGCCACCGAACCCGACCTGATCGCGACCGAACCGACTGAACTTCAACGGCGATACCGCGAGCGGCGCGTCGAGTCGCCCTGGTTCGACCCCTTGTGGTTCGACGGGGCGACCGACTGGTTCGACCCGCTCAAGGTGCGGCAACGGGCCGACGAACTCGATGCCGTCGTCGAACCGCCGGTCAGCACCGATCTCCAGCCGATTGCTTACATGCTCCGCCTCGCCCTGTGGGAGCGAATGGCCACCGGACGCACCGGCCGGATCATCGAATGGCTGCTTGACATCACCTGGCGCCCCCTCGCGGCGGTCCTCGCGGCCATGGCCGGACTGCTCCTCATCCTGTTCAGGCTTCGCCGGGGCGCATCCGTCGGCTGGCGCGAGGGCGCCATCGCCGTCTCCGTCGCCTCCACCGGCTTTGCGACCATGGCCCTGAGCATCATCTGGCTGTTCGCCTTTCAGAATCTCTACGGGTACGTCTATCAGCGAATCGGATGGATCATCGCCCTGTTCATGGCCGGGCTGGTCGTCGGCTGCGCGTGGACCGATCGAAAGTCCAAACGTCTGCACGATCCGGTTCAGTTGCCTGCATATCTGTGGCGCCATTTGATCGCGGTCGACTTGCTCCTGGCGGCGCTTTCCCTGTCTATCCCTGCCGTCCTGCCTGTGTTGGGCGCGATACAGGCGTCGCCGGGCTCGCTGGTCATTGTGGAATGGTCGGTGTCGCTTCTGGTGCTCGCGACCGGCTTGCTGGGCGGAGCGGCCTTCGCGCTGGCCGGCGGCTTGCAGCTTCAACTCACGGGCCGATCCGGCTCCGCGGCCGGCACCGTCGTCGCCGTCGATCATGCCGGCGCCTGCCTCGGTGCGTTGGCCACCGGAGTCCTGCTCGTGCCCGTCCTCGGCACCGCCACCGCCGCCATCCTCCTGGCTGGAATGAAACTCGCGTCGGCCGCGGTGCTGATCGCAGGCCAATCAACACGTTGCTGGCGTCGTCTCTAGCCTGGATTATTCGTAACCGTTCACGGGGTGACAATGCGAAGAACCGGGCATTTTGTGCGAGGGCAGGTCCGGGAGGCCCCCTGCCTGCGCAGGCG
>DATIKE010000389.1:0-6963 GCA_035477895.1 Phycisphaerae bacterium
CCCCGCCGCACGCCGATCATCATCGCGAACGGGACCCCCGCGTCGCGTGCGGCGGGAAGCACGCACCGCTCGATCAGCGTGCTCCTCGGACCTTCCTCCGGGAATGCGAATGTCGGCGGCAACGAGACCGCCAGGTATCGCGGCTGCATCCGCTTGATCCAGTCGGCCAGGAACCGCCGCACGCCATCGACGTCAATCCCGCCGAGATCGCCGCGCACGTCGTAGCCCCACTGCCGCAAGCGGGCCGCAGCGTTCGGCCAATCATTGAGCAGCGGATCAATCCGCAGGGCCGCCTGAAACCGCGGATCGCGGGCGTACCCCCGTTCCCACACCGGCCGCTCCGCGTCGTCGAACGGGTCGTTGGTCATGATCACACCGCTGACGCCGGCCAACTCGAATACCCGGGCCACGTGTTTCTCGACGGTCTGCGCCGCGAAGAAGCGTCGGATCGGGCCGAGGTCGCGGCATGAAGTGTCCACGCCGAGCGCGTGCAGCAGGGTCAGCACGCCCCGGCAGGCTTCGGAGACCGGCGATCGCTCGACGAACAAATGCTTCCAGATATAGTCCGCCTGCCCGGTCTTGCTCATCGCCCAGAACCGATCGTACGGCAATGGAGCCGTCCGGAACATCTCAGCCAGCACGTAGTGGTAGATCAGCAGCTCATCGATACCCCACAGCAGCAGCTCGCCGAACGGGGGGGCGTAGATGTGCGTGTGCATGTCCAGAACCGGCGCGCGGTCCACAATATCACGAACACTCCTCCGGAGGCGTTCAACATCAACGATGTCCTTCATCGCTCTACCTCGACTGGCTGCTGATTATTGAGGAACTCCAACACAACCTTGTATGGGGCCGGCATCTTGCCGGTCCAATCGACCGGCTGCCTGCTCGCCGGGGCGGCGAAGCCGGTCCCGCAAGTTCAGTCCGACGACCCTTGGCCCGCCGTGAATAAACGGCGGGCGCTTTCCCCCGCGCGGGAACCCATACGCGTCGCCTCCGCCCGGCGAGCATCATACCCCTGCGTAAAAGGTTGTGCTAACATGATCGCATTCACGACAGGGGAGTCATGCATCGTGATCGACCTGCGAAGCGACACCGTGACCAGACCGACACCGGCGATGCGGCGTTCGATGGCCAATGCCGAGGTCGCCGACGACGTGTACGGCGAGGACCCGACGGTCAACGCGCTCGAGGAACGGGTCGCCGGAGTCCTCGGCAAGGAGACGGCGGTATTCATGCCGACCGGCACGCAGGCCAACCAGACGGCCATCCGCACCCACACCGAGCCGGGCGACGAGATCATCCTGGATGCCAACACGCACTCCTACTTCTTCGAGTCCGGCGGGCCGGCCGCCCTTTCCGGCGTCATGTGCCGGCTGATCCCGACCGAGCGCGGCATCTTCTCCGCCGCCGACGTGCTGGGACTGCTCCGACCGCGGAACGAGCACTATCCGCACACGAAGCTCGTCTGCGTCGAGAACACGCACAACCTCGGTGGCGGGAGCGTCTGGCCGATCGAAACGATCCGCGAGGTAACCACCGCCGCTCGCGAGGCCGGTCTGCGCACGCACCTGGACGGAGCCCGCCTCTGGAACGCGTCAGCCGCCACCGGCGTTTCCGAGCGCGATTACGCGAGCCACTTCGACTCGGTCAGCGTATGCTTCTCGAAAGGACTGGGCGCGCCGGTCGGGTCGGCCCTGGCGGGGTCGGCCGAGTTTATCGTCCGGGCCCGGCGGTTTCGCAAGATGTTCGGAGGCGGGATGCGCCAGGCCGGCATCATCGCCGCCGGCGCGTTGTACGCCCTGGAACATCACCGCGACCGCCTCAAGGACGACCACGCCAATGCCCGCCTGCTGGCCGAGGCGCTGGCCGATCTGCCCGGCATCGAGGTCGATCTGCCACGCGTCGAGACCAACATCGTCAACTTCCGCGTCACCGCCATGCCCGCCCGGCAACTCTGCGACAAGGCCCGGGAATGCGGCGTGCTGATGCTCGACCGAAAAGACACCCTCCGGGCGGTCACGCATCTCAACGTCGGCCGGCCTGACATTCTCAGTGCGGTTGACGCAATACGAACAATCCTCACGCGACTCACATGAAGGGGCGGTCCCCATGAAATCATATCGCAAGGAACTCTGGTTCAACACACCGCACCGGCGGGGTTACATCAACATCACCAACCAAGTGGAGCAGTGCGTCCGCGAAAGCGGCGTCAAGGAGGGTTTGTGCCTGGTCAACGCCATGCACATCACCGCCGGCGTCTACATCAACGACGCCGAACCCGGCCTGATCGCCGACTATGACGACTGGCTCGAAAAGCTGGCCCCCCACGAGCCCATCTCCCGCTACCGCCACAACGAAACCGGCGAGGACAACGGCGACGCCCATCTCAAGCGGCAGGTCATGGGGCGGGAGGTCGTCGTGGCGATCAGTGGCGGCAAGCTCGATTTCGGCCCCTGGGAGCAGATCCACTACGCCGAGTTCGACGGCCGGCGCAAGAAACGTGTCCTGGTGAAGATCATCGGGGAATAATGTGGTGAGCACGGCCAGGAAACGGCTTCCACCCGAACAGCGTCGCTTCGGCGCCCACATGTCGATCGCCGGCGGGTTGCATCTGGCCATCGGACGTGCGGCGGAGGTCGGCTGCGATTGTCTGCAGATCTTCGTGAAGAACCAGCGGCAATGGCGGGCGCCCCCGCTGACCGATGCCGATCTTCGGTCATGGCAAAAGGCGCTCGATGAAACAGGCATCAGCCCTGTCGTCGCGCACGCGACGTATCTGATCAACCTGGCGTCACCCGACGGCCCCCTGTGGCGACGGAGCATCAGCACCTACGTCGGCGAACTGCGGCGGTGCGAGAAGCTGGGCCTGATCGGGCTGGTCATTCATCCCGGCTCACACATGGGCAAAGGGGATACGTGGGGATTGCGGCGGATTGCCAAGGCCCTGGATCGCATCCACGAGCGAACGCCCGGCTTCGCGACGCACACGATTCTCGAAACCACGGCCGGCCAGGGCACCTGCCTCGGCCACCGTTTCGGGCACCTGGCTGACATCATCAGCCGGACGCGCGAGCCAGGCCGCGTCCGTATCTGCGTCGACACCTGCCATATCTTCGCCGCCGGATACGACCTCACCACCGATGAGAGTTACGAAAAGACCCTCGACGAACTGGCCGGCACCGTCGGCCTGGACCGCGTGGCCGTCTTCCACCTGAATGATTCGCTCAAACCGCTGGGCTCCCGACGCGATCGCCATGGCGAGATCGGAAAACACGCCCTCGGCCGGGGTGCGTTCGGCCGACTGGTCAACGATACACGGTTTCTCGGCCGGCCCATGATCCTCGAAACACCCAAGGGCACCGACCCCCGGGGCCGGGACCTGGATCGGCTTAATCTCGCCGCACTGCGAAGGCTGATTCCAAAAGAGAAGATAAAACCGGCCGGTTGACCCGCATGTTTCATGAGGGGTAGTTGTGTCGCGCCAGCCCGTTCGGGGCCGCTCTTGCAGTTCCGGGCATCCCTTCAGGCCTACCGCCGCCCAATCACCAAGTCAATACCAGGTGCGCCCCCGTGCTGCCCTCTGCTTCCATGTTCTGGCTACGCTCTCCAGGGTGGGCTCATTCCACAGGGCCTCTCTGAAGGGTTTCAGCTATTCATCCTATTCGCATCCTCCCTTCGCAGGTTGTTTGGCGCGATCCCCGTTTCGACGCCGCCCCCTGAGTTTTTGTACAGGATGCTCCCGAACCACTCTACCCCCCCCCGGTCCCCGAGCTGCTACGATGCACCCTGGCCACACATCACTTGCCGTCCGACACCGGCAGATACTCCTGCCCTACCGGGTCGCGGCCGGCCTCGACGCACTGCTCGAACCATTTGAAGATCCGGGTCCGCAACTCGACGTAGGTTTTGCGGAGTTCGGGCTTGTCGGCCAGGTTGGTCTTCTCGCCGGGGTCGGCCTGCAGGTCGTACAACTCGTCGGGGCCGCCGTCGGCGCGGTGCACGAGCTTCCAGCGGTCGGTGCGAATCATGCGGGCCCGGCCGTACTCGCCGAACACCGCGTCGACCGGTCCCTTTCTGTCCTCTCCACGCACGACACGTGCGAAGCTCTTTCCCGGAAGGTTTCGTCCCGACGACGGCGGCAGACCCATGTAATCCAGCACCGTCGGCACGAAGTCATACGCGCTGAACATGGCGTCCGTTTCCGCCCCCCCGGGCACGCGACCGGGCTGCCGGAAGATCAGCGGAATCTGCATCGACGTGTCGTACATGTTCCGCGGGTTCGACGCATTGCCCTTGCCCACCAGGCCGTGGTGGCCGAAGTTGTAGCCTTGGTCGCTTGTGTAAACCACCAGCGTGTTGTCGGCCAGCTTCAGGTCGTCCAGCCCCTTGAGGATGCGGCCCACGCTCCGGTCCACGCCGCTGACGGCGGCGAAGTACTGGGCGAGCGTCGGCTTGCTGCCGAGCTGCTTCTCATTGGAAGAAATCCACGGGTGCGGCGGCTCCTTGGGGATCGAATCGAACGGGCACTTCATGTACTCGTCGACGAGGTCCTGCGGGTGCCCGGTCCATGGACTGTGCGGCGCGGGGTGGGACACGAACAGGAAGAACGGGCGATCCTTGTTGGCCTCCATAAACTTCAGGGCGTGGTCGGTGATGCCGTCGGTGATGTACCCGGGCACGTCGATTACCTCGCCCTGCCAGCACATCGGCGCGTTGTTGTAGGCGCCCGAGCCCTGCGGAAGGGCGAACCAGTAGGAAAAACCCGCGTGCGGGTGGAGGCTGTCACCCAGGTGCCACTTGCCCACCAGCCCGCAGGTGTACCCGCGTGCCGAAAGCGTGTCGCTGAGCAGCACCTCGCCCTGCATCGCGTACCGGGCCCGTTCGCCCATGTTTTCCCACTTGATCCAGTCGTGGATGCCATGCTGCGACGCGATGCGCCCGGTCAGGAACGTCGCCCGGCTGGGCGAGCAGACCGGAATGGTCGCGTACGCCCGGGTGAACCGGATACCCTCCGACGCCATGCGGTCGAGCGTCGGCGTGCGGGCCTCCGGGTTCCCGTAGCAGCCCATCGACCACACCGCCTGGTCATCGGTCATGATGAACACGAGGTTCGTGGCCGGCTTGTCCGCCGCCCACGTCGCAGCCCCGCCTGCCGCCACCGCCGCCGCAATGAAAGTCCATCGCAGCTTCATCGTCCGTTCTCCCTCTGGCCGTCTCACATGGAAATGGCCCGGCGCCGGCCCGCCATGATATCACCTCCGGCTCAATGTCTCCACATGCCCCAACCATGAGCCGGTCAAACAATCCACGACATATGATCACATTGATGGTTGCCGACATGAACGTCTCGGATTAGAGTCCGCTCGTCATGCATACGGACAGCAACGGTCATCCCGAGAGAAGCGGCGCGGGCTCATCCCTCGCCAAGTACGCCGGGCATTGGCAGCTTCCCGACGCCGAGTTCCGCTACGCGGAGACCCGCGACCGCAAGCGTTTCCGTCACTACGACACGGAGCAGGAACTGGTCGCCCGCTGGCTGCGTTTGTGCGAACCGGGCGCGACGGTACTGGACCTGCCGTGCGGAACAGGGCGGTTCAGCGAGCTGATCGCGTCCTGCGGGCACCGGCTGATCCGCGCCGACTTGTCCTATCAGATGGTGGCCCACGCCCGGCGACTCGGGCCCAACGGCCACGTGCTGGGCGATCTCTGCTGCGACCTGGCCGCCCCGCCGATCAACCCGGCCGGCGTGGACATCGTGCTCGTCTGGCGGCTGTTCCATCACTGCCGCACGCCCGAGGACCGCGACATTGTCCTGAGACAGGCACGGCGTCTGGCCCGCCGATACGTCATCCTCTCCTTCTACAACCGCGCCAGCCTGACCTATTGGAGCCGCCGGTTCGTCCGGAAGGTCCTCTGCCGCGAGCCGAAGTGCCGCGGCGCCATCCGGACCTCCGAGCTTCTGGCCGCGGCCGACCGCGCCGGCCTCGAACCGGTCGAGATCCACCACTACCGCCCCGGCCTGTCGATCAACAGCGCCGTCTGCTTCCGCGTGTGCTGACCGTCGGAGCAACAACCGCCACCCTGGCGGGGTCCGTGATCTTTCAGCGGGGTATCGGAGTCCCGAGCGGACTTCGGCGAGTTTGCTTCGTCTGAGCTCGTACGAACCCGAGCCGGTGTCCCCGGGCAGGAATTGCACACAATGGGGTCGGCGCATAACGTGTGCGGTCATGGCGGAAGACAAACGCGACCCATCGATAACGGCCGATGAACTGCTTGCCGGCTGGACCCCTCGGCGGGTCGGCCGGCGAATCACCGTGGTGGCCGAGGCCGAAAGCACGAATACGCTGGCCATGCAGGCGGCGGAGCCGGACGCGGACGGGCTGGCGATATTGGCCGACGCCCAGACGGCCGGCCGGGGACGCCTCGGCGCGATCTGGCTGTCACCCCGCGGCGCGAGCGTCCTGTGCAGCATCGTCCTGATCGAACCCAAACGGGATGCCGTTACTTCGGGCGCCGCGGGGGCTTCTGCTCCCGGCTCCCTGGGGGAAGGAGGGCCGCATCCGTTACTTGAGGAGCGAACGTCGGCGTGGCTGACGCACGTGGCGGCAGTGGCGGCCTGTGACGCGATCCGGCAGGCGACGGACGTCACGCCGGCCATCAAGTGGCCCAACGACCTGCGGATCGCCGAACGCAAGGTCGGGGGCATCCTGATTGAGACGCGGGCGTTCGACAACCGAACGCGGGCCTGGGTGGTCGGCATCGGGATCAACTGCCTGCAACATGCCGGTCATTTCCCCCCCGAAATCCGCGAATCCGCCACCTCGCTGGAACTGGCGACGCACCATCCGGTAGACCGGACAGCGGTCGCCCGCGAATTGCTGCGGTCTCTTGACCGGCGGCTGCCCCCCGAGGCCTGGGGCCGAACCGAGCAGGTCCACCACGACTGGCTGGCGTATGCCG
>DATIKE010000390.1:0-11141 GCA_035477895.1 Phycisphaerae bacterium
TCACGCTCATCGAGCTGCTGGTCGTGGCGGCGACCATCGCCCTGCTGGCGGCGATCCTGCTGCCGTCGTTCGCCCGGGCACGCCAGTCGGCGGCCGGCGCCGTCTGCCTGAGCAACCTGCGGCAGATGTTGCTGGCCGCCCAGACCTACACCCAGCTCCACCGCGACCGCTACCCGATCTCTCAGTACATGATCAACGAGCCGACCCGCAAAATGCACTACAAGTGGGATTTCACCACTATCATGGACAAGGTGACCCGCACGCAAACCGTGCGGCCGGGACTGCTCTGGATGGGAACGACCCATGCCGAGGTCCACCAGTGCCCGTTGTTCGAGGGCAACGCCCAATCGCCCGGCGATCCGTACACCGGCTACAACTACAACACCAGCTACATCGGCCACGGCCAGGGCGAGCCGATCGAGGCCCCGATCGTCTTCACCCAGGTGCGCAGGCCGGCCGAGTGCGCGATCTTCGGCGACGGCGAATTCGCCGACGGGGCCAACAAATTCATGCGGGCCCCGTGGAAGGACCTCGCGGGCGGCGGCGACGATCTCGACCATCGAACCGCCGGCACGCAGGGTTATCGACACCTCGGAAGGACCAACGTCGCCTTCTGCGACGGCCACGCGAGCGCGTGGAACCGGCGATGCACGAGCAACGGCGAGGGCAAGGAGCCCGCGCCCGGGACGGGCTTTCTGTCCAACGACAATCGGCTGTACGATCCGCTCGCCCGTTCGCCCCACCCATCAGCGGCGGCCGCTCAACCGAAATAGTCCGGTTCGTTTCCCGGCTTCCACTTGATGTTGCAGCCCGCGCTGGGGATCTGCGGCTCGGGCACCGGTTTGTCGGCCAGCACGGCGTCCAGCGCGGCCCGGAGATCCTTTCCGGTGACCGGTTTTCCGCTCTTGGGCCGGCTGTCGTCGAGCTGCCCGCGATAGACCAGCCGCTGCCGACGGTCGAACAGGAAGAAATCCGGCGTGCAGGCCGCGGAGTATGCTTTGGCCGCTTCCTGGGTCTCGTCGTAGAGGTACGGGAATACGTAGCCGGCGTCGGCGACCTCGCGCCGCATCGCCTCGGGGCTGTCGTCGGGGTAGGCATCGGCATCATTGGAATTGATGCCCACGATCGCGACGCCTTTGGCCTGGTATTCGCGGCCCAGCCGCGCCAACTCGGCCCGGACGTGCTTGACGTAGGGGCAGTGATTACAAATGAACATGACCAGCAGCGCCGGAGCATCCTTGAAATCTCCAAGCGATACCGCCCTGCCGCCGGTATCCGGCAGCGAGAAATCCGGAGCCTTTGTCCCCAGGGGAAGCATAGTGGACCACACCATCACCATGGCGCAACCTCCTCACAACATGGACAGGGCACACTTTCAAACCGAGGTACGATTGTAGGAAGGCAATCCCGGTCGGGCCAACGGGCGGGCGCGGACAGCCGTGTCTTAAGGCAGGATCACGTCCACGTCGATGCGCACGCCGAAGGGCTGCGAGGCGTCCTGCTCGAAGGTGAAGACGACCAGCGACTCGCACTGATAGTTTACCCCGTGCAGTTGCGTCTGGTTCGGCACGCCGTTGAGCGTGAACTGCTTCGCGTCCGGATCGCTCAGCAACTTGTCGGAGAAGGTGACTCCCTCCGTGAGCGCTTCAAGGTCGGCCTCGGAGTCGCGGTCGCGGATCGCGTTGATCAGGTCGCGGTCGCCCAGGCTGACCTTGCGGTTGCAGACGAACGTGAAGGTGGCGGTGGTCATGCCCGGCTCGATGCGATCGTCGGGATGCTCGTCGTCAGCAAAGAACTGCATGGTCGCGGGCACGCGGGTCTCGTCCAGTGGATCGAAGGCACCGAAGATGAAGCTCACGAAGTAGGGCGTGTTGTTGATCACCGTCATATGGAGGTTGCCCCGACCACCCGGCGTCGCGCCGCCCAGTGTGATCGTGTTATTGACCAGGAAGCCGGGCAGGCCGCACGCCAGCGTACATATCAGGCATCCGACAGCCACCGCCGCCGCCGAGCGGGCAGCCCGGACAAGCCGTGTAGAAATCATGAATCCATCACTCCTGATCCGCCGGGAGACGGCCTTGAGACGAAATTTTCGAGAACTTCGAGGGTCCGGACCTTCGCCCACCCTGACATTTAGACCGCACCAGCCGTCCATGTCAACCGCCCGGGATGCATCGGCCAGCCGACCCGGTCATCTTGAACCCGGGCCCCCGCCAGGCTAAGGTCGCCGACCATGCACCCCCCACGGATAATCCTCAACGACCGTTGCCTGCGCGGACCGCGCACCGGCGTCGGCCATTACGTGGCCCAGTTGCTTGACCACCTCCCCAATGAAGCCCCGGACCTGGAGATCTTCCCCTTTTATCGGAATGTTCTGGCCCGGAATCGGGGCTTTTCCGCCCGCCCGACCCACGAGAAATCTCTCGATCGCAGGCCGCCCTGGCGGCTCCGGCGTGCGGCCCTGAACCTCTACAATGCCGGTTTTCGCCTGGCCGGCCGGCTCAAACGCTGCCGACTCTACCACGAACCCAATCACATCCCCGCCCCATGGGCCGGCCCCATCGTGTCCACCTTCCATGATCTCTCCGTGCTCCGTCATCCCGAGTGGCACCCGCCCGACCGCGTCCGCTGGTACGACAGGGATCTGCGGGCGGGCATCGGGCGAACCACTCATTTCATTACTGTTTCCGAGTTCACCAAACGGGAAATGGTCGACCTCCTCGGCCTGCCGGCGGAACGTATCACCGTGATCCCCCTTGGAGTCCGTGCGGTATTCCATCCCCGGCCCGCGGAGGAAGTGCGGTCCTGGCTGGCCGATCGCGGCTGGCCGACAGAATACTTCCTGTACGCAGGCACCATTGAGCCGCGAAAGAACGTCGCCGGCCTGCTGGCGGGCTATGCGCTTCTCTCGACCTTTATGAGGCGGCAAACCTCGCTTGTGCTGGCCGGCGTCACCGGCTGGGGCCGACAGACCGTGAACGACTGGATCGCCGGCCATGGCCTCGTCGGACAAGTGCGCATCCTCGGCTACGTGGACGACGAAACCCTCGCCCGGCTTTATGTCGGGGCCCGCGCCCTGGTCTGGCCCACGCTGTACGAGGGTTTCGGCCTGCCCCCGCTGGAATGCATGGCCTGCGGCACGCCGGTCATCACCAGCCAACTCGCCTCGCTGCCCGAGGTCGTCGGCAACGCCGGCCTGCTCGTCGATCCGCGGAACGTCCGTGAGTTGGCTGACGCGATGAACCGGATACTGGACGACCCCGGGCTGGGCGAGCGACTCCGCTCGGAGGGCCTCGACCGGGCAAGCCGATTCACCTGGCAACGATGCGCGCGCGCCCACGCCGACGTTTACCGCCGAATGCTGCCCAACTCGATCATCGGACTTCAGAGTAGGGTTGGCGGCGCAAGCGAACGTGACACCAGGAGACTGCCCCGTACAATAGCCCCACCGTAACCGGCCGGGTGTCGCTCCGGTCGGCCTTGGATGTTCGAGAGACACAATTGTCAGGAAGAATCGCGATGAAGTGGACCGCTCCATATTCCAGACGGACCTTTCTCTCCCGGTCGATGGCCGCAGCCGCCGCAGCGGGCGCCGGATCGATCCTGACCGGCCAGACCGCAGCCTCGGCAGCCCGAAAAATCGGGGCAAATGACCGGATCGCGGTCGGCCTGATCGGCAGCGGCGGGCGCGGGATGGCGGGTATTCTGGCCACGCTGAGTGCCCCAAACGTGGACTGCGTTGCCCTGTGCGACGTGGCCGCCTTCCGCATGGAAGAGGCCGGCGCCCGGATCGACAAGCAGCTCACCGGCGAGGGCCGCAAGGGCGGCAAGATCGAGCGTTATGGCCATTACCGTGAACTGCTGGACCGAAAGGACATCGACGCGGTCATCATCGCGACCCCCGATCACTGGCATTATCGCCCGTTCGTGGACGCGCTGGCGGCCGGCAAGCACATATACCAGGAAAAGCCGATGAGCCACACGTTCGAGCAGGGCCTGGAGATGGTCGCGGCCGCCAAGAAGCATCCGGAACTGACGATCCAGATCGGCACCCAGCGGCGCAGCGGGAAACAGTACCTCAAGGCCAAGGCGTACATCGACGAGGGCCACCTGGGCAGGATCGTCTTCGTCCGTTGCTACGACACCCGCAACTGGTCGGTCAAGGGCGACCCGTTCGTGCTCAAGGGCCTGCCGGAGGAGCAGGTCGACTGGAAACAGTTCGAGGAACCCTGCGCGACGAAGCACCCCTACGACTCGCACCGCTATTTCGCCTGGCGATGGTACTGGGACTACGCCGGGGGCCTGGTGACCGACGTCGGCGTGCACGTGATGGACATCGTTCATCTGCTGACGGGTGCCGGCGTGCCGAAGTCGGCCGTCTGTCACGGTAATGTGTGCATCTTCGATAACTGGGAAACCCCGGACGTTGTCGAAGCGGTCTGGGACTACGGCACACACGTGGTGACGTTCACCAGCCAGTTCGGCAACGGCCGGATCGGCACCGGACTGACGCTTTACGGCACGAAACAGACGCTCGAGGTCCGGGGCAACGACGTGGTGGTTTTTGACGAGGGTCAGCCGGACAAACCGGTACTGGAAATCCCGGCCGAGGACGGCAGCCACTACGCCAACTGGATCGAGTGCATCCGCACGGGCAAAACGCCGAACGCGCCGGTGGAACTCGGCCACACGTCGCTGCTGCCGAGCCACCTGGCCAATCTGGCCTACAGGGCCGGCCGCAAAATCACCTGGGACGCCGCCAAACAGAAGGCAACATGAGTACCGTCGTCGAGATTCTGACGAGATTGCGGAGACGGATTCAAAAAGGGCTGACCGCATTCACCGCCTCGACGCTGTTGATCCATTCCGGTTGCGCGATCGACTCGCCCCTGCGTCTGAACCTTCAGCCGGAGGTCGATCTGCCGACCAGATCCGCGATCGTTCTCTGGGCCGACGGTATGGACCACCAGCGATTCGACGATCTGCTGGCCTCCGGGCGCCTGCCGAACATCAAACGCGTCTTTGTCGACGGCGGCGTCACCGTCGAAAACGGGGTGGACACGCTCCCGTCGCAGACTTACATCAACGGAGCATCACTGATCACCGGCCGGTTCGCCGGCCGACACGGCATCACCGGCAACCTGTGGCTCGATCGGCAGACGCTTGATTCCGTCTACTATCTCACGCTGCCGACCTATCTCCAATCCAATGAGCACCTGGCAGGTCCCACCCTGTTCGAGATCCTCGGCGACCTGTTCACGCTGAACATCCACTGCCACACGCGCCGCGGCGTCACGCACTCGATCGACCTGGCAGGTCTTTCGGCGTTCTGTTTCGGCCTGGGGGCGTTTATCACGTCGGATCGGCTGATGTGCGACCGACTGACCGAGGCCGCGGCGGTCGCCAACCAGGTCAAACGCTGGCCGAGCGTCCTGCTCATATACGGCTCGGGCGTCGACGAGACCGGGCACCTTCACGGACCCGACGCGCCGCTGTACACCGAGGCGATCGAGAACATCGACACCATCGTCGGCCGGATCGACGATGCCATCGAGAACGCCGGCCTGAAGGATCGCACCTACTTCATCCTGGTCAGCGACCACGGCATGTCGCCGGTGCGTCCGGACCGCATCAATGATCTTCAAAAATGGCTGCAATCCCACCGCCGTCTTCGCGTGCGTTGCGAGCCGCTGACCGGCATCGACTACGGCCGGCGGCTCCGGGAACTGGACCACTATGACGTATTCCTGGCCATCGGCTCGGACCGGGCGGCCTCGATTCACATTCGCGGCCGGGCCGGCTGGCAGAAGGCCCCCGAACCGGCGGAGATCGAGGCATTTCTGACGGGTTCGCCCTCGCTCATCGATATACCGGCCGTCGACTGCGCGGTCTTTCGCGACGGGCCGGACCGCGTGAGGGTGCTGTCGTCGCGAGGCTCCGCGGCGATCGAGCGGAGGGCGAACGACGGCATCAAGACGTTCCGAATAACCGAACTGACAGGCGATCCGCTGGGTTACGAGCAGGACGGGCGGCTGAGCGCGTTCGTTGCAGCCGGCTGGCACACCTCGCGCGAGTGGCTGGCCGCCACCGCCGAGGCCGCAAGGCCCGACTTCGTACCCCAGGTGGTCGAGATGTTCGATTCGCCGCGGATGGGCGACTGCGTGCTGTTCGCCGCGGACGAGGCGGCGTTCAGCAACCATTGGCGCGGCGGGCACGGCTCGTGCCTTCGCCGGGACATGCACGTCGTGCAACTCTGGGCCGGGCCGGATTTACCGGCCGGCGGCAGTATTCCGTACAGCCGGCTCGTGGACGTGGCGCCGACCATCATCGGATTGCTCGGCGAGGCCGATCGGCTCAAGCGCATCCCATCCATGGACGGCGTTGACCTGTCGAAACAAATCAAGACCGCCACCCCAAAAAGGGCCCCCGATCATCTCACCAGGATTGGCTCGCAGTGAACACGCAGCGGCGGGTTGAAGACGACCACCGCATCCCGCGGATGCATCTCCACGCGACACCAAACCGGACCGGCCGCGCGAGCCCGTCAGGGCGCCAAGCAGCCGCCGGGCGTATGTGATCCGCCCATGCAGCCGAGGAGGATGCTTAAATCCACCAGGTCCACGTCGGTATCTCCGTCGAGCTTGGTGTTCTGGCAGGCAGTGTTGTCCTGGGCGACGTTCGTCCCGCTCAGACACGACTGCAAGCGGGCAAAGTCCTCCAGATCGACATCGCCGTCGCGATCGAAATCGGCCACCATGAGCGGCGGACACCCGGAACCATCCACGACGATTTCAGGAATCGTTCGAGGGCACGCATCACATGCGTCGCCGACCTCATCGTTGTCCGAATCCGTTTGATCGGCGTTGGCGTTCATTGGGCAGTTGTCGGACTCATTGCAATAACCATCGCCATCCATATCCGCATCGCACACGTTCCCCTCCCAGTCCCCGTCCAGGTCTTCCCGGCCGGGGTTGTGAACCAGCGGGCAGTTGTCACAGGCATCGTTGATGCCGTCAGTGTCCGAGTCATAGAGGAGGCCGCTCGGATCGAAGTCGGGCAGACCGCAGCCGCACGAGCCGGGCCTCAGCTTGTTGGGATCACCGGGGCAGGTGTCCAGGGCACTCTTCATCTCCTGGATCATCGAATTGAGCAGCGTGGTGGTGGCGTCCATCAACGAGCCGCCTGAGCGAGGCACAGTGTTTTCCCAGGCCACAACGGCCGTCCGCGCCTGGGTCAGGCTGTTGATATACATGTTGAAATAATCCCTTCAGCCTTCACTTGGTGCAGGCAGCCGGTCCGCGCTGCGGGTCGAAGAAGTTCAGGATCAGGCTGTAGGTGAAGGCCGAATTGCACGCGAAGAACCCGACGTGTCCCCCGGCCCGGAGCATCAGGGTAGCCACATTGGGATTACGGGTCGCGGCCGCGAACTCGGCGACCGCCTGGGGCGAAGCGAACATGTCGTTGACTGCGTGGACCAGGAGCACGGGCACGCGGGCGGACTCCATCTTCGGCGGGCAGGGGCGATCCTTGTACGGAACCAGCCGCAGGGCAAGGTAAGCCTCGTCTATCGGAAACTCGCTGGTCAACTCCGACCGGCAGAACTCGTAGTCGATCAGCACGCGGAGCTTTCCGCACACCGACGGGTGGCGCTTCATCTCCATCCGCTCGCGGATGAGCCTCTGCAAGTAGGCGACGACCGGCTTGTCGAGCGGGTTCTGCGGCGTCTCGGTTTCGTCGATCATCGCCTCCCACGCCAGTAGAGCGGAAAACGCCATGACGCCGGCCGTGTAATGCCGCCGCAGCGAGGGTGGGGGCAGGTGCCGGGCAAGCACAGGTCCGATGCCGGGATCGTCGGGTCCGCGGGCGTCGTACCACGCGACCAGCATGCCGATGTTTCCGCCCCAGCAGCAGCCGACCAATCCCGTGCGTCGGACCTGCGGGTATGTGTCCTGCAACCACTCGGAAACCCGCAAGAGATCCTGAAATTCGAGGACGCCGAAGGTGTAGAAGACGTTCGGGTACCGGCGATCGGTCTGGCCGTGGCCGCGGAGTTCCAGGGCCAGCACGTGGAAACCGTGGTCGCGCAGGGCGGCAGCCAGGTCGCGCGTGCGAGCCACCCCGTTATCGCCAAACAGGCCGGGCAGGAGGACGATGCAGTCGGCCGGCTGGACGGCGCCGTCTTTCTCGGCCAGACCCAGCCGGCCGGACAACTCGACGTGGTCAGCCACCGGAATCCACACCTGCCGGAACCCCGGCCACGGCGGCGGCTCCCGGCCGACAGCCCAGCTCGTGCTGGCCCCCTGCACCGTGTGGAGAAAGCCGTAGTAGTTCGGGATTATTTTGTTGAGGTGGGCTTCGGGCCGGCACAGGAAGGTGAAAACGTCCCGTGGCCGGCCTTGCTCGTCGACCATGTCCTCGGTGACCATATACCGCTGATGGCCGGGCTCCAGGAGCGGCGACAGGTCACGGGCCGCCCGAGCCAGCCATTGGCGGGTCGTCTCCCCGGAAGCGTCGCCGGGCGCGGTGGCCGGGCAGGCCGAGATGCGGCGGAAATCACCCGGCCGCAGTGGAAAGGCGGTCTCCTGGAAGCAGCCGGCCAAAGCCGCCAGAGCAACGCTGCAAATAAGAGCCCATCCCAAAACCCTGAAATCCGACCGGCTGGAAGCCGGTCCCACACGGGTTTTGGGATAGGCTCTAATCCCGACCGGCCAAAGCCGGCGGCCGCACACGAGAAAACGTCGGTTGGTGTCTTGATCCTGAAGCATTCGCATGTCAATGCGGACTTCTCCCCCAGATGGACTGATTTCTGGACGTGACCGTACCGCCGTTCGCCTCTCAGCGTCAAGTGATTGGCCCGGGATAATGGATCGGCGGTCTTGCCCTCACAGGCCCATCCCAGGTAAAAGGTTGCGTCTGAATCGGGATTCTGTACGATATGCCGGTTTGTAGCCGAATCTTGTCGGTCACCCTGGAGGGTGGCAGCAAAGCGCAGGCAGCATGAAATCCGAACACCCTCGAACGACCCTGATGACCGGTTCCACCGGCTTCCTGGGCAATTTCGTCCTACGCGACCTGCTGAGCCGGGGGCGCCGGGTGGTGGCGATCCTGCGGTCGCCGCTGGCCGAACGCCGCGAGCGACTCTTGCAGGTGCTGAACGAGATTGGCCTGGACGCCCGGCCTTGTCTCGAAAGCGGCCGGCTTGTCTTTGTCGAGGGCACGCTGCCGGACGCCCTGCCGGAGCCCGCCTGGGGCCATACCGACGATATCCTGCACAATGCCGCCAGCCTCGAGCTGTTCGTGAACGGTGATCCGCAGGGCGACCCGTACCGCACGAACGTCGAGGGTGCCCGGGCGGTCACGGAATGGGCGGATCGCCACGGCGTGCGCGACGTGCTGTCGGTGAGCACGGCCTACGTGTGCGGATGGAACGACGGCGCGATCGCGGAGGTATTCCACGAGCCGGCCCCGAAGTTCCAGACCGACTACGAGAAGAGCAAGTGGCTGGCCGAGTTCATGTTCCGCCAGTGGTCGCGGCAACCGGGCCGGACCCTGACCATCTTCCGCCCGAGTTTCCTGGTGGGCGATTCCGAGACCGGTTACACCACGCAGTTCGCGGGATTCTACCAGTTGGCCCGGTTGGTAGGCGTGCTCAAGCAGCAGTTCCACGATCCGAACAACGGCCAGAGCACCTACATCCCACTGCGCATTCCGGGCAAGCCGGAGGACGTGCAGAATGTCGTGCCGGTCGACTTTGTTTCCCGGATGATCGCGGAGATCACGATCCGGCCGCAGTACCACGGGCGGATTTACCACCTGACGAACCCGCGGCCGCCGACCAACGACCTGTTCAAGCGGTGCTACGAGGACTACTTCGGCCTGCACGGCGGTTTCTTCGCTCCGCCCGACGAGGTCGTGGGCAAGTGCACGTCGGCCGAGTCCCTGCTGTGGGACCAGTATAACCTGCTGACGCCGCGGGTGGTGCACACGCCGCGTTTTGACACGTCCAACGCCCAGGCAGTCATGCGCGACCTGAGTATGAGGTTCCCGGTTTTGGACCAGGAACGGATCGTGATGCTGTTCGACTGGGCCGCCCGGCGCAACTGGGGCCGCAGCAGCAGCAACAGCCGCCAGATCGACCCCGCCCGCCTGGGTCATCCCCGACGCCCGCACGACGTGGCATCCGAAGACAAGAAGCCATAAACCAGGTGTGCGTTCGACGCGAACCGGGAGGGTTGCCGCGTGATCCACTAACGAAGATCGGCACCCGTTTCGGCGCGAGCGAGGAGACGCATGAGGCTCACCATCGGATCGGCAACGACGCTGTTGTTCTGCACCCTGCCGTTGGCCGCCTTGCCTGCGTGCAATCAAACGCGGTCGGCGGATCAAACCCGACCCGCCGTGGCGACGAAGCCGGCCGGGGCGGTTGAACGCAACTTTGCGAGGTGGGAGAAGGAGATCGCCGCGTACGAGGCGATGGACCGGACTGACCATCCGCGCACAGGCGGGGTACTCTTCATCGGGTCATCGACGATCCGGCGGTGGAAGACACTGGAGCAGGATTTTCCCGAACATCGGGTGATCAATCGGGGGTTCGGCGGATCGCACATCGTGGATTCGACCCACTTCGCCGAGCGGATCATCTTCCCGTACGAGCCGCGGATGATCTTTCTGCGGGCCGGGGGCAACGATATCAATGCGGGCAAGTCGCCCGAACAGGTCCTCGCGGATTACCAGGCGTTCGTGGCCAAGGTGCACGGGCGATTGCCGAAAACGCGGATCGTGTACATCTCGATCAGTCCGTCGCCCTCCGGCTGGGCAAAGCGGGACAGTTTCAAGGCGCTGAACGCGCTGATCGAGCGGTACTCGCGTGAACGGCCGTACCTTCAATACCTGGAAACGTTCGACATGGTCCTGGGACCGGACGGCTTGCCGCGCGACGAGTTGTATGTCGCGGACAAGCTTCACCTCAACGCCGAGGGGTATCGGTTGCTGGCCGACCGCGTGCGGCCGTTACTGCCGAAATCGTGCTGAAACCCCCCGGGTAGTGACGACTTCTTCGCCGTCATCGGATGCAACGTGAGCTGTCGTGCACGCATGGCAGACCTCCTCATATAGTGCAGTGCATGGCTGCACAGTTCTTG